>JAEZCG010000068.1 GCA_023430065.1 Pseudomonadota bacterium | reverse complement strand
CCGTCATGGCGGGGGCCGATCGCGTGGAGGGCACGTTGCTCGGCAACGGCGAGCGCACGGGCAACATGGACATCGTGACGATGGGCATGAACCTCTACAGCCAGGGCGTCGATCCCCGGCTCGACTTCTCCTGCATGGACGAGATCATCCGCTGCGTCACCGCCTGCACGCAGATTCCGCTGCATCCCCGCCACCCGTACGCCGGCGAGCTGGTGTTCACTGCGTTCTCGGGGAGTCACCAGGACGCGATCAAGAAGTGCCTCGCGAAGCGCTCGGACGCCGATCCGTGGGAGGTCGCGTACCTGCCCATCGATCCGGCCGATCTCGGCCGCTCCTACCAGGAGGTGATCCGCATCAACAGCCAGTCGGGCAAGGGCGGTGTGGCCTACGTGCTCGAGCAGCACGCGGGCTTTCAGCTTCCCCGCTGGCTGCAGGTCGACTTCAGCGGTGTGGTGCAGAGATATGCGGAAAGCACCGCGAGCGAAGTCGAACCCGCGCGTATCGTGCAGCTGTTCGAGGAGCACTATCTCGGCCAGCACTCGCCCTACGAACTCACCGGCTATCAGGTCACGCGCGAACACGACGAGGACCGCCTAACTGCCATGCTGCGTGTTCGTGGAACCACGCTGGCGCTGCGCGGCAAGGCGTCCGGCGTGGTCGGCGCCTTCGTCGCGTCCTTGGAGCAGCACACCGGCAAGCGCCTCGTGCTCGTGGAGTACAGCGAACACACGCTCAGTTCCAGCGCGGGCGCCGGGGCCGAAGCCGTCACCTACGTGCAGCTCAACATCGAGGGCAATCGCTACTGCGGTGTCGGCCGCAGCAGCGACATCGTCGAAGCCTCGCTGCGGGCCATCCTCTCCGCCGTCAATCAACAGGCATCGGTAGCGCCCGCCGTTGCCGCGTGAGGGACGCGTCGCGATCGGACAATCGCCCGTATAGCGGGAAGCTCGACGTTCGTTCCTGTTGAAGCGCCGGTGGTGCCCATGCTACAAGTTGTCCGGCCGGCCTTGGGCCGGTATCGAAGCCTATGTCCAACATGTCAGGAATGAACGGATGACCCATCGCATCACCCATGCAACGCTGTGGACCTTTTGTCGCCGCCGCCTCGCCCTCGCTGCACTGCTCTGTTCTGCCACGTCGCTTCAGGCTGCGCCCTGGGATATCGTCGGCATCAAGCTAGGCATGACCGAGCAGGAAGCGCTCGCCGCCATCAAGGCGCACTCCCCCCAGGCCCAGGTGACCACGAACTCCCTCAAGTTCACCTATCACGACGGAGCGAAGCAGCAGGAGACCGAATCGTTCAAATCGGGCCTGGTCGTCCGGGTGCCAAAGACTGGCCAGGACGGCGAAACCATCCAGGTGGAATTCTCGGCACCGCCGCTCGAACAGCGCGTGATCAGCCTGCGCCGCACGTTGAGCTCCTACGCTGACCCGCCAGCCCTGGAGAGGATGATCAGTACGGTCACGCAGAAGTACGGCAAGCCGACGACCGAATCGAAGTACGGCATTGGGCACGTCACCACGCAGTTCGGCTGGGCAGAGGCGAACCGCAAGCCGTGCGGTAAGGTGGACAAAGGACTCCTGCTGCCACCCGTTTCCCAGGCACCGAACCTTCGGTGGTACGAGCTGCAGCAGAGGAACAAATTGGCGCCCGCGGATCCCACCCAATGCAGCCCGGTCCTGCAAGCAAAGCTGACGACCGCGCCAGGCGGCTCATCCGTGGTGACGATGGAGTTCCAAATGACCGACCCTGGTCACGGCGTCGCCGCCATGCAGGCGACAGCGAAGTGGCTGGCGGATCTCGAAGCACAGGCCCGCAAGGCACGGCTCAATTCCGGAGACGCGCCAAAGCTCTGACGTACTCGGCAATTCGCCGGTCGCCCCCCGCGCCCACGCGCCGGGGCGTGCGGCCGGCCGCGGGCATGGTGTGATACGACACGATTTCCTCATCGGTTTGCGGGTTGACGATGAGGCGTATAGCGCAAACGCCCACTGCGACGAAGCGCGAGAAGCAATGCCACCTCTTGTCGCGTAGGAAAAGTCGAGAGGCGAAAGGTGGAGGCGGGGGTCGGAATCGAACCGGCGTACACGGCTTTGCAGGCCGCTGCATAACCACTCTGCCACCCCGCCAGGGGGCCGGACGCTCGGACGCGCCGACGGCATGTCCGGCGATCGCGTGTCGAATGCAACCCGAGCCGGCCAGGATTGGCCGGGCTGCGCCGCGAGGAACCTAGCGCCGGAGACTTGCTGAAACTAAAAAGGGAAAACGAAGTGTTGCCACTTCGATTTCCCTTGCAAAACTGGAGCGGGAAACGAGGCTCGAACTCGCGACCCCAACCTTGGCAAGGTTGTGCTCTACCACTGAGCTATTCCCGCGCAACGAAGACGGAATTATAAGGATTTTTTGTCCCCGTTCAAGTCCATCGACGGCAGGGACCGGCGCAGGTAGTAGCCCATGCTCCAGAGGGTCAGCAGGGCCGCCACGTAGATCAGCACCGTGCCCAGGGGCTGAATCGGGATTCCCAGCAGGGGATCGTGGTACAGGAGCATGAGGATGGCGGCCATCTGGCACCCGGTCTTGAGCTTGCCCAGGAAGTGCACGGCGACGTTGCGGCTCTGGCCGATCTTGGCCATCCACTCGCGCAGCGCGGAGATGGCGATCTCCCGGCCGATGATCACCACCGCGATCAGCGCGTCCGCCCGCTGCAGATCGACCAGCAGGATGAGCGCGGCCGCCACCATGAGCTTGTCGGCCACCGGATCGAGGAAGGCGCCGAAGGCGGACGTCTGATTCAGCGCCCTCGCCAGGTAGCCATCCAGCCAGTCGGTGATGGCCGCGAAGGCGAACAGACCGGTCGCCGTGATGTTGCGCTCGTGCAGGGTGAGCCATGCATCGGGCACGTAGAACACCCCGATGAACAGCGGGATGAGCAGGATGCGCAGCCACGTCAGCAGGTTCGGGAGATTCATCGTCATGAGCCCGATCCTCAGTGCAGGTGCCGGTAGATGCGGTCGGCCAGTTCGCGGCTGATGCCGTCCACCTGGGCAATCTCGTCGGCGCTCGCCGCCATCAGGCCGCGCAACCCGCCGAAGCGTGCCAGCAGGCGCTGACGCCGCTTGGCACCCACGCCGGCAATGCTCTCGAGTGTCGCCGTCCGCCGGGCCTTGGCCCGACGTCCCCGATGGCCGGTAATGGCGAATCGATGCGCTTCGTCCCGGATCTGCTGGATCAAATGCAGGCCCGGATGATCCTTGGGCAGGTGGATGGTGTCAGCGCGCCCGGGAATGACGAGCTGCTCCAACCCGGGCTTGCGCGCCTCGCCCTTGGCCACCCCCACCAGGGCGACCTGCCCGAGCCCGAGCTCCTCCATCACGCTCACGGCGCTGGAGATCTGCCCCTTGCCCCCGTCGATCAGGATCAGGTCGGGTAACCTGCCCTCCCCTCCGACTACCTTGCGATAGCGCCGGTCGAGCACCTGGCGCATGGCGGCATAGTCGTCGCCCGCGCCGATGCCCTCGATGTTGTAGCGGCGATACTGATCCTTGCGCATGCCGCCATCATCCCACACCACGCACGAGGCGACCGTCGCCTCGCCGCCGGTGTGGCTGATGTCGAAGCACTCGATACGCTGCACGGTCGCCGGCAGCGCCAGCGCCGCCTGCAGACTCGCCAGCCGGGCCTCCTGCGAGGCGGCGAGCTGCAGGCGCTGCCCGATCGCCAGGCGCGCATTGGTCTCCGCCATGGTCAGCCAGGCGCGTCGCTCGCCGTAGCCGCTGCTGCTGATCTGCACGTCGTGTCCGCTCTGCTCGGCAAGCAACGCGCTGAGCGCGGCGGCGTCGACCTCGACATTCACCAGCACCAGCGGCGGCGCCTGCCGCCCCAGGTAGTGCTGGCTCAGAAAGGCCTCGAGCGCCTGCTCCGGGGCGTAGCCCTCGCCGTGGTCCGGAAAGAAGGACTTGTCCCCGCGGTGAATGCCGCCGCGCACGGTGACCAGATTGACGCACAACGCGCCGCCTTCGCTGACCAATGCCACGATGTCGACGTCGCGCGCGCGCTCGCTCGCCACGAACTGGGTCTGGCGTACGCCACGCAGTGCACGGATCTGGTCCCGGTACTGGGCGGCGGCCTCGAAGTCGAGCCGTTCGGACGCCTGCTGCATCTGCTGCTCCTGCTTGTCGAGCCCCTCGTCGTCGCGCCCCTGCAGGAACAACTCCGCGTTGCGCACGTCCTCCGCGTAGGTGTCTGCGTCGATGGCGCCGACGCAGGGCGCGGTGCAGCGGCGGATCTGGTGCAGCAGGCAGGGACGCGAGCGGTTGACGAACACCGTGTCCTCGCAGGTCCGCAGCTGAAACACCTTCTGCATGAGCGCGATGCTCTCGCGCACGGCGCTCGCGCTCGAAAACGGCCCGAAGTAGCGGTTGTCCTTGTCCAGCGCACCGCGGTAGAAACCGAGCTTGGGGAAGCGGTGGCCGCTGATCTGCAGGTAGGGATACGACTTGTCGTCGCGGTAGAGGATGTTGTAGCGCGGCGAGAACGCCTTGATGAAGTTGTTCTCGAGCAGCAGCGCTTCGGACTCCGAGCGCGTGACGGTGGTCGCGAGGTCGCGCACCTGTCCGACCATGACCTGGATGCGCGGCGCCAGGGTCGCGGTGCGCTGGAAGTAGGACGCCACGCGCTTGCGCAGATCGCGCGCCTTGCCGACGTAGAGCACCTCGCCCTCTCGACCCAGCATGCGGTAGACACCGGGCAGGTGGGGCAGCGAAGCGACCTTCTCCGCGATGCCGGGCGCTTCCGCGGCTTCGGCGACCGATACCGGTCCCGGGCTGCGCGCGTGCGCGGGAAGTTTGGTCATGCGAACAGGGCCTGGGGGGGGTCGGTGAGGCGATCGAGGAATTATAGCCCTCCGCCTGTGGAATCCGCCCGGCACGGCGGCGTGCGCACACGGGTGCAATAGGCCATTGCCCGCCCTTCCGGTAGAATGCGCCCCGTTTCTTCCGCATATAGCGATCCAGCCATGGCCAAAGTCCTCGCCACCGAAATCCGTGCCGGCAACCTGATCGAATGGGACAAGCGCGTCTGGCGCGTCCTCAAGAGCTACCACGTACACGTCGGCGGTCGGGGCGGCGCGTTCATGCAGGTGGAAATGAAGGACGTCGAGAGCGGCACCAAGGGCAACCAGCGCTTCCGCACCGACGAGAAGATCGAGCGCGCCTTCGTGGAGTCCCGCGACATGGAGTATCTGTACGCGGACGGCAGCAGCTACGTGTTCATGGACAAGGAAACCTACGAGCAGTTGAATCTGACGGCCGAGCTGCTCGAAGGCCAGATCGAGTACCTGCTGCCGAATACGACGGTGCAGGTGAACTTCCACAACGAGCGCCCGATCGGCGTCCAGCTGCCGCCGAGCGTGGTACTGACCATCACCGAGACCGAACCGACCCTGAAGGGTGCCACGGCGACCGGATCGTTCAAGCCGGCGACCTGCGAAACCGGTCTGGTGGTGCAGGTGCCGCCGTTCGTGGCACAGGGCGAGAAGATCAAGATCAACACCGACTCGGGCGAGTACATCGAGCGGGCGTAGGAACCTCCTCGCCGGCTATCGCCGCGGCGGGCAGGTTGCCATCATCACGGCGAGAATCGGGATCCGGCTGCGTCTCCGGCGTCGTGCTCCCGCGCGCGCTGGAACGGGATGATCCGGGCCGACGGCCGCGGTGTGGCCTCGGGCTTCAGGCTGTTCAAGTCGAGGTTGCGCACATCGTTCAGTGCCGCGCGCAGACTCTCGAAGCGGTCCCACATCAGGCTCTGCAGGCGCACCGCCGCACCCAGCGGGGTCCTCGCCTTGCGCCGTTCCAGGTCGATGCGGCACTGCAGGCCGCGCAGGCGGTCCTGGATGTCGGGGGGCGCCGCGGCGATGAGGGTCTCGATGGCCTCCAGGCGCGCGCACTCGAATGCGTGCGGATCGTCCTGCGCCAGCTTCAGCCAGTGAGCGGGGTCGAAGTCCATGCCCCGAGTCTAGCAGCGCCGGTGCGCGCAAACAGTCAAATCTTGGTCAGCGCCGCCGCATCAGCCGGATCACGGCCTGCTCCCCGCTCGCTCCACCCCCGACCTCCGGCTGCAGCGTGACGTGCTCGATGCCGAAGCGCTCGTGCAGCACCCGGCGGGCGTGCGCGAGCAGCAGCGGCCAGCCGTCCAGGCGATCCACGCGGATGTGCGCGGATAGAGCGATCTGTCCCGACGAGATGTTCCAGATGTGCAGGTCGTGCACCTCGCGTACCTCCGGCAGTTGCGCGAGCGCGCGACCGACCTGATCCAGCTGCAGGTAGCGTGGCACGCCCTCCATCAGCACGTGCAACGTCTCGCGCAGCAGGTGCAGCGTCGACAGCAGGATCAGCCCCGCGATGACCAGCGACAAGATCGGGTCGATCGGCTTCCAGCCGGTGAAGTAGATGACGGCGCCCGCGAGCAGCGCCGCGAACGATCCGAGCAGGTCGCCCATGACGTGCAGCAGCGCCGCGCGCTTGTTCAGGGTCGCCTCTCCGTGCGTGAGCACGAAGGCCACGGCAACGTTGAGCAACAGACCGATGAATGCCACCACCATGACGCCCAGTCCCTGCACCTCGCCGCCGGGATGCATGAGCCGCTTGATCGCCTCGACCGTGATGAGCGCGACCACCGCGAGCAAGGCGAGGCCGTTGAGGAACGCGGCGATGACCTCCGCGCGCGCCAGTCCGAACGAGTGCTTCCCGCCCGGCGGTCGGCGCGACAGCCAGGCGGCAAACCAGGCCAGACCGAGCGCGGCGGCATCCGAGGCCATGTGGCCGGCATCGCTGACCAGGGCGAGCGAACCGAACCACCAGCCGGCCAGGAACTCGACCGCGGCGTAGCCGAGCGTGAGCGCCATCGCCCAGGCGAGCGCGTGGGCGGCCAGTCCGCGTCCGTGATCGTGGTGATGATGGCCATGCCCCTGTTCCCCCGGAGAGTGCGCGTGCGAGTGCTCGCGCGGAGGCTGGCGGCGGCTGGATTCCCTCGCGGCCATGCTGTGCCTCAGGCGACCAGGGCGTCGGCCACCGCGCGCGCCGCCCGCCAGCGCGCATCGCCGCTCAGCGCGGTCAACCCCATCGGCTGCGCGTGGGCGTACAACGCCTGCACACGCGCCTGCCAGCCGGACGGCGGCAGCCAGGGTTCGAGACCGGCCAGGATGCGTTCCGCGGCATCGGGACGGTTGCACACCAGCGCCATGTCGCAACCAGCCTGCAGGGCCGCCTGAGCGCGTCCCAGGGCGTCCCCGGCGACACTGGCCGCCTCCATCGACAGGTCGTCGCTGAAGATCGCGCCTCGGAAGTCGAGGCGGCCGCGCAGGATGTCCTGCAACCACGTGCGCGAAAACCCCGCTGGCCGATCGTCCACCTGCGGGTAGATCACGTGGGCGGGCATGACGGCCGGCAGGCCCTGCGCGATCAAGGCGCGGAAGGGCAGCATGTCCTCGGCCTCGATCCGAGCGAGCGGCCGGTCGTCGACGGGAATCGCCACGTGCGAATCCTCGGCGGCGAAGCCATGCCCGGGGAAGTGCTTGCCGACGGCGGCCACCCCCGCATGGCGCAGGCCGCGCATCAGGCTTGCGCCCAGCTCCGCCACGGCAGTCGCCTCACGGTGAAAGGCGCGGTCGCCGATCACGGCACTGGGGCCATAGTCGAGGTCGAGCACCGGCGTGAAGCTGAAGTCCACGCCGCAGGCGGCCAGTTCCATGCCGATCAGTGCACCGACGGCCTCGGCATCGGCACACGCCGCGGCCGGATCGTGCTCCCAACGGCGACCGAGCGCGGCCATGGGAGCGATGCGGGTGAATCCGGTCCGAAAGCGCTGCACGCGTCCGCCCGCGTGATCCACTGCGATCAGCAGGCGCGGCGGGCGCAGCGCACGGATCGCGAGCGCCAGTTCGCGGATCTGCGCGGGCGAGTCGAAGTTGCGTGCGAAGAAGATGACGCCGCCGGCCATCGGATGCAGGAGGCGGCGGCGATCGTCGTCGGTCAGCGAGTACCCGACCACGTCCAGGAACACCGGCCCCAGCGGCATCGACACCGGTTCGCTCATGCCCGCTCCAGCACGACGAATGCGCATGCCATGCTGCGTTCGTGGGTGATGCTGAGGTGGCTGCGCACCACCCCGCGCGCGTGCAGCAGCGCGTCGAGCGCGGGCGCGAGCGCCAGCACCGGGCGTCCGTCCGCATCGTGCGCCACTCCGATGTTGCGCAACGAGGCAGGGGCGCGCACGCCGGTCCCGAGCGCCTTGGCGAATGCCTCCTTGGCGGCGAAGCGCGACGCGAGATAGAGCGGCTTGACCGCACTGCGCTCGAAGTCCGGCCATTCGACCTCGGCCAGCACGCGTCGCGCGAAGCGCTCGCCATGGCTCGCCAGCAGCGCCTCGACGCGGGGGACCTCGACCAGGTCCGTGCCGATGCCGACGATCATCCGCGCCGCGCCTCGCGCATCAGGGCCTTCATCTCCCGGACTGCGTGCTCGAAGCCGACGAACAGGGCGTGGCTGACGATGGCATGACCGATGTTCAACTCCACGATCTGGGCGATGGCGGCGATCGGCTGCACGTTGTGGTAGTGCAGGCCATGCCCGGCGTTCACGTGCAGGCCCAGTTCTGCCGCATGGCGCGCGGCACCGCGTACGCGCGCGAGTTCCTGCGCCTGTGCGCTCGGCTCGGTTGCTTCCGCGTAGGCACCGGTGTGGATCTCGATGACCGGGGCGCCCGCGCGCTGCGCAGCATCGATCTGCGCGGCGTCCGGCGCGATGAACAGCGAGACGCGCACGCCGGCATCGGCGAGCCGGGCACAGGCGCTGCGCACGGCATCGAACTGGCCGATCACGTCCAGGCCGCCCTCAGTGGTGCGCTCGGCCCGTCGCTCCGGAACCAGACAGACATCGTGCGGGCGCAACCGGGCGGCGATCGCGATCATCTCGTCGGTGATCGCGCTCTCCAGGTTCATGCGGCCGGTGAGCACCTCGCGCAGCACCTCGACGTCGCGATCCTGGATGTGGCGACGATCCTCGCGCAGATGCAACGTGATGACGTCCGCGCCTGCGCTCTCTGCGATCAATGCCGCCTGCACCGGACTGGGATATCGCGTGCCGCGCGCCTGGCGCAACGTCGCAACGTGATCGATGTTGACGCCCAGAAGGATCGTGCCGTCGCGCTTCACAGTTGCTGCATCTCCCTTAGCAGCTGGCGCGTGTACAGCTCCTTGCCGCCGAGATAGTGGTTGAGAATGTAGCGCATCAGTGCGCGTGCCTGCGGCATGATGACCGGGTCGCGGTAGTCGTCGCGCGCAATGGCGAGCAGTGCGGCACCGCGCAGCACCGGCAGGGAGCTGTCCGCACCTGTCCCATCGGCCGGCACAGCCCCGCGCTCGACCACGTACACATACTCGCGCTCGGCGGCAATGGGCACGCCTTGCGCATCGCTGGTCAGCGCCAGGCCGTAGCCCAGTTCGGACAGCAGCAGGCGCTCGAACCGGCGCAGCACCAGCGCCACCGGCTCACCGTTGCGCAGTTCCGCCAGCGCCTGCTCATAGCCATCGAACAGAGCCTCGTGCGCATCGTCACGCGGCAGGAGTTTGAGCAGCAGTTCGTTCAGATAGAAGCCGCAGATCAGCGGCAGCCCCGTCATCTGCACCTGCCCGCCCTGCCATTCCGCGCGATGCAGCACCTTGAGCTCGGACTTGCCGGACCAGGTGAGCAGTAACGGCTGGAACGCCATCAACGCGCCGCGCATCGCCGATGTCGGCCGCCGCGCGCCCTTTGCCACCAGTCCCACGCGACCCGCATTGCGGGTGAACAGCTCGGCGACGAGGCTGGTCTCCTTGAATGCATAGGTATGCAGGACGTAGCCGGGTTCCGCGTCGCGGACGCTGCCGCGCGGACGGGGCATGGGCGTGGGTGCGGGTGCATTCACGGCAGGTTCGACATCGGAGCGCGCACGCCGAGCGACGGCGCCTGCGTCAATCATAGCCGAGTCGCTTCAGTGTGGCGGGATCGTCCATCCAGCCTTCGCGCACCTTCACGAACAGCTCCAGGAAGACCTTGCCTCCAAACAGCTTCTCCATGTCGTGGCGCGCCTGGGTGCCGACGGCCTTGAGCTTTTCGCCCCCCTTTCCGATCACGATCGGCTTCTGACCGGGGCGCTCGACCAGGATGCTGGCGGCGATGCGGCGCAGATTGCCTTCCTGCTCGAAACGCTCGATCTCCACCGCGGCGGCGTACGGAACTTCCTCCCCCAGCAGGCGGAAGAGCTTCTCGCGCACCAGTTCGGCTGCCAGGAACCGCTCGCTGCGATCGGTCAGCTCGTCCTCGGCGAAGATGAGCGGGCCGGGCGGCAGATACTGGCGCAGGACCTCGAGCAATCGGTCGATCTGGGCCCCGGTCTCGGCACTGACCGGCACGATTTCGCAGAAGGCGAAGGCCTGCGCCAGCGAGGCCAGGAAGGGAAGCAGCGCCGCCTTGTCGGGCAGGCGGTCGATCTTGTTGACCACCGCCACGACGGGAGTGCCTTCCGGCAGTGCAGCCAGCACCCTGCGATCCTGGGCGCCGAAACGCAGCGCCTCGACCACCAGCACCACGGCATCGACCTGTTCCAGCGCCTGGGTGGCGGAGCGATTCATGTAGCGATTGAGCCGCGAGCCGTGAGTCGCCTGGACACCGGGGGTGTCGACGAACACGAACTGCGCATCGGGCCGCGTGAGGATGCCCAGCACCCGGTCGCGCGTGGTTTGCGGGCGGCGCGAGGTGATGCTGAGCTTCTGTCCGACCAGGCGATTGAGCAGCGTGGACTTGCCGACGTTCGGGCGCCCCACGATCGCCACATAACCTGCGCGAAACTCGCTCTGCCCGCTCATTCCTTCCGTATGGCCTGTTCGTATGCGGCGCGCGCCGCCTCCTGCTCGGCCGCGCGCCGACTCGGCCCGGTGCCTTCCGTCCGGATGTCGAGTTCGGCGAGGACACACTCGACCGTGAAGTGCTGCTCGTGCGCCTCGCCCGACACGCTGACCACGGCGTAGGCCGGCAGCGGCAGGCGCCGCCCCTGAAGATACTCCTGCAGCAGCGTCTTGGGGTCCTTGCCGAGGGCCTTCGGATCCAGGCGGTCGAGCAGCGGCTGGTAGATGCGTCCGATCAGCGCTGCGGCGGCATCGAAGCCAGCGTCGAGGTACACGGCGCCGAAGATGGCCTCCAGGGCATCGGCCAGGATGGAGGGGCGGCGGAATCCGCCGCTCTTCAGTTCTCCCTCGCCCAGCTGCAGGTGATCGCCCAGCGCCAGTTCGCCGGCCAGGCGCGACAGCGTATCCTGGTTCACCAGCGAGGCACGCAACCGCGACAAGTGCCCTTCGGACAACCTCGGGAAGCGCTCGAACAGAAGGGACGCCACGACACAGTTGAGCACCCCGTCGCCGAGGAACTCGAGGCGTTCGTTGTGCGGCGTACCGAAACTGCGGTGGGTCAGCGCCTGGCGCAGCAGTTCCGGGGCACGGAAAGAGTGACCGAGTCGTTCGATCAGGACGCGCGGTGGCATCCGCACGCTAATGCTTTGCAGCCGGGGCCCATCCTCGCGACCGGACAGACGGCGCGCAACGCGCCGGGCGAGGTGTGCCTTCCGGCATCAGTTGGTGTTCTCCGCCACGAAGTCGATCTGGGCGCTGACGTTCGCGAACAGCGGCACCAGGACGGAGTACTCGGCGCGGATCTCGAAGCCTTCTCCGGTCTTGCTCACGTCGAGATCGCGGCCCTTCAAGGCGCGGATGTCGTCGATCTGGGCGCGCCGGTCGAACGCCGACATGACCTCCTTCACCGATCCGCCGCGGTTCTCCAGGGCGATGTCGTTCACCACGCGCTTGATGGTGAAGTACTCGATGTAGGATGGCGTGAGCCTGAAGCCGATGATGGCCACGAAGACGAGCACGGCAGAGACGATCAGCATCCCGGTGACGGTCAGCCCTTGTTGCTTGCGCATGGCGATTCCCTCCGCATCAATGAATCCTCGACCCAACGCGGCTGAAATCCCCGAAGTTCCACCAGATCATGAAGGCCTTGCCCACGATGTTGCGATCCGGCACGAATCCCCAGTAGCGGCTGTCGCTGCTGCTGTCGCGGTTGTCGCCCATCATGAAGTAGTGACCTTCAGGCACCTTGCACTCGAACCCGTCCTCCCGGTACTCGCAGTTTTCGCGGTTCGGGAACTGGTGCACGCTCGACAACTGCACGGGCGGCGCCTTGGGGTTGATCAGGACCGAGTGATCGGCCACCCCGAGCCGCTCGCTGAAGCGATGGGCCTGAATGTAGTTCAGCCCACCCTCCAGATACTCGAACGAACCCGCGGATTCCAGCGGAACCGGCTGCCCGTTGATGGACAGCCGCTTGTCCCGGTAGACGACGACATCGCCCGGGATGCCAACCACGCGCTTGATGTAGTCGAGCGAGGGGTCGTCCGGATAGCGGAATACCATGACCTCGCCGCGCTTCGGTTGGTTGATTTCCAGCACCTTTGCGTTGATGACCGGCAGTCGGATCCCGTAGGTGAACTTGTTCACCAGGATGAAGTCGCCCACCAGCAAGGTGGGGATCATCGAGCCCGACGGTATCTTGAAGGGCTCCACCAGGAACGACCGCAGCACGAACACCAGCAGGATCACGGGGAAGAAACTCTTCGAGTACTCCACCCACCAGGGCTCGCGCCCCACGGTCTGGTGAACCTCCGCCAGGACCGCATCCTGCCTGGCTTGGTAATCGGCTTGGGTCTCTCCAGTCTTTAGGGCCAGCTTGGGTTCGGCGCGGCGCAACGCCTCCTTGACGCGCGCCTGGCGGGCGGGGGAAAGAAGGAACCGGTCCAGCAGCCACACGCCGCCGGTCACGAGCAGGAGGATCAACATCCCCAGGGCAAAGTTCATGAGCCTGCCTTTCTTCTATTTGCCTTCGACCTGCAGGATCGCCAGGAAGGCCTCCTGCGGAATCTCCACGGTCCCGATCTGCTTCATGCGCTTCTTGCCGGCCTTCTGCTTCTCCAGCAGCTTGCGCTTGCGCGTGATGTCGCCACCGTAGCACTTCGCCAGCACGTTCTTGCGCAACGCCTTCACCGTCTCGCGAGCGATGATGTGCGACCCGATGGCCGCCTGCACGGCCACATCGAACATCTGGCGCGGAATGAGTTCTCGCATCTTGTCGACCAGTTCCCGGCCCCGGAACTGCGAGGTGGCACGGTGAACGATCAGCGACAGTGCGTCGACCCGCTCACCGTTGATCAGGATGTCCAGCTTGACCAGGTCGGCCGCCCTGAACTCCTTGAACTCATAGTCGAGCGAGGCATACCCCCGGCTCACCGACTTCAGCTTGTCGAAGAAGTCCATGACCACTTCGTTGAGCGGCAGTTCGTAGGTCAGCATCACCTGCCGCCCCATGTACTGCATGTTCTTCTGCACGCCGCGCTTGTTGTTGCACAGGGTCATCACCGGTCCGACGTAGTCGCTGGGCAGCAGAATGGTGGCGGTGATGATCGGCTCCCGGATCTCCTCGACCTTCGACAGGTCCGGCAGACGTGAGGGATTCTCCACCTCGAGCACGCTACCGTCGCGCAGCTGCACCTGGTACACCACCGTCGGCGCGGTGGTGATGAGATCCATGTCGTACTCGCGCTCGAGCCGTTCCTGTACGATGTCCATGTGCAGCAGCCCGAGGAAGCCGCAGCGAAAGCCGAATCCCAGTGCCTGCGAAGTCTCCGGCTCGAACCGCAGCGAGGCGTCGTTCAGTCGCAGTTTCTCCAGCGCATCGCGCAGCGCATCGTACTGGTTCGCCTCGACCGGATACAGACCGGCGAACACCTGCGGCTTGATCTCCTTGAAGCCCGGAAGGGGCTCGGCTGCGCGGCGTGAGGCAAGCGTGATGGTGTCGCCCACGCGGGCGTTGCCCAGTTCCTTCACGCCCGCGACGACGAAGCCCACCTCCCCCGCCGACAGCGACTCGCGCTGGACCGCCTTGGGCGTGAAGACGCCGACCTGCTCGCACAGGTACTGTGCCTGCGTGGACATGAGTAGAAGCTTGTCCTTCGGCGCGAGCACGCCGTCCACGACGCGCACCAGCATGATGACGCCGACGTAGTTGTCGAACCAGGAATCGATGATGAGCGCCTTCAGGGGCGCCTCCGGGTCGCCCCGCGGAGGCGGCATGCGCGTGACCACACCCTCGATCACGTCGATCACGCCATCGCCCGTCTTGGCGCTGCAGCGGATGGCGTCGTCGGCCTCGATGCCGATGATGTCCTCGATCTCCTCGATGACGCGCTCCGGTTCCGCGGACGGGAGATCGATCTTGTTCAGCACGGGCACCACCTCGACGCCTTGCTCGATGGCGGTGTAGCAGTTCGCGACAGTCTGCGCTTCCACGCCCTGCGAGGCGTCCACCACCAGCAGCGCACCTTCGCACGCCGACAGGGAGCGCGACACCTCGTAGGAAAAGTCGACGTGCCCGGGCGTGTCGATCAGATTGAGCAGATAGACCTTGCCGTCGCGCGCTTTGTAGCGCAGCGCCGCCGTCTGCGCCTTGATGGTGATGCCGCGTTCCCGCTCCAGCGCCATGGAGTCGAGCACCTGGGTCTCCATCTCCCGATCGGAAAGCCCGCCGCACAGCTGGATGAAACGGTCGGCCAGCGTGGATTTCCCGTGGTCGATGTGGGCAATGATCGAGAAGTTGCGGATGTGCTCCATGGGGGTCGCTGGGAGGTCAGGCTCCCGCGGTTCGCAGGACAGGAGCGAGGGGCGCCGGAAGGCGCGAAGGGCGGGATGCAGTTCGGTGCAAGGGACGCTGCCGCGCGAGCAGGCGAAGGCAAAGCGCGGATTCTAGCGAATTTTGCTGTGCAGCGCGCCGCGGTAGCGCCGCGCCGATCCATCTGCGCGATCGGATGGCCGCCGGACCGGCTCCGCGCCGGGCCGGGCGCGTGGCGGCGATGCCGGTTCAGGCGCCCCGTATCAGTTGCCGTTGAGCTTGAGCGGGATGTAGATCGAGCTCTGTCCGCGCTTGACGAGCAGCGCCACGGTGCGACCTTTCTCCCCACCCGTGAGCAGCTTGGTCAGTTCCGCCACCGATTTGACCTCGACGTTGTTGACCGCGAGGATCACGTCCCCGGGACGGATGCCCGCGCGGGCAGCCAGACCCTCGGCATTCTCGACCAGCACGCCGCCGGATACGTTCAGTTCCTTCCTGGCCTCCGCCGGCAGTTCGGCCAGGGTGAGACCCAGCTTGCCGATCTGCTCCGTCGACGGCCGGCTACCCTGCGGCGGGCGGTTGCCGCGCTCATCGGGCGTTTCCCCCACTTCGACCGTCAGTTCCTTCGGTGCGCCCTTGCGCCAGACCTGCACCGGAACCTTGGTTCCCGGCCGGACGCTGGCGACGATACGGGGCAGCTCAGTGGAACTCACTACTTCCTTGTTGTTGAAGGTCAGGATGACGTCGCTGGCCTGAATGCCGGCCCGGTCCGCCGGCCCGCCCTTTTCGACCGAATTGACCAGTGCCCCGACCGGCCGTGGCAAACCGAAGGACTCCGCCAGCTCTTTGGTCACCTCCTGAATCACCACCCCGATCCGACCCCGGCTCACGCGACCGCCGGTCTGCAGTTGCTGCGCGACGTCCACGGCAACGTCGATGGGAATGGCGAAGGACACGCCCATGAAGCCGCCGGTCCGGCTGAAGATCATGCTGTTGATGCCGACCACTTCGCCGCGCATGTTGAACAGGGGCCCGCCGGAATTGCCGGGGTTGATCGCCACGTCGGTCTGGATGAAAGGCACGAAGTTCTCCTGCGGCAGCGAACGGCCCTTCGCACTCACGATCCCTGCCGTCACCGTGTTGTCGAACCCGAAGGGCGAGCCGATCGCGACCACCCATTCGCCCACCCGCAAGGCGGCCGGATCACCGATCTTGACCACCGGCAGCGCATTGGCCTCGATCTTGAGCACAGCGATGTCGGTGCGTTTGTCGGTGCCGACCACTTTCGCGCGAAACTCGCGCTTGTCGGTGAGGCGTACCGTGATCTCCTCGGCTGCTTCCACCACATGCGTGTTGGTCAGAATGTGACCGTCGGCACTGATGATGAACCCCGAGCCCAGTGAGCGCGCCTCGTAATCGCGCGGTTGCGGGGGGCCGAAGCGCCGGAAGAAGTCGAAGAACGGGTCCTCCTCGGCGCCCGGGGGAAGGCTGTGCTCCGCCTGCGGGCTGGAGGTCGTGCTGATGTTCACCACGGCCGGTCCCTGCTGATCCGCCAGATCCGCGAAGTCGGGCAGGTTGCGACCTTGCGCAAGCAACCCGAGCGGCGCCCACAGCATTGCCAGGAGCAGGAGGCTTCTTAGCATGTTCAAGCGTCCTCGATCGTAGAAGGCGCGATCCGGATCGCGCGTCAATAGATCGCATGCCGGCGGAATGCGCCGGCGCGCGTCACGCCTGGGACGATCTCACCGCGACTTGGGCGAGACCGAATTGGCGATCTGCATCACCGTCACGGGAGGCGTTTCGCCCAGCACGGTGATGAGCTTATCCGAAAGCGGGCGCGTGTAGATGCTCACGGCCCCCTGATGCGTCAGACCGGGAACGATCCCGGCCGCGGGCATCGGCTCGATGAACACCGATACCGCCGCGAGGCCATCGGAGAACACCAGGTGCGAGACCAGGCCACCGCCGGTCTGCTTCTGGCGCTGCAGTTCCATGATCTTCTTGAAGCCGGCCGGCTGATTCTGCACCAGCCAACCGGTGTCTGTCGGTACCTGGACCGTCTCGCGCTGCGGTGAGGCGGGTATGGCGAAGCGTGGGGTCACTGCATCCTTGGTCAGCGGCACGCCGATCGCGACTTCGGTGAAATGGAACTGCTCCATCACCTCGCCGCGCTCGTTCAGCATGCGCGCCTTGAGCAGCAGGCCGGTCTTCAGTTCCGCCCACAGCTTGTGGCCGTATCTGAACTGGTCGCGCGGTTCCAGGATGAGCGCCTGCGCGTCGTGACCCGCGATGCGGTCCTGGCCGACCTTGCGCAGCTGGTAGTACTGGGTCAGCACCGAGAGCTGTTCGGGCAACAGCGCCGGAAAGACCTTGCGCGCGGTGCGGCGCTCGCGCTTCACGACGCCGCTGTCGGCATAGAACGTGACGATCTCGGCGCTGTTTCGGATGATCTCCCGGCGAGGCCCGTCGAGCGTCTCGAGCTTCTCGAACTCGCCCGACCGGTCGACGAAATGGGTGATGCGCGAGGTCTCGGCGTGGTTTCCGTGCTGGTAGACGAAGGTGCCGCGGTAGTTCAATTCGCGCGCTGCCTGCGCGATCCGTTGCAGGAGAGCAAGCGCCTCGGCATCTCCCAGGGCGTCCGCCCGGGCGGCGCCGACGAACAGGAGCTGGGACAGCAGCAACAGCGGCAGAACCGTCTTACCGAACGCTTTCATCGGATCTGGGCCGGTTCCTCGGTGGACACCGTACGCACGTACGACGCGACGCCCTGCATTGCGGTACTCGGCGAGAACTCCTGATGGGCGACGAGATACTCGGGAATGCCTGCGTGCCGGGAGCCTGCCGGGATCTGCGCCAGACCCTGCTGCGCGTCGGGACCCTGCTGCGCGTCGGGCGCCGTGCGAACCTGTGCGACCAGTGGCGCCGGGCCTGTGGTCACGGGAGAGGACAGCGCCAGCCAGGCCACGACGGCCACCCCGGCGACACTGGCGGCGATCGGCAATGCGTGCCGGACGATCGGCTGGGGGACCAGTCGCCTCGGCGCAAGAACGGTCGGTTCCTGAACCAGGCGCTCGTGGAATCTGCGGGAAAAGACGGGGCTCAGGTCCAGTTCGTCGCGCAGCGCATCGCGGATCAGATGGTAGGTCTGCCACCCCGTGGCGAGATCGGGGTCGTTCTCCAGCCGCTCGATTTGACGTTTGCTGTCGGCCAGTTGCAGTTCGCCGTCCATCAGCGCAGAGAGCTTGTCCATCTCACCACCTCTTGTCCTTGCTGGTTTCCAACAACGGGCGCAGGCGCTCGGCAATCGTCTCCCGGGCCCGGAATATCCTAGACCGCACCGTCCCGATCGGGCAGTCCATCACGGTCGCGATCTCTTCGTAGCTCAGCCCGTCGATCTCGCGCAAGACGATCGCCGTGCGCAATTCCTCGGGCAATTGCTCCATCGTGTCATTGACCGTTTTGGCGATCTGTTTGCTCATTAGTTCATTTTCCGGGGTGTTCACGTCCCGGAGATACTCGCCGTCCTCGAAATTCTCGGCATCCTCGCTGTCGAATTCAGTGGTCGTGGGCGCGCGCCGGCCCATCGCCACGAGGTAGTTCTTGGCGGTGTTGATTCCGATCCGGTACAGCCAGGTGTAGAAGGCGCTCTCGCCGCGGAAGGACGGCAGGGCCCGATAGGCCTTGATGAAGGCCTCCTGCGCCACGTCCTCTACCTCTGCAGGATCGCGGATGAAACGCGAGAGGAGGCGTCCCAGCTTGCGCTGGTACTTCGACACCAGCAGCTCGAATGCGTGCTTGTCCCCTCGCTGGGCGCGTTCGACCAGCTGCTGGTCGATCTCACGGTCGCTCATGCGGTCGTGTTCGGATAGGCCTTGGGGACAACAAAAAACGCGCGAACGGGGTCGCGCGACGAGGCCCCAGTATAGCGCCCGCCGAACCGATCCGGAATGTTGTACTTGTCATCGTCTGGCCGATGGGACCGGGCCGGAGGGATTTGGTTCGTCCGACGCCTTTGCCGGGCGCCCCGGAGAGGGCATCGCCGACCAGCGCAGCCACACGCGCAGCCGGCGATGCACCTCCCCGCCCGTCTGCCCGCGCACTATGGCGATGCTCGCGCAACGCCAGGCGCCAGGGACGCGGATGCGCAGGATCACCAAACGGGCGGACACGAAGGTACTCCCGTGCAGGATCCCCTGACGCACGCCGCCGTCGGCACCCTCCACGCGCACACGGGCCGGTCCGGATTCCATGGTCGTCAGACGAATCCGGCGCGCTGTGCGCGCGCCGCGGAGATGTCCCGCCAGGCTCAGTGCGATGAGCAGCGTCAACACCGCGCCCGCGGGGGGCCACGGCGCGACGCTCCACACCGGCACCAGAGCCGCCGCATGGAGGGCGGCAAGCATCCACGCCATGGGCGCGGAGGGACGGAGCACGAACTCGAACCCGCTGCGTTTCATGGCAAGGACGGTGGGCACGCCCGACCGGCGCGCTTCACTATAATCGCTGCTGTCGGCCGCCCTCCCGCCGGCCGTCGAATCCTCGCTCGCCATGACGCTCGCCATCGATCCCGCTCATCCGCTCGCCGATCGTCTCGACGCGCTGGGCCTGCACGGCCCTGCCACGCACGCGGGCGAATCCACCGAGCGCGCCGCCCTCATGCACGGTGCGACGCTCCATGCCCTGCGCGACGAGTCGCTCGTGCACGTGCATGGCGCCGATGCCCCCGCATTCCTGCAGGGCCAGTTCAGCAACGACATCGGCCTGCTCGGCCCCGACAACGCACAGTGGACGAGCTACTGTACTCCGCAGGGGCGGGTGCTGGCAATTCCATTGGCATGGAAGACGGCGCACGGCTTCCTGCTCGCGATCCCCGGGGACATCGCGGAGCCGGTGGTCGCCCGATTGCGTCGCTACGTGCTGCGCGCGCGCGTAGAACTCGAGGACGTGACGGCGCAGCACGTGCTGCTGGGTGTGGGCGGCCCTGAGGCCGCTTCCGCCGTGACAGCGGTGACGGGCGCGGCGCCGCACGGCGATCTGGGCCGGACAGTCGGCCGGCACGCGGAGACGTGCTGTCGGCTGCACGCCAGCCTGTTCCTCCTGGCGGTGCCCATCGCGCAGGCGCTCACGCTGTGGGACGAGTGCGCACAGCGCTGCGTACCGGCGTCCGAACGCGCCTGGCACTGGCACCTGCTGCAGGCGCGCATCCCGCGGCTGGGTCGGGTGCTGCAGGAGCGCTTCGTGCCGCAGATGCTCGGTCTCGAGCAGCTCGGCGCGATCAGCTTCGACAAGGGCTGCTATCCCGGCCAGGAGATCGTCGCGCGCGCGCAGTACCGGGGGCAGGTCAAGCGCCGTCTGGTCGTGCTGCACGCCCCCGATGGCCCTCTGCTGCCGGGTCAGGACATCCTGCGTGCGGACGGCAGCGCTGCAGGTACGCTGGTGGACGCCGCGCCCGCGCCCGGGGGCGGATGGGATGCCTTGGCGGTGGTCCAGACAGATTCGCTCGACGAGCCCGGCCTGCATGCGGCCGGTGCAAACGCGACGCTGACGGTGATCGGCTAAGCGCGTGCACAGCGTCTACGTCTACTATCGGGTGCAGCCGGCGCTGGCGGGCGAGGCGCGCCGCGTCATCGAGAGCATGCTGGCGGCGATCCACGCCGAGACCGGGGTCGCGGGCCGCCTGCTGTGCAAGCGTGGTGAGCCGACGCTGTGGATGGAGGTCTACGACCCGGTACCCGACGCGACCGGATTCGAGCGCACGCTGGCCCAGGCGGTGACGCGCGCCGGTGCGACCCGATTCCTCGTCCACGGGCAGGCACGCACACTCGAATGTTTCCTGGCGCCGGGCGCATGTGCCTGATCGTCGTCGCCATCGACCTGCGCGCGGACTACCCGCTCATGATCGCCGCCAATCGCGACGAGTACTTCGCGCGTGCCAGTGCGCCGGCCGCTTACTGGCCGGATCTGCCCCAGGTCCTCGGCGGACGAGATCAGGAGCACGGCGGCACCTGGATGGGGATCACCCCTGCAGGGCGATTCGCCGCGGTCACCAATGTTCGCGATGGCGGCCGGCGTGCCGGCCGCAAGTCCCGCGGCTGGCTGGTTCGGGATTTCCTCGCCGGCGACGCGTCGCCCGAGGCCTACCTGGAAGACGTGGCGGCCGAACGCGCGCACTACGATGGCTTCAATCTGATCGTAGGCAGCGGCACCCGGCTGCTGCACTACTCCAATCGCAGCGACCGGATCACGGTGCTGGGGACAGGCGTGTACGGCGTATCCAATCACCTGCTCGACACTCCCTGGCCCAAGGTCGAGCGGGCCAAGCAGGCGATGAGCACGCTGGCGCACGCGTCAGCGGATACCCTGGAAGCGGGGCTCGCGCACCTCCTGGCGGACGATGCGCGCGCGCCGGACGAGGACTTGCCGAGCACGGGCGTGCCGCTCGAGTGGGAACGCGTCCTGTCCAGCGCCTTCATCCGCACCGCCGGGTACGGCACGCGGGCCTCGACGCTCATTCTGCGCGCCCACGATGGAAGCACGCTATTCCGGGAAACGGGATTCGGCGCCGACGGCCAGACACTGGAGACGCGCCGCTTCGTGGTGGAGGCGTAGCCGCTAGAGGTTGCGGCGCATGAGGCAGTGCGGGATGCCTGCCTCCATGAACGGTTCCCCGACGCGCACGAACCCGTGTCGCGCATAGAACGGCGCAGCATGCGTCTGGGCATGCAGCAGCAGTTCATGCATGTCGCGGCGGCGGGCCTGTTCGACGAGCCAGGACAGCATTGCGTCGCCGACGCCCTTTCCGCGCCAGCCGGCAAGCACCGCCATGCGGCCGATGTGCCCATCGGGGAGCAACCTGCCGGTGCCGATCGGATCGCCTGCCGCATCCTCGGCGAGTACATGCTCGCTGGCGGCATCGAACTCGTCCCATTCGAGTTCCTCCGGCACGCCCTGCTCCTGCACGAACACCGCCAGGCGCACCGACCGCAGGGCGTAGCGGTCGCGCGTCCAGTCGGCGTGACGCAGTCTGAACGCTGGCATGCGCCGATTATAATCGGTGCGTCCTCCTTCCCTGAGCCCCTCATGCGTTCGCGCTGGAACCATGCCGAGGCCACGCACCTCGCCGCGCAGTCCCGCAACCCCGCACTCGCCGCCCGCGCATACACCTCGCGGCTGCTCGGGGCGGAGCAGAGCCTGGTCCTGCACGGGGGCGGCAACACGTCGATGAAGCGTGACGGTGTCCTGTACGTCAAAGGCAGCGGCCGCGATCTCGCCCAGGCGGGCGAAGAGGATTTCGCCGCGGTCGATCTGGCTGCGGCGGCCGCCCTCGCCTCGGGCGGCGAACTGGACAACCATGCATTGCGCACTGCCCTCGGGGAGCGGACGGTTCGCCCCGGTCCCGGGGCGTCGATCGAAACGCTCATGCATGCGCTGCTGCCGTGGCCGTTCGTCGAACACACGCATGCGGACGCCGTGCTCGCCGTGGTCGACACGCGCGCCGGCGCGCGCATCGCGGCGCACGTGTTCGGCGATCTCGCGCCTCTGGTGCCGTTCCATCCATCGGGCTTCGCGCTGGCCAAGGCCTGCGACGCGGTGTATCGGCAGCACGCCACGCGCCGCACCATCGGGCTGATCCTGCTCCATCATGGCGTGGTTGCCTTCGGGCGCGATCCACGCGAGAGCTACGAGAACATGCTGGCGCTGGTCACCCGTGCCGAGGACTACCTGCGCGCACGCAACGCGTGGGATCTGCCCGAGGACCCGCACCCCTTTTCGTGGGACCCATTGCGTATCGCACGGCTGCGCGCGCACCTGTGCCGGGTTGCGGGCCATCCGATGCTGCTCGCCGCTCTCGACGATCCGTACTGGCGTTCATTCGCCCGACGCCCCGACCTCCTGGCGCTGTGCAGCGAGGGACCCGCCACACCGCAGCATGCCGTTTTCTTGCGTGCGCGAGCCCTGGTCGGCACGGACCTCGACGCATTCGCGCACCGCTACGCGCAGGCGGTGCATGCCACGCATCCGGACATAGGCGAGGAGGTGTCCGGCTTCGATTTTGCCCCTCGCGTGCTGCTGGATCCGGAACTGGGCGCCTGGGTGGCCGCCGTCGACCCGGAACATTTACGCATGGCACAGGATGTCGCCCGGCAGGATCGGGAGATCAAGACGCGCGCCGCCGCGCACGATCGCTATGCAGGACTGCCCGTATCCGAAAACATCGAGGCCGAGATTCAATACGGCTCGGCGGAGCGGCGCGTGCGCATCGTGGGAAGAGCCTCCAGGCCCTTGCTGGGGCAGTCCGTGTTGATGCGCATGGGACGCGATGATGGCGGCCTGGAAGCCGACTGCATACGAAGGGGCGCGGCGGTGTACCGCAGCGACGTCCTCGCCCCAGTCGACGCGGTACGGGGATGCATGCGCCAGTTCGGCGCGATCGATCTCCTGGTCACGGACGAAGCGGATCCTGCGCTGCTCGATGCAGCGGCGCCGGTGCTCGCTGCCGCGCCGGACGGCGGTCGCGTCGTCGTGCTCGGGGACGCGAGGGCGACGCCCTCCTTCCGGGAACGATGCACCACGCTCGGTCTTGCCATCGTGCAGACGGTACCGGAGGCGGCGTGAGCGCAAGCCAGGTCGCGACACTGCGGTGGGATGGCGAGCGTCTGCAGTTGATCGA
The DNA here is from genome assembly GCA_023430065.1 of Pseudomonadota bacterium. Taxonomy (GTDB): domain Bacteria; phylum Pseudomonadota; class Gammaproteobacteria; order Burkholderiales; family SHXO01; genus SHXO01. The sequence continues at coordinate 2,779 of JAEZCG010000068.1, read as the reverse complement.
CCAGCGCGTGCTGCCGATGCAGACACGCTACGTCGCGTGCTCGAGCGCGGGCGAGGTGGCCGCCGCGATCCGCGACATGGTGGTCCGCGGTGCACCGGCGATCGGCTGCGCAGCCGCCTACGGTGTCGCCCTGGACGCCCGCCGGTTGGCCGATACGCAGACGCGTGGCTGCACCGAGGCGTTGAACGAGACCATCGAACAGCTCGCCGCGAGCCGGCCGACCGCGGTCAATCTTGCAGGGGCATTGGCCCGCATGCGCATGGTCCTGGCTGCATCGTCGGGATCCGATCCGGCACAAGTGGCACGCCGGCTGCTCGACGAAGCGCACGCGATCGCCGACGAGGACGTTGCATCGAACCGGCGCATGGGGGAACTGGGTGCGGCGCTGATTCCCGATGGGGCGCGGGTTCTGACCCACTGCAATGCCGGTGCCCTCGCCACGGCCGGCCACGGGACGGCGCTGGGCGTGATCCGGTCCGCAGTGAATGCGGGCAAACGGGTGCGCGTGTTCGCCGACGAGACCCGGCCGTTCCTGCAGGGCGCGCGCCTCACCGCGTGGGAACTGCAGCGAGACGGCATCGACGTCACCCTGATCGCGGACGTCGCCGCCGGTCACCTGATCGCCCGGGGCGAGATCGACGCGGTGATCGTGGGGGCAGACCGCATCGTCGCCAATGGCGACACCGCGAACAAGATCGGCACCTACCCGCTCGCGGTGCTTGCGCACCGGCATGCGATTCCGTTCTACGTGGCGGCGCCGGTGTCCACCGTCGATCTCACGCTGCCGTCCGGACGGCACATCCCAATCGAGGAGCGCGATGGTGAGGAAGTCACCGGGTTTGGCGCGACGCGCTGGGCGCCGGCCGGGATTGCCGTGCGCAATCCCGTCTTCGACGTGACGCCGGCAGAATTGATCAGCGCACTCATCACCGAACACGGCGTCCTGGCGCCCGTGAACGAACGCGGAATCCGGCGCCTGCTGGGCGGCTAGATGCTCGCCCCGCCACCGACCTCGATCACCGCGTCGTTGATGTAGCGCGCTTCATCCGAGGCAAGAAAGACATACACGTTCGCGATCTCCTCATGCTTGGCAAGGCGGCCCGGCGCAACGCGGCTTTCATCGCCTGAGCATCACGCCTTTGGGCGCAAGGATGCCGATGGATTACGGCATGGCGGTTCCATGCAGCCACAGACGGAGACTCCGGCAGCGCCTCTGCGTCCGAGCCCTGCAAAGCACTCTGTGCAGAGATCTCGATGTCCGAATCGCGCGTACGATGAATCAGGCCGGAAGCGCATGTAGTGGAACCGGCCTCTGGAGTACACTGGCGCATCGCCCGCAAGCGCAACGGCAAGCACTCGGCATTTGCATTGCTGCCATCCCGCGCATGCATGAACGGAATGCCGCGCCGTGACCGAGCCTACGCTTCGCCGCCCGCTGGCCACCGCCAGCGCTGTTCTGAGCCTCTCGACCGCAGCTTGGCTGTGCGTTTCCGACGCCGGTGCAGCCGCGGCGACGCATACGCAGGTGGAACAATGTCCGTCGCTTTCTGATCGGGGTGGCGCGCGCATCTTAACCGGCTTGTCCGGCGCCGAAATCAAGACGGGCGTTGGGCAGGATTGCGATCAGGCGGTCACCGCGACTCGGGAGCGCACCGAATCGACCCGGCCCGTGCACCGCCGTGCCCCGGCGGTTGCTCGCATCGTGTCTTACGCACCCACGCAGCCTTACGTCATGGCACCGCAGGACGTCATTGCACAGCAGGACGTCTTTGCACAGCAGGACTCGGCATTCGCGCGAGCCAGTGCCGCGACCAGTGTCCGAGCGGGGTCCATGAGCGAGGTCCGGTTGCAGCGGGAGCCTGCCTTCCACGAGAGTCCATCGGCGTTACTGGTCGCGATGACCGCCCTTCTTTCGGTTCTTTTCCTGATGAGACGCCGGCAGGCGACTCTCACGCCGTATGGCCGCTTCAGCCCTCGCCGTCTACGCCGCCTGGTCCTCCCATCGGCTGCCGCCGATGTCGCCCATTACAGACCGCGTACCGACATGGCCGCACTGATGGCAGCCTTCAATCACGTGCAGGAGGCCGCCGTCATCCTCGACAGACGCGGGCACATCGAACTGGCCAACGACGCATTCGCCGCCCTCGCCTGCACGACACCGGACGCACTCCACGGCATCGAGCTGTCCGCCATCGGCTGGATCGCCGATGCGCTGTCCACGGGCCCTGACAGACATCCATGGAGCCGGGCGATGGCCACATCACACCCATGGTCCGTGGAGGCGCTCGACTTCGTCCCGCCGCAACGCGGGATCTCCCCCCTCGCCATCCGCTGCACGCCGATCCTCGCGCACGACGCCACGGTTCAGGGCTGTATCGTCACTCTCGACGACTGCACCGAAAGGTTGGCTGCGGCGGAGCGAGATCGCCAGGTGCAGGCTGAATTGAGCGCCTGCCGGGAGGCGAGGCAGAGTGAGCGTCACGACCTCCTGACGGGGTGCTTGTCGCGCGCAGCGTTCTTCGAGCGGATGACGCAGGCGCGACTTGACGCAGTGCGCAACCGGCGTCCGCTGAGCTGCATCGCGCTAAGCGTCGAGATGATCAAGCCCATCGAGCACAGCAACTCCGCCGGCAACCGATTGCTACAGGCCATCGGAGAGACGTTGCGGGCGGCGACCAGACAATCCGACATCGTCGGAAGATGCGGAGACGACGAGTTCCTCATCGGCTTGCCCGGCTGTCATCTCGACACCGCCCGGGCGCTTTCCGAGAAACTGCGC
>JAEZCG010000037.1 GCA_023430065.1 Pseudomonadota bacterium | reverse complement strand
TACGAACTCCTCGTGGGAAGGCCACTTCCCGACCAGTCCCGGCACCAGTCAAGACGCGGAGGTGGAAGCGCTCCTGGCCGCGGCAAACGCGCCGAGTTCCGTGACGAACGATGTGAACTCACTCGTCATCGAATTCACGGTGGATGCCGGCATCACCTCCGTGTCGGCGAACTTCGTGTTCGGCAGTGACGAGTTCCCCGACCAGGGTGTGACCGACTTCTTCATGTTCATCGTCGATGGCGTGAACTACGCGAAGTTTCCCGACGGCAGCCTGGTGTCTTTTGTGGTCGGCCAGAACGCGGCCAACTTCCTGAACAACGGAAACGGGTCGCCTGGACAGTACCCGCTCGAGTTCGACGGTATCTCGCTGTCACTGGGTGTGGTGGGTATCCTGGACCCGAGTCTCACCACCCACACCCTGAAGATCGTGACTGGCGACACTTCGGACACGGTGTGGGATAGTGGCGTCTTCATCGGCGGTCTGAAGGCCGGTACCTCGACCGGTAGCGGCGGCATCTGCGGCGGGCCCGGTCAACCGGCCTGCCCGGATAACGGAGGCGGCGACGGTGGCAATGGTGAAGTGCCCGAGCCTGGCATCCTCGCGCTGCTCGGCCTCGTCGGCCTGGGCCTGGGTCTGAGCCGCCGCCGCAAGGCCTGATCCGAAAACGCAGTTTCAGCAGTACCCGACGGGGCCGCGATCGCGGCCCCGTCGTTCTTCTAGCGCACGCTGGAGCGAACGCGCCTGTCTGGCGGACGATCTTGCAGCGCCCGCTATACTCCCTGCATCCGACTTCTCCACTCACCCTTCATGCCTCGCATCCTCGCGTTCGCCGGCAGCACGCGCACCGCGTCATGGAACAAGAAGCTCATCCGCATCGGTGCAGCGGCCCTTCGACATGCCGGGGCGGACGTCACGCTGATCGATCTGCGCGACTACCCGATGCCGTTGTACGACGGCGACCTCGAGGTCGGACAGGGACTGCCGGAACGTGCGCGTGAGCTAAAGCAGATGATGCTCGCGCACGACGGCTTCCTGATCTCGTGCCCGGAGTACAACAGCTCGATCACTGCGGTGCTGAAGAACGCGATCGACTGGGTGTCGCGTCCGCAGAAGGACGATCCCACCTCGGCCTTCCGAGGCAAGGTGGTATCACTGCTGGCGGCGTCCCCGGGCAACCTCGGCGGCATACGCGGGCTGTTCACGGTGCGGCAGATCCTGGCGGTACTGGGCTGCATCGTGCTGCCCACGCAGTTTGCGCTGGCACGCGCGGGCGAGGCCTTCGACGAGACCGGCGCGCTGCGCGACCCCGCGCCGCGCAAGGCGGTGGACGCCGTCGCGGCCGAGCTGACGGACGTCCTTCGCCGGCTCCGCCCCTGAACATCCAGGCGCCGCAATCCCCTGCGCGTCCAAGCAGTGCGGACACTGCTTCTGCGCGCCCTGGACGCAGGCTTTGGTATGCAACCGCAGCACGGCCGCTTGGTGCGCAGCGGCGCCCGCTTGCATGATCGGTTCATACTGCCTGCTTCGTTACAGAGGCAGGCGCGATCGAGGCGATTCGTACCGAGACGAGTCGAGCGACCAGTTTCCGTGTACGCTCGGCCTGCGGCGCGACTCCGCCATCGATGGCGGCCCGCCTCTCGTCGTACCGGTCGCCGCAGACCGAAATCACCAGGAAAGCGACGAACAACAGCAGCGACAACAACAGTAGCAGCGGCAGCAGCAACAGGTATCGGGCTTGCTGATCCCGCTGACTGCGGGCAGGGAGGAACGATGGTCGAGGGAACCGATGCGCAGCGTGAGCGGTACGCGTCTCCGGCAGGAGCGTGGATGTTCTTTCGACGCTTCCTGCGTCACCCGACGACCATCGCGTCGGTGGTGCCCAGTTCGCGCTTCCTGACGCGCCGTCTGGCTGATGTCGCCGGCATGGCGCATCCCCGCACGGTCGTCGAACTCGGGCCGGGAACAGGCTGCACGACACGGGCGCTGCTGCACGTTCTGCCACGCGATGCCCGCCTGCTAGCGATCGATCTCGACGAGCACTTCGTCGACAACCTGCGCAACGACAAGGACGAGCGGCTGATCGTGCATCACGGCAGCGCGGAGCGCCTGCAGGACATCCTGCACATGCACGGCTTGCCGGCCCCGGACCTGGTGATGTCCGGCATCCCCTTCTCCACCATGCCAAGCGAATGTGCGCGGCGCATCGCCCATCAGATATGGACGGGGCTGGCGCCCGGCGGCCGCTTTCTGGCCTATCAGATGCGCGGGCACGTGGCGCGCTTCGCCGGCGAATGGATGGGACCTCCGCAGGTGTGCCTGGAAGTGCGCAACGTGCCGCCCATGCGCATCTACTGCTGGAACAAGCCGCTTGCGGCCGCCTGACCAATCGGTTTCAGAGTCGCGCCATCGATGATTTCAGGAGGATCCATGCTGCGGGCACTGACGATTGCCGCCGCGCTGACGCTGCCGGTATGCGCCCATGCAGAGGAAGAATGGGTGGAGGTCGGCGCCGACACCGAAGCGAAGTACTACGTCGACCGATCCTCGATCGAGGTCGACGGGGAAACGATCCGCTTTCGCAAGCGCGGCGTGTACACCAATCCGCTCACCGACAACTTCAGCGGCCGTCCGGTGCTATTCAAGGAGAGCGTGGGGACCGTGGAGGTCGATTGCGGCCGGCGCATCAACCGTGTCACGTCCATCGAGATGCGCGACCCGCAGGGGGAAGTGGTCTGGTCCTCCGGCAAGATGACCAAGCGCATGTGGGAGGAGGTGCGTGACAACTCCCACGGCGGCAAGACCTTCGAGTATGTGTGCAGGAACGTGGGCAAGTCCTGAATAGCCTCCTGCGCAGCTGGCGGAGAGCCAGGCACGCTGCATGCCGTCCGCCGGCATGCGCGGATCCACCGACCCCGGCGCGCCGCTGCGCGCCTACCAGAGCAAGCGGCGCTTCGAGCGCACGCCGGAGCCTGCTGCGGCC
>JAEZCG010000026.1 GCA_023430065.1 Pseudomonadota bacterium | reverse complement strand
GCCTCGAAGCGCATGAGGTTGGCCGCCTCGACCTCGATATAGCTCTCGGCGATCGGGAACTGCACACCCTGATTCTGGCCGATCGGCCGCCCGAACACCACGCGCTCTTTCGCGTATGCGGTGACCTTGTCGATGAACCAGTAGCCGGCTCCGATGCACTCCGCCGCGATAAGCGTGCGCTCTGCGTTGAGACCGTCGAGGATATACTTGAAGCCCTTGCCTTCCTCTCCGATCAGGTTCTCGGCCGGGATCTCGAGATTGTCGAAGAACAGCTCGTTGGTTTCGTGGTTGACCATGTTGGCGATCGGGCGGACCGTCATGCCCTTTCCGATCGCCGCGCGCAGGTCGACGAGGAAGATCGACATGCCCTCCGACTTTTTCTTCACCTCGGCCAGCGGCGTGGTGCGCGCGAGCAGGATCATCAGGTCGGAGTGCTGGATGCGAGAGATCCACACCTTCTGGCCGTTGACCAGGTAGCGGTCGCCCTTGCGCACCGCGACGGTCTTGATGCGCGTCGTGTCGGTGCCGGTGGTCGGTTCCGTCACGCCCATCGACTGCAGACGCAGTTCGCCGCTGGCGATCTTCGGCAGGTAGGCCTGCTTCTGCTCCGGCGAGCCGTGGCGCAGGAGCGTGCCCATGTTGTACATCTGTCCGTGGCAGGCGCCCGAGTTGCCGCCGGAGCGATTGATTTCCTCCATGATCACCGAGGCCTCGGCCAAGCCGAGACCCGAGCCGCCGTACTCCTGAGGAATCATGGCGGCCAGCCAGCCGGCCTTTGTCAGCGCATCGACGAACGCTTCGGGGTAAGCACGCGCCGCGTCGATCCTGCGGTGATACTCGTCCGGGAACTGGGCGCACAGTGCGCGTACCCCATCGCGGATGTCCTGATAGCGGTCTGCGTCAGCCACGTTCGTCACCGCCCCTTGAACTGCGGCTTGCGCTTCTCGTTGAAGGCGAGGATGCCCTCACGGCGATCGTCGGTGTCGACCAGCTGGTTGTAGGCCTCCACCTCGAAGCGATAAGCCGTGCGAATCTCCATCTGACCCCCGTAGCGGATCGACTTCTTGGCCTGGCGCACGGCGAGCGGCGCGTTGGCGGCAATCGCGGCGGCCGTCTCCAGGGCCGCGGTCAGCAGGTCGGGCTGCGGCACCAGCCGGTTCACCAGTCCCCAGGCATGCGCCTGCTCCGCCTCGAATGGCCGGGCCGTCATGATGATCTCCTTCGCACGGCGTTCGCCGACCGCACGCGGCAGGTTCTGCGTGCCGCCCGCGCCCGGAATGATGCCCAGCGACGTCTCGGTGAGCGCGAAGCGTGCGGTCGGCACTGCGTAGATGAAGTCGCACATCAGCGCCAGTTCCAGTCCGCCGGCATACGCGGGCCCGTTCACGGCCGCGATGATCGGCAGGGGCAGGTCGCCGAGCGCCCAGAATGCACGCTCGAACAGTTCGTGCTGCGCGCGCCAGGCCTCGCGTGTCATGCCTCTGCGCTCCTTCAGGTCGGCGCCGGCGCAGAATGCCTGGTCTCCCGCACCGGTGACGACGGCGCAACGCCAGTCCTCGCAGTCCTCGGTGAGCCGGGTCCAGAGATCCAGCAGCTCGCGCCCCATCGCCGTGTTGAACGCGTTGCGCACCTCCGGTCGATTGAGCCGGATGAGCAGGACGTGCGGCGCCACCGTTTCGCACGCCAGGGTTTCGTATGCAGGCAAAGGCATGCTGCCTCCGGAATGGATCGATCAGCCGCGCGCCAGGGCGCGCTCGCGGATGGCGTCGAAGTCCTTCGGCACCGGATGCAGGTCCAGCCGGCGGCCGGCCTTGAGCAGCTGGCTCGGCACGTCATGCCCGACGAGCGCCGGCAGCCGCCGCGCGGCCGCCATCAGCCGCTCGAGATCCACGCCGGTGTCGTAGCCCATGCACTCGAGCGCGTGCACGATCTCCTCGCTGCACACGTTGCCGGTGGCGCCCGGTGCGTACGGGCATCCGCCGAGGCCGCCGAGGGCTGAGTCGAAGCGGTCGGCGCCGGCATCGATGGCCGCCAGGATGTTGGACAGGCCCATTCCGCGCGTATTGTGGAAATGCAGCGTGAGCTGCGTGTCGGGGAAGCGATCGCGGAACCTGCGCACCATCGACTCCACCTGGCGCGGATGGGCCATTCCGGTGGTATCGCACAGGGAGATGCCATGCGCGCCCGCGTCGACCAGGCGCGCGGCCCAGTCGAGCACCGCGTCTGCGTCGACCTCGCCCTCCATCGGGCAACCGAAGGCGCACGAGACCGAGCCGTTCACCGGCACCTGCGCCGTGCGCGCCAGCTGCATGACCCGGGCCAGCGCGGCGAACGACTGCTCGCGCGTCATGCGCAGGTTCGCAAGGTTGTGCGTCTCGGTCGCCGACATCACGGTGTTCATTTCGTCCACGCGGGCGTCGAGCGCGCGTTCGGCACCGCGCACGTTCGGTACCAGAGCGGTGTAGCACACGTCGGGGTGGCGTCGGATGCCGCGCAAGACCTCGTCGGCGTCGCGCAGCGCCGGAATCGCCTGCGGCGAAACGAAGGCGCTGACTTCGATCTTGGCCAGCCCCGCGTCGGATAGCGCATCGACCAGCGCGATCTTGTCCTGCGTGGGAACGAAGGCGGCCTCGATCTGCAGCCCGTCGCGGGTGCCGACCTCCTGCATGTGGATGCGTTTGCCGCCCCCGCTCCAGACTCGATGGCTCACTGGCAGTCTCCTCGTCTGGTGCGCACTCAGACGTCGATGACGATCTTGCCGAAGTGCCTGCCGTCGCGCAGATGCGAGAAAGCAGCCGCGGCATCCCCCAGGGAAAAGTGCGAATCGATCACCGGCTTCAGCGCGTGCCGTTCGATCGCCCGGTTCATCGCCTCGAAGCGCGTGCCCGAGCCGACGGCGATGCCCTGCACGCGTACCAGCGGACCGATCAGTGCCCGCAGCGGGATCTCGGCGGTGTAGCCGGCGACGAAGCCGACCACCCCCACGAACCCGCCGAAGGCCGTGCACGCCAGCGACTGCGCAAGCGAAGCGCCCGCGGTCTCCACCACGATGTCCACCCCGCGTCCGTCGGTCGCGGCCTTCACCGCATCCTCCCACTTCGGCGTGGACCGGTAATTGATCCCGGTGTGCGCACCCAGCGCCTGCGCGCGCGCCAGCTTCTCGTCGCTGGAGGACAGAATGATCACGTGCGCGCCGGCAAGCCGGGCGAACTGCAGCGCAAACAGCGCCACGCCGCCGGTACCCTGCACCAGGACGCTGTCGCCGGGCTTGATGCCGCCCTCCTGCAGGGTGGTCCACGCAGTCAGCGCGGCAATCGGCAGGGTCGCCGCTTCGGCATCGCTCAGGCTCGCAGGCACCGACACCGCATCCTCGGCCGGCACGGCGACGTATTCCGCCAGCACCCCCGCGAGCGGCGCGCCCAGCGTCCGCCGGGTGCGCATCTCCAGCGTGGGCTTGCCGTCGTACCAGCCTTGCGTATAGAGGGGCATGACGCGCTCGCCCACCTTGAAGCGGCTCACCGCCTCGCCCACCGCCGCCACTTCGCCGCAGCAGTCGGAGGCGGGAACATAGGGCAGCGGAAGGCTCGGAAGATACTTCTGCTCGAGGATCGCCAGATCCCGGTAGTTGAGGCTCGCAGCGCGAATGCGCACCAGGATCTCGCCACGACGGGGCGCAGGGACGGGACGCTGTGTCAGACGCAGCGCGCCGATCGAGAAGTCGTTCGCCTCGACCGCGCGCATGGTCGGCGTGCTCATACCGAGCGGCCGCCGTCGACGGGCAGCTCGACCCCGGTGATGAAGTCGGCCAGATCGGAGGCCAGGTACAGCGCCGCCTTGGCGATGTCGATCGGCTTGGCCAACCGGCCCATCGGAATGCCGCCGAGGAACTTCGCCTGATTCTCGGGGGTGTTCGCCATGCCCATGAAGTCCTCGATCATGCCGGTCGCCGACATCACCGGGCAGATGGCGTTGACGCGGATGTTGTCCGGCGCGAGTTCCACTGCCATCGCCTTCGACACGAGATTGGCCGCGGCCTTGGAGGCGGCATACCAGACCAGCCCGGGACGCGGCCGCATGCCTGACACGGAGCCCACGTTGATGATGCAGCCGGAATTCTTCTGGCGCAGGATCGGAACGACCGACTGCGCCATCAGATAGATCGCCTTGACGTTCACGTCGAAGCAACGGTCGAACTGCGCCTCCTCGACCTCCAGCATCGAGCCGTTGCGATGCGTGTAGCCGGCGTTGTTCACGACGATGTCGATGGTTCCGTACTGCTTCATCGCCGCCGCGACCAGGTTCTCGATGTCGGCCCGCTTCGACACATCGCAGCGGACCGCGATGGCGTTCCCGCCGAGTTCGGCGGCGATCTTTTTCGCTCCGTCCTCGTTCAGGTCGGCGACGACAACCTTCGCGCCCTCCTTGACGTACAGGCGCGAGATCTCGGCGCCGAACCCGCTCGCGGCGCCGGTGACGATCGCGACCTTGTTGGAGAGCATGCTCATGATTCCTCCCTATCCGTGGTAGTTGACGACGGTCTTGGTCACCGTCATGTGCTCGAGTGCGAGAAAGCCCTTTTCCCGGCCGTGCCCGCTCTTCTTGACGCCGCCGAAGGGCAGTTCCACGCCTCCGCCCGCACCGTAGCAGTTGATGAACACCTGGCCGCAGCGCATGCGCTTGGACATGCGCTGCTGGCGCGCGCCGTTGGCGGTCCACACCGCGCCCACCAGGCCATAGTCGGTGGCGTTCGCCAGCCGCACCGCATCCTCCTCGTCCTTGAACGGGATCGCGGACAGCACCGGACCGAACACCTCCTCGCAGGCCAGCGCATGCTCGCGCGGCACCGGACCGAACAGCGTGGGCCTGGCCCAGAACCCCTTGGGCGATAGACCGTCTGCAAATATACCCTGAGCCAGCACCGGCACGCCGCCGTCGATGGCCGCGCGCGTGAATCCCTCGATGCGATCGCGCTGCGTGGCGTTCATCACCGGCCCGCAGTCGAGGTTCATCTCGGGCGTGCCCACGCGCACCTTGGCGAACGCCTCCGCCACCATGCTCGTGAAGCGCTCGTAGATCTCCTGCTGCACCAGCAGCCGGCTGCCCGCCGAGCAGGTCTGCCCGGCATGCTGGACGATCGCCCTCACCACCACCGGCACCGCCTTGTCGAGTTCCGCGTCGGAGAACACCACCTGCGGCGACTTGCCGCCCAGTTCCAGGGTGCAGGGAATGTGATTGCGCGCCGCCGACGCCTGCACCAGGGTGCCGACCTCCGGCGAGCCGGTGAAACTCAGGAAGTTCACCCCGGGATGCGCGGTGAGTGCCGCGCCGGCGCTCTCGCCCAGACCGGTGACGATGTTCAGGGCACCCCCGGGAATGCCGGCTTCGAGGCCGAGTTCGGACAGCCGCAGCGTGGACAGGCACGCGTCCTCGGACGGCTTGACCACCGTTGCATTGCCCGCCGCCAGCGCGGCGGCGACCGTGCGTGCGAACTGCTGCGCGGGGTAGTTCCACGGGATGATGTGGCCGGTGACGCCATGCGGCTCGCGCAGCACGTTCACCGTATAACCGTCCAGGAAGGGAATGACCTGGCCGTGCAGCTTGTCGGCCGCGCCGCCGTAGAAGTCGAAGTAGCGCGCCGTGACCTGGATGTCGACGCGCGCCGCACTCATCGGCTTGCCGGTATCGCGCGCCTCGATCAACGTCAGCTCCTCGAGGTGATCCTCGATCAGCCGCGCCCAGCGCTGCAGGATGCGTCCGCGCTCGCCCGCCGGGGTACGGCCCCATGCACCGTCCAGGGCCGCCTGCGCCGCCCGCACCGCGCGGTCGATGTCGCGCGCGCCGCCCGCGGCGATCTGCGCGAACGGCTCTGCGGTGCAGGGATCGATCATCGCGAGGCTGCCGCCCTCGGCCGGCTGTTCCCACTTGCCGTCGATCAGCAGCGCCTGCGCGCTGATATTCATCGTCGTCATGCTGAGCTCTCCGTCATCTCTGTTCCGATTGCCTGTTCAGATCACGCGGCGTTCGCGCAGTTGCGCGATGGCCTGCGCGTCGTAGCCGATCTCCGCGAGGATGGCATCCGTGTGCTGGCCGATCGCGGGGATCGGGTCCATGCGCGGCTCGAAGTCGTCGGGCACGCCGGGAGGCAGCATCGCCTTGATCGGCCCGACCGGGCTGTCCACTTCCACCTGACGGCGGCGCGCGTGCAACTGCGCGTGCGACCAGACCTCGTGCATGTCGTTCATGCGCGCGTTGCCGATCTGCGCCTGGTCCAGACGCTGCACCACCTGTTCGGCCGTCCTGCCCGAGAGCGCCTGCACGATGATCTCGTACAGTTCGGCTCGCGCGGCCGAGCGCTTCGGTCCGGTGTTGAAGCGCTCGTCGCTCTTCAGTTCCGGCTGCTCCAGCACCTTGTCGCAGAACACCGCCCATTCGCGCTCGTTCTGCAGGCCGAGCATGACCACCTTGCCGTCGCCGGCCGGGAACGGGCCGTACGGGTAGATCGTGGCGTGAGACGCACCCGCGCGCACCGGCGGGGGTGCACCCTCGTACGCGTAGTACAGTGGAAAGCTCATCCACTCGACCATGCTCTCGAGCATGGAGATGTCGATGCGGCAGCCCTTCCCGGTCTTGCCGCGCTGGAGGAGCGCCGCGAGGATGTTGGTGAAGGCGTACATGCCGGAGGCGATGTCCACGATCGAGCAGCCCGCTTTGGACGGCGTCTCGGGCGTGCCGGTCACCGACAGGAGTCCGGACTCGCTCTGGATCAGCAGATCGTAGGCCTTCTTGTCGCGATAGGGACCGTCCGCGCCGTAGCCGGAGATGTCGCACACGATCAGGCGCGGGTAACGCTCCGTCAGCTGGTCGTACGAGAACCCCATGCGCGCCGCGGCACCGGGTGCCAGGTTCTGCAGCAGGACGTCGGCCTTGCCCAGAAGCGCATGGACGATCGTGCGTGCCGCCTCCTGCTTGAGGTCGAGCGTGATGCTTTCCTTCGATCGGTTGGTCCAGACGAAGTGCGACGACATGCCGTGCACGCGCTCGTCATAGGCGCGTGCCGGATCGCCGACTTCGGGCCGCTCGATCTTGATGATGCGTGCTCCCAGGTCCGCGAGCTGGCGCGTGCAGAACGGGCCGGCAATGACGTGTTCGAGCGCGACGACGGTGACGCCTTCCAAAGGCCGCATGGGAGTATTCCTCACTGAGGGGGTACCCGGTCCAAGAGGCGGAATGATCCGGGAATCTGCAGTCTGCCGCCAATCGAGAATGGGCAAGCGCCCCTCGCCGATGGCGAAGACCGTTCACCCTGCTAACATCCGGGGTTCACGGAAACGAGCGGGGACGCCATGAGCACCGAGGTAGAAATGGAAAACGTTCAGCGGACGGCTGCCAGCTGGCTGGACGCGTTTTCCGGCGCACTTGCACGCGGCGATTGTGACGTTGCCGCAACGATGTTCCTGCCGGATGCCGGTTGGCGCGACATTCTCGCACTGACCTGGCACTTCACCGGGATGCGCGGGCGGGACGAGATCCGCGATCAGCTGCGCACCAGTCTGAATACGCTGCGCCCCGGCGCCTTCCGGCTCGACCCCGAGCGCAGTGCGCCGCGCTGGATGGAGCGCGCCGGCACGCGCGCCATCGAAGCCTTCGTCGCGTTCGAGACCGCGGTCGGACGCTGCCGCGGCGTGCTGCGCCTGTTGCCCGATCCGGCCGACGGCGTCATGCGGGCGTGGACATTGTCCACGACCCTGCACGAGCTCATCGGACACGAGGAACAGATCGGGCCGCGGCGGCCGACCGGACCGACCGACGTGCGCGATTTCGGCGCGGAGAACTGGCTGGACAAGCGCCAGAAATCGATCGCCTACGCCGATCGCGATCCCGCGGTGCTGGTGATCGGCGCGGGGCAGGCGGGTCTTGCGATCGCCGCGCGGCTCGGGGCGATGGGCATCGACACGCTGGTGGTGGACCGCAATGCGCGCGTGGGCGACAACTGGCGCCACCGTTACCACGCCCTGACGCTGCACAACGAGGTGTACGTCAACGACCTGCCATATCTGCCCTTTCCGCCGAACTGGCCGGTCTACGTCGCCAAGGACAAGCTCGCCAACTGGCTCGAGTTCTATGCCGAGGCGATGGAGATCAACTGCTGGACCTCCACCGAGTTCGTGCGCGGCAACTACGACGAGAATGCCGAGTGCTGGAGCGTGCAGCTGCGACGGGACGACGGGACCATCCGCGCGCTGCGCCCGCGTCACCTGGTGTTCGCGATCGGCGCCAGTCCGATTCCGCATGTCCCGAAGTTGCCCGGCCTGGACACCTTTGCCGGCACCGTGATGCACTCGGGCGAGTACCAGACCGGCACACCCTGGAAGGGTCGCAAGGCACTGGTGCTGGGTACGGGGACCAGCGGCCACGACGTCGCGCAGGATCTGCACGCCTGCGGGGCGGACGTATCGCTGATCCAGCGCAGCCCCACGTACATCACCAGCCTGAAGGAAGGCCAGCGTGTCTACCAGATCTACCTGCAGGGTCTGCCGGTGGACGAGTGCGACCAGCTCCTCACCTCGTTGCCCTTCGATGCACTGCTGCGCGCCTATCACCTGTCCGCGCTCGACAATCGCAGGCACGATGCCGACCTGCTGCGCGGACTCGAGCAGGCCGGTTTCCGGCTCGATTTCCAGGAGTACGACACCGGCTTCCAGATGCGCTATCACCAGCGCGGCGGCGGCTACTACTTCAACGTCGGGTGCTCGGATCTGATCATCCAGGGCAAGGTGGGCGTGCTGCAGTGGGCCGACGTCGAGCGCATCGCGCCTGAGGGGCTGCGCATGCGCGACGGCCGGCTCGTGCCGGCGGAACTGCTGGTGCTGGCCACCGGCTACAAGAGCCAGCACGAGGTGGCGCGCCGGCTGCTCGGCGACGAGATCGCCGAGCGCCTGGGACCGGTGTGGGGCTTCGACGCCAGCGGGGAACTGCGCAACATGTGGAAGCGCACGCCGCAGAAGGGGCTGTGGTTCATCGCCGGCAGCCTCGCGCAGTGCCGGATCTTCTCGCGCTTTCTCGCGATTCAGATCAAGGCGTGCGAGGTCGGGATGATTCCGCTGGCACTGCCCGCACGCTATGCCAACACGCCCGACCTGGAATTGAACTTCCGCGCGGCATGACGCCTGGACACCGGCCTGCGCTGCAGTCGTGACAGGCCGGGCAACGGCCCGGCGCCGGTGCGAAGGCGTCAGCCCGGCCGCGTCATGTGCATCATCGTCTCGGTACCCACCCAGAAGTAGTCACCGAGCCCGCCGGCGCGCGCAAGGTGCTGGGCGGCTGCCGTGTCGTACACGCCATCGCGCAGCAGTGCCTTGTCGATGTGCACCGCCACCACTTCCCCCAGCACCAGCCACGCGGGTGCGAGGGCACCGTCGGCCGCCCTCAGCTGCAGGACGTCCGTGCGCCGGCATTCGAACGCCACCGGACTCTCCGCCACGCGCGGCGCGGCCACCAGCCGCGAGGCCGCAGGCGTGAGCCCGGCCAGCGCGAATTCGTCGATCTCCGGCCCCACGGAGGCCGCGGTGGCATTCATCCTCTCTGCCAGATCCCGGGTGACCACGTTGAACACGAACTCGCCGGTCTGCTGGACGTTGTGCAGCGTATCGCGCCGATCGCTCGCGCAGGCGAAGCCGACGATCGGCGGTGTGTCGCAGAAGGCGTTGAAGAAGCTGTACGGCGCGAGGTTGTTCACGCCGGAAGGACTGCGCGACGCGATCCAGCCGATCGGCCGCGGCGCAATGACCGACTTGAACGGATTGTGGCGCAGACCGTGGCCCTTGGCGGGCTCGTAGTAATGAAAATCCGAACTCACGCACGCGCTCCTTGAACTGCGGTCGAACGCTCATCGCACCGGCGAGGCGCACCGCTACGCCACCGGCTCGATCCAGTTGTGCAGTGCCATGCCTCCGTCCACGACCACGGTCGTGCCGGTGACGTAGGCCGAGAAACGATCGCACAGCAATGCGACCGCCATCCCGCCGATGTCCTCGGGCGTACCCAGGCGCCGCAGGCTGGTGCACTTGACCAGGCGCTCGGCGCCCGACGCAGCCGCATCGAACCCGCCTCCGGGGATTGCGCCCGGCGCGATGGCATTGACGCGGATGCCGTGCGGACCGAATGCACGCGCCAGTTCCTTCATCACCATGGTCTGCCCGGCCTTGGCCGCGCTGTAGTGCGGCAGGTTGCGCGGACTGTGCGCATGCAACGAGGTGATGAACAGCATGCGGCCTCTGATCCGGCGCTCGCACATCGCGAGCGCGGCGGCACGCGCCAGGACGAAACCCGCGCGCAGGTTCACCGCCAGCATCTCGTCCCAGGTCGACATGTCCACCGCCGCCGCGTGATCCTTCTCCATGCGGCGCGGGCTGGCCGCATGCACCACGATCGATGGACAGCCGGCCGCGGCGATCACCGTGTCGAGCAACGTGGAGGCAGCGTCCGGTCGAGACAGGTCGGCGGCGACGAACTGCGCCGCGCATCCCGCTGCACCCAAGGCCTCGGTCGCCGCCTCCGCACCACGCCCTTCGAGGTCCGTGAGCACGACCCGCGCACCCTCCTGCGCCAGCGCGGTCGCAATGCCCCGGCCGATGCCCGACGCCGCCCCCGTCACCAGGGCCATGTCCTGGTCCAGCAATCCGGTGCTCATCTCGGCTCCAGTCGTGTCGGCGTGGCGGACGTGGGCAACTTCCCCGCCGTCCTCAGGTCAGGTCGTCCGGACTGAGCACGATCGGCTGTCCGTGCGGCGTCCGGTCGGCCGCCCGGTCCCAGGCGGCGCGATAGCGCGCCAGCGTGCGCTCGTCGGTCAGGCCCTTGTCGCGCACGATGCGCTCGATCGCCGCCAGCCAGTGGTGGTAGTACGTGCTGCCGGTGTCGGGGTCGCCGCGCGCCTGCGCCGCCTTGATCTCGCTGCCTAGCGTGGCCGCCCATTCGCTCCAGGTAAACACGCCGCGCCGGTGCAGCGCGAGCGTCAGGGCGAAGGCCTGCGCCTCCCACGGTTCGCTGAACGTGGGCGCGCGTGCGTGCGCGGGAATCGCGTTCAGCGCAGCGCCGACTGCCTCGGACCGACTGCCGCCTCGCAGCGGCCGCCCCTCGTCCATGTCAGGACGTCTCCAGGTAGGGCTCGAACGCATCGATCGTCACCTCCAGCGTCGGGTCCGCCTGGTCACCCCACAACTCGCGTCCGCCGAACGCCACGGTGTACAACCACTGCGGATCGTCGCCCTTGCCTGCCGCCTTCGCGTCCGGATAGACGTGGCAGCCACGGATCGCATGCACCACCCCCTGCTTGCCGCGCGCATAGCGCGGCAGCCGCGTATGGCCGGACGGATGGAGGTTGCGGGTACGCACCCGATCGCCCGGCTTGAAGCGCGCGTCGGCCTGCGGATCACGACCGAAGGGCGCACGCAGGAAACCGAGCGTCACGTCGGTGGGCGTCATCGTGCGCTCCACCGCCTTGGCCGGATGCAGGGCATGACCGGCCTCGAGTTCGTCCGGCGCGACCAGGCCGTATTCGAGTGCGCTGCGCGTCAACCCCAGCAACCAGCGATGGTAGTAGGAGATGCTCAGGTAAGTCTGCGCCGGCACCAGTTCCTGGGAATGGCGAAACACGTCGATGTTCCACGCGCGCGTGTACAGCAACGCGCGCTGGAGTCCGAGCACGCGCCCCTCCCAGTCGGCGTGGAACGGCGGCTCGTCCGGCTCCACCACCACCTTGCCGAAGCCATGCATGCCGCCCATGTCGTGTACGCCGTTCATGCCTGCGCTCCCGGGCGCACGGCCAGGCCGGTGCCGATCATGCTGTCACGGGTGACCAGTGCGGCCAGACGCTCTTCCGGCCAGCCCTCGGTGCCCGGCGGGCGCCGCGGTACCACCAGGTAGCGCGTCTCCGCCGTGGAGTCCCATACGCGAATCCGGGTGTCCGGCGGGAGGTCGACGCCGAAGTCGGCGAGCACGCTGCGCGGATCCATCACCACGCGCGACCGGTAGGGGGCCGACTTGTACCAGACCGGCGGCAGGCCGAGCACGTCCCAGGGATAGCACGAGCACAGCGTGCACACCACCATGTTGTGCTCGCCCGGCGTGTTCTCCACCGCGATCAGGTGATCGCCGATCTGCCCGAACGCACCGCTCTGATTGATGGCTCGCGTGGCATCGTCGAGCAGCGCCGCCTTGAAGGCCGGGTCGGTCCACGCGCGCGCCACGATGCGGGCACCGATGTGCGGACCGACCTTGGTCTCGAAGTGCTCGACGATCTGGTCGATCACCGCCGGATCGACGTAGCCCTTCTCCGTGAGGATCGTCTCGAGCGCGCGCACCCGCAGCTGGACCTCGGTGAGGTGCGAATGGTCATCGTAGTGGTCATGATCGCTCATTCGGGGCTCCACAGCGGCCGGCAGCATGCACCGGTGCAATCGGTTCGGGAATCGGGCTTCGCTTCGGGATTCTAAGCGCGACCGGCCACCACGGCCAGACGTCGGCTGCCACGCCTGCAGCGGCATCGCACGGAGAGCGCCGCTGCGCGCAGCGCTAGAGTGCCAGGTATCGGCTCTTCACCGTCTCGTCCCGGCGCAACGCCTCGATGGTGTCGCGATAGACGATCTGCCCCTTGTCGATCACCGTGGCGTGGCTGGCGAGCCCCAAGCAGAAATGCATGTTCTGCTCGGCCAGCAGCACGGTCACGCCCATGTCGCGCAGCGTGCGGATCAACTCGCCGATGCGCTCGACGATGACCGGCGCCAGTCCCTCGCTCGGTTCGTCCAGCAGCAGCGCAACCGGGTTGCCCATCAGCGTGCGCGCGATGGTCAACATCTGCTGCTCGCCGCCGGACAGGTTGCCCGCCATCCGATCCTTCAGCGGCGCGAGCAGCGGCAACATCTCGTAGATGCGCTTCAGCGTCCAGTAGTCCTGCCCGTCGGGCCCCTTCTTGGCGGCGATGACGAGGTTGTCCTCCACCGTGTGCTCGGGGAACACCTGCCGGTCCTCGGGGACGAATCCCAGGCCGGCGCGTGCGATGCGGTGCGGTTTCGCCCCCTGCACCTGCCGGCCGAGCACCTGCACGCTGCCCTTGCTCGGGGGCGCGATGCCGGCAAGCGCCTTCATCGTGGTGGACTTGCCTGCGCCGTTGCGTCCGAGCAGGGCCATTGTCTGTCCCTCGGACACCGACAGGCTCACGCCGAACAGGATCTGGCTGGTGCCGTAGAAGACGTCGATGTCCCGGGCGGAAACGATCTCGCGCGCGCTCATCGGCGCACCTTGCATGGTTCGTTGCGGGACCGCCGGTGCCCGCCGGCGCCCGCGGGCAATCGCCTTGCCGTCGACCCGCGCCGGCCCGCCTCCCACGCCGGGTGGTTCATGCCTGCTCCCTCCCTTCGAAATGCGAGCCCAGATAGGCCTCGATCACCTTCGGATGCTGCCGCACTTCGTCGGGGCTGCCCTCCGCCAGCACCGTGCCGTAACTGAGCACGCGGATGGTCTGTGCGTACTTGAACACGATGTCCATGTCGTGCTCGATGAAGATCAGCGTCATGTGCTTGCGTTCCCACAGCGCATGCACCGTCTCGATCATCTGCCAGCGCTCCTCCGGCCCCATGCCCGCGGTCGGCTCGTCGAGCAGCAGCACGCGCGGTTCCAGCGCCAGCGCCAGCGCGATGTCCAGCAGCTTCTGATCGCCGTGCGACAGATATCCCGACAGCGTGTCCGCCCGGGAAGTGAGTCTGACCAGTTCCATCACTTCGTCGGCCTGGGCCATCGCCTCCTTGAGCGGAAAACGCCGGCCCAGGCGCGCGTGCCAGCCGCGATGCGCGTTGACCGCGCCGAGGATCGACTCGCGCACGGTGAGCGACGGATAGATGCTGGCGATCTGGAAGGCGCGCCCCATCCCGCGCCGCACGATCTGCGGCGGCGTCATGCCTGCGATGTTCTCGCCCCCCAGCAGGATAGTGCCGGCGTCGGGCTTGAAGGCGCCGGTGATCAGATTGAAGAAGGTGGTCTTGCCGGCGCCGTTGGGTCCGATGATGGCCGTCAGCGAGCGCTCGGCGAAGCTCAGCGTGACGCCGTTCATGGCGCTCACGCCGCCGAAGGACTTGCACAGGTTCTCGATGCGCAGCATGTCAATGCTTCTCCGCAGCGAGCGCGCGCCCGGCCCGGCGGTCGCGCCACAGCTCCCACAGGGTGCCGAGCAGCCCCTTGCGCAGCCCGAGCGCGAAACTCACGATGACCACGCCCAGGACCAGGCCGAAGTATTCGGTGAACCCGGTGACGATGTCGCTCAGCAGCAGCAGCACGAGCGCACCGACCAGCGGCCCGAGAAAGACACCGATGCCGCCGAGCAGGATCATGAACACGCCTTCGCCCGAGATGGTCCAGTAGGCGAAATCGGGATAGGCACTCGAGACGAACAGGCTCATGAGCAGCCCGCCGATGCTGCCGAAGATCCCGGCCACGACGAACGCGAGCAGGCGCACGTGCCACACCTTCACGCCGAGGAAGCCGACGCGCCGCGGGTTGTCGCGAATCATGCGCAGCGTGTAGCCGAACGGTGACTGCACGAAGTGGTACATGAGGAACAGCGAGGCGACCAGTACGAAGCAGCAGAACAGGTACAGGTGTCCGGGATCGTCCAGGCGGATGCCGAGAAACTCCGGGCGCGGCACACCGCCGGTCAGGCCCTGGTCGCCGCCGGTGACCGGCGTCCAGGCGATGATCAGACTGTGCAGCAGCATCTGGAAGGCCAGTGTCAGGAAGGCGAAATAGATCTCCTTCAGGCGGATGCAGATCGCACCCACGACCGTCGCCACGCCGGCACTGATGAGCACGGTGAGCAGAAAAGCCATGGGAATCGAGGTACCCGCCTTCTGCATCAGCAGCGCGAAGCTGTAGGCGCCCAGCCCGTAGAACATGCCGTGTCCGAACGAGACCATGCCGCCGTAGCCGACCAGGAGGTTGAGCGAAGTGGCGAACACGGCGAAGGCCGACATGCGGATGATGAAGTCGGGCAGGTGCTTGCCCGGGAAGACCAGTGGCAGCACGGCCAGCACCGCCAGCGCCATGCCCGCGAGCACCAGGTCCCTGAGCGCTGAGGACTTGCGCATGGCTCAACGCTCCTTACCGAACAGACCGCTCGGCTTGAGGATCAGCACGAGCGTCATGAACAGGAACATCAGCCCCTCGGTGAAGAGCGGGAACCCGATCGTCCCGAAGCTGCGCACCAATCCGATGAGCAGCGCGCCCACCAGTGCGCCTGCAACCGAACCCATTCCGCCGATCACCGTGACGATGAAGGACTCGATCAGGATCGAGAACCCCATGCCGGCGACCAGCGAACGCACCGGCACGGCGAGTGCGCCCGCCAGCCCGGCCAGCATGCCCCCCAGCGCGAACACCCCGCCGAACACCAGTGCGGTGTTGATGCCCAGCGCGGCGGTCATGCTCGGATTGATCGCAGCGGCGCGCACGATCTTCCCGAACCGCGTGCGGGCGATGAGGTAGCCCAGTGCGATCGCCACCAGAAGGCTGATGCCGATCAGGAACAGGTAGAACACCGGGAGCACGCCTCCCGCGATGATCAACGGCGGCCGCTGGAAGGTCTCGGGCATGCCCATGGCGAGAAACTCGGCGCCCCACACGATCTTCACCACATCGTCGAGGATCAGGATGAAGCCGTAGCACACCAGCAGCTGCAGCAGCACGTCCGAACCGTACACGCGGCTCATGAACAGACGCTCGAACAGCAAGGCGAACAGGCCCACGCCCAGCGCCGAGCCGACCACCGCGATGGCGTAGTTGCCGCTCAGGTTGTACAGCGTGTAGGCGAAGTAGGCGCCCAGCATGTACAGCGAGCCGTGCATGAAGTTGGTCACCTTCAGCGTCCCGAAGATGAGGGAAAGGCCGGCCGCGACCAGGAACAGCAGCATGCCGCTGATCAGCCCGCCGGTGGCCTGCGTCACCACGCACGAGGCGGTGCCGAAGCAGGAAATCAGCGCGTCGAAATCCACTGGATCCTTCTCGAGAGGGAATGCGCGCGCCGGCCGGCACGGACCTGCCGCTCGGCCGGCGCGCTAGGATGGACGCTCAGGCGTAGCCCGACTTCTTCTTCCAGGCGGCCTCGTGCTCGAGGATGGCCTTCCAGTCGCCCGGCACGACCTTCGGGACATAGGGTTCCTTCGGGGTGGTCGTGCCCCAGCCGATGGCGTAGTTGACGATGGTCTGATCGTCCGCGCGCATGGTGACCGTACCGTCCGCGCCGAAGGGCGACTGGATCTTCATGCCCCGCAGCGCCTCGGCCAGCTTGTCGGCGTCGGTCGATTTCGTCTTCCTCATGGCGGTGAACAGGAATTCCATCGCCAGCGCGTTTTCCCACGACCAGTTGGTCGGGTAGTCCTTGTACTTCGCCTTGTAGGCATCGGCCCAGGCCGCATTCTCCTTGCCCGCCGGAAAG
This sequence comes from Pseudomonadota bacterium, assembly GCA_023430065.1. Taxonomy (GTDB): domain Bacteria; phylum Pseudomonadota; class Gammaproteobacteria; order Burkholderiales; family SHXO01; genus SHXO01. The sequence continues at coordinate 8,156 of JAEZCG010000026.1, read as the reverse complement.
GTCTTGAGGTAGCGGGTCGAGGAGTGGATCCCCGCAGGCAGGTTCTTCACCGCCGTCAGCGTGGTGTAGTCCGCCATGTTGATGGCGAACAGGTTGGTCTGCTGGAACAGGCCGTAGATGCTCGACTGGTCGACGAAGGACACCAGGTCGCCGGCCCACAGCGCCGAGTACAGCGCCTGCGGCTTGGTCTGCAGGATCTTGGTGATGTTCTCGGTGTAGTCCGCCTGGAACAGCTTGGGCCAGGCCTCGCCCACCACCTCGATCTCGGGATGGAACAGCTTGAGATACTCCATGAACAACGCCGTGTTGTCGCGACCGTAGGCGTAGTCGGGCGAGCAGCTCATCCAGCGCTTGAGGCCCTTGGCCTTGGCCACGTCGCCGGCGTAGGCGGCGCTCACGATGGCGTCGTGGATGCCCTGCCGCACGCAGCGGAAGGCGGTGGGCACGCGGATCTTGGGGTCGGCCGACAGAGAGGAGGTCTCCGAGCACGTGTGAATGCACAGCACCTTGAGCTCGCGGATGACCTCCTGGACGGCGAAGGCGCCGGAGGAGGCCTCGGCGTCGATGATGATCTCGCAGCCCTCGTTGTTGACCAGCTGGCGCGTGTTATTGGCGGCTTCGTCGGGCTTGCCCTTGGAGTCGCGCGTCACGATCTCGACCTTGCGCCCGCCCAGCCCGCCGGCTGCATTGAACCGCTCGACCGCCATCGCGATGGCATTGCGCGAGGACAGACCCAGTTGGGCAACGCGGCCGGATAGGATGGTCGGCACGCCGATGCGGATCGGCTTGTTCTGCGCGCGCGAGACGAACGGGAAGCCGAGCCCGGCCGCCGCACCGAGCGCCCCCGCCCCCTGGATGAAGCCGCGGCGTTTGGACAGCGGCGAATGATGATCGGACATGTTTCCCCTCCCTGTTGTGCGAGCGCCGCGATGGCGCTCGAATATCGCCCAAGCTTGCAAAAACGGACGGATTCGGGCAATGACAAATCCGTCAACGCGGACTTCGCGAAACGCGAAGGCTCAATCCTGCGCCGGTCGCGCGGTATCGCGCAGATGATCGACCAGCCGCCGCGCAGCAGCCGGCAACGCATCGTACTCCCGGTAGCAGACGTACATGCGCCGGGTCGCCCACTCGTCGCCCAGACGGACGAGGCGCAGGCGCATCGCGCCGGCGAACGGTAGCGCCGCGCCTTCCGGCAGGACGCCGATCCCCAGCCCCGATTCGATGATCTTGCACAGCGCGGCGAAACTGTGCACCTGGATGCGCGCGCGCAATGGCTTGCGCGCGACGGCAGCCTGGTCCATCAGCAGTCGCGTCAGTGCGGTCCCGTCCTCGAGTCCCACGAAATCGTGGTCCAGGAGGCTGGAGAACATGACTCTGCGCCCGCGCAGGGCATGACCCTTGGGCACCACCGCCACCAGCCGGTCGGTACGGTACTCGAAGGCATCCAGCCCGTCGAGGGGCGTGCCCTCCATGATCACGCCCACGTCGGTGGTGCCCTCGCGCAGCGCCTGCACGATCTCGCCGCTGAAGCGCTCCTCCAGGGCGATCACGGCCTGCGGGACCGTAGCCGAGAAGCTCGCCAGATCGGCCGGCAGGTACTGCGAGATGGCCGACGCGCTGGCCTGCATCCGCACATGTCCCTTGCCACCGCTGGAATACTCGGACAGTTCCAGGCGCAGCTGCTCGGCCTGGCCGAGGATCTGCCGGGCCCGGTGCAGCAGGGCTCGCCCGGCGGGGGTGAGTTCGGCTCCACGGGCGTTGCGCTCGAGCAGGCGCACGCCATACTGCTGCTCCAGCAGGCTCATGCGCCGGCTGGCCGCGGCCAGGGCGATGTGGCTGGCCTCGGCCGCCTTGGTGATACTGCGCGTCTCGGCGACGCGCACGAACAGCGCCAGCGAGAACAAGTCGGGAAGCATGAAAGTCGGGGTCGATGCCAGCACGAGCCGTCATTCTATGCATTGCGGGACACTGTGCGGGGTGCACCCGGATACGCAGTATCATCGGGCAGACGACAAGAACGGGAGAACGGACGAGTGAAACACACCGTTGCATTCATTGGATTGGGGGCAATGGGCTATCCGATGGCAACACGCCTGGCGGCGGCCGGCCATGCGCTGCGCGTCTTCGACATCGCCCAGGCGAACAGCGCGCGCTTCGCGACCGAGCACGGCGCCAGCGCCTGCGCATCACCGGCCGAGGCGGTGGCGGGAGTCGACTTCGTGATCACCATGCTGCCCAGCTCCAACGAGGTGGAGGCCACCCTGCTCTCCCCCGAAGTGAGAAGCGGGATGCGGCGCGGTGTGACGGTCATCGACATGAGCTCGAGCGAGCCGATGCGCACGCGGGCGCTCGCGCAGGCCCTGGAGGCGAGCGGTGTCGTGCTGGTCGATGCGCCCGTGTCGGGCGGCGTGAAGAAGGCGCGCGACGGCTCGCTGTCCATCATGTTCGGCGGCAGCCAGGCGCAGCTCGACGCGTGCACGCCGTTGCTCTCGAGCATGGGGACCAGGATCTTCCGAACCGGCGCGGTGGGCTCGGGCCACGCGATGAAGGCGCTGAACAATTTCGTGTCCGCTGCCGGCCTGGTCGCCGCCGTCGAGGCACTGCACATCGGCGAGAGGTTCGGCCTCGACCCACACGTGATGACCAGCATTCTCAACGCCTCCACGGGCAAGAACAACACGACGGAGAACAAGGTCGAGCAATTCATGCTGTCGGGGAAGTTCGACTCCGGATTCGGCCTCGCGCTGATGGAGAAGGACGTGGGCATTGCAGTGAAGCTGGCGCAGGCGCTGGGCGTCGCGGCGACGCAGGGAGAGGTCTGTCTGAAGCTGTGGACGGAGGCAGCGCGCCGGTCCAAGAGTGCGGATCACACGGAGATGTATCGCCTGCTCTAGAACGCGTTCTGGCTGCATCCTGACGGGCGGGATCCGGCACAGCGGCACGTATGCGCTTGGTTCGCTGGCCCCGCCCACCCCACCCTGCTAACCTGTGTGCGCCAGCCCATCAGGAGAACGGGCCCATGCCCAAGCGTCCGGCCATCCCTCTCGTGCGCACCGCCGCGCTGTTCTGCGCCCTCTTCTTCTCCGCGGCAGGCATCGCGCAGACGCCGGCCAAGGTCGTCTTCCTCACCAACTGGCTGGCACAGGCAGAGCACGGCGGGTTCTACCAGGCGGTCGCCGAGGGCACCTACCGCAAGCACGGCCTCGACGTCGAAGTGCGCATGGGCGGTCCACAGGTCAACGTGGTGCAGCTGCTGCTCGCAGGACAGGCCGATCTGGTGATGGGCTACGACCTGCAGACCCTCAAGCTCGTCGAGCAGGGGCTGCCTGTGGTCACCGTCGCAGCAACGTTCCAGAAGGACCCCGCCGCGCTCATCGCGCACCCGGACGTGCAATCGATTTCCGAGCTCAAATCGCGCACCCTGCTCATCGGCCAGGCGAGCGAGACCACGTTCTGGCCCTGGTTGAAGGCGAAGTTCGGCTTCACCGACGCGCAGAAGCGGCCATATGCCTTCAGCGTGCAGCAGTTCCTCGTCGACAGGAACGTGGCGCAGCAAGGCTACGCGACCTCGGAGCCCTACACGATCGAGAAAGGCGGCGTGAAGCCCAACGTCTTCCTGCTCGCCGACGCCGGCTACCCCCCCTATGCGCAGACGATCGTCACCCTGCAGCGAACCGCGCTGGACCGGCCGGACATGGTCCGTGGCTTCGTGCAGGCGTCTGCCGAGGGTTGGAAGAGTTATCTCGCCAACCCGGCGCCCGGAAATGCGCTGATCAGGAAGGCGAACCCGCAGATGGAGGAGGAGCTGCTGGCGTACGGTCTGCGCAAGATCAAGCGCTTCGAACTGGTGACGGGCGGCGATGCGGCGCGCGAGGGCTTGCTGACGATGACCGATGCGCGCTGGCAGCAGACCTTCGAATTCATGGCCCGCGCCGGACTGGCGAAAGCGGACACGCCCTATCGCAAGGCCTATACGCTGGAGTTCGTGAAGGCGGTCAAGGTATTGCCGTGAACCGGATGGGTCGGACCGGCGCTTTCCGCGCCGGCCCGGTTCGACGCACTCACACCTCGGCGCGTCGCCGCCGCGCGATCGCGATGCCGCCGAGGGTCAGCGCGATGAGCAGCAGCGAGTGCGGCTCCGGCACCACCGCGGCGTACATGGCGTTCCCCAGGATCTGATGCGCCTTGGCGGTGGGATGGATGCTGTCCCAGAACAGGTAGGAATCGGGATCGCTGCAGGGTGCATCGGCCGGGAAGGGCCCCAGCGTGGGCAGACAGGGATCGGTCGTATTGGTGAATCCGAGACCACCGGCGACCGCCGTCTCGAACAGCCCGTACGCATCGAACAGCTTGATCTGCGTCGTGGGATTGACCGCAGCGAGGGCGGCGAAGAACTCCGCATCCAGGAACTGCGTGGAGAATGCGAACAGGAACGCCTCGAAGGCCGGGTCGAGCACGTCCGGTGTGATCGGCAGGTGGGCGAGGTTAGGCAGGTTCCCGATGAGCATGGTCTGCGCACCTGCGGCGGCCAGCTGCAGGATCTCGTTCTCGACATGCTGCGCCGCGGACAGGCCGGCCTGGAAGAACAGCGCCCCGATGTCGACGTCCGGGGGAGGTGGGTACTGCTCGAGTTGCGAGCCCAGCATGAACGCATCGTTGGCGCCGGCCCACACCACGAACAGCGCGTCGGAGAGCCCGTCGGGCGAAATGTTGCGCGACTGGAACGCGTCGACCTGATCCTCGAGGCCGATGCCTACCAGCGGCTTGATGGCGTCGATGCCCAGACCGGTGCCGTAGTCGTCACCCGCGATGTTCTCGCTGTTCGAGGTAGAGCCGTTGGTTGCGAAGTTGTTGCCGCCCAGCACGGACGGCACGAGCGGCAGCCCCAGCCGCGCGGCCAGCACCTGCGAGGCGACCGGCCCGTTGCTGAAGACGCCGGCGTAGGGCGGCGAGACCGGATAGACGCCGCCGGTCAGGAGATAGGAGTTTCCCGAATCGAGCAGACTGTCGCCGAACAGATAGAGGCTGTCGAACGGGGCTGACCGGGCCGCCACCGAAGTCAAACCGACGACGCCGGCCACGGCGCACATCAGCTTCCGCACTGCGCTTTCCATTGCTGTCCCCATGTTGGCGCCCGTCTGGGCGAGACGACAGATTGACATGAAGTTGACGATAGGAAAAGCGCGCCGTGACGCCGATACGCCGGCACGTTGCGTGCGCGCCGGCGACACGCACGGCGATCCGCCCGTGCGGCACAATTGGCGAATGCGGGCGGCGCTGAAGTCGCGGGCGGTCTGCGCCGATATGGAGGCAGGCCTCGACCGGGGCTCGCCCCACGCCACAGGAGACGCCATGTCCATCATCGACCTGCTTCCCAGCGAAACGCCGATCAAGGCCATTGCGCCGGGCGAAGTGGTGTTCACGCAGGGTGATCCGGGCGGTGTGATGTTCGTCGTCATCGACGGCGAAGTCGACGTCCTGCTCGATGGCAAGCTGATCGAGACCGTGCGCAGCGGCGGCGTGTTCGGCGAAATGGCCCTGATCGACTCCGGCCCGCGCAGCGCGACCGCGATTTCGCGCACGCGCTGCCTGCTCAGCCCGGTGGACGATGTGCGCTTTCGGGAGCTCATCGTGCGCGAGCCCGACTTCGCGTTTCTGGTCATGCGCGTGCTGGCTCGGCGCCTGCGGCGCATGGACGTGGCGCACTGAGGCACGCAGCGGCATGAGCACGAACGACTTCGCCACCTTGATCCGCGCCATGGCATCAGCGGTCTGCCGCGGCGACGGGCGTGGCGCAGCGCGCTGCTTCAGCGCCGATGGCGTCTATCACGACCACTTCTACGGAGAGTTTTCCGGGCGCGAGGCGATCGAGAGGATGGTGGTCGGCTGCTTCCACCGCGACGCCGAGCGGCTGAAGTGGGACATCCTCGATCCGTGCAGTGACGGCGCCAACGGCTATGCACGCTACGCCTTCAGCTACACCGCGAAGATGCCGGGCAGCGAGGGCAAGCGCGTCGCCTACACGGGCATGCTGCACTGCAGGCTGGCCGACGGGCTGATCGTCCACTACGCCGAGACGTTCGATCGGGGGCCGGTGCTGCTGCAACTCGGCTTCCCCGACGCCCGCATCATCAAGTCGCTGCGCAAATCGCTGTCCTGAGCGAGGCGCACGCGACGCGCGCTCGCTTCGCCGCTGCCGGCCGCGGACGCATCGCGCAGGTGCACCGGCCTCACATTCGCGGTCTTCGGTGCACGCCCCCACCGCAACGCACAAACGAAACTTCGTGACTCGGAATTGACACACCCCGGCCGTCCGGTATTCTTGAGGCCGACCGCAGCACGTCGGTGATTCGAGGTGTCAAGAACAGCGCGGGCAGTCGAGGCGCGCACGGGTCCATCGGTGTGAAACGGCCATCACAAGAGCCAACCGATAGATTGGGGGGAATGGAGAGATGACGACCATCAAGAAGGCCGTGCTCGGCTCGCTGGTTGCGGCTGCACTGACAGCCACCGCCGGCGGCGCTGCAGCAGCTGACTGGCCGCACTACGGCAACGACCAGTCGAACACGCGCTACAGCGCGCTCGACCAGATCAACACGGGCAACATCGGCAACCTGAAAGCGGTGTGGGCGTATTCGCTCGGCACGGCCGACAGCCAGGAATCCACGCCGATCGTCCTGGGCGACACGATGTACGTGACCAGTTCCACCGGCCCGCGCTACGTGTTCGCGCTGGATGCCAAGACGGGCGCGAAGAAGTGGGCCTACCAGCCCGAGCTGCCCAACGACTTCATGGCCACGGTGTGCTGCGGCCTGGACAACCGGGGCGTGGCGGTGCACGACGGCAAGGTCTTCGTCGGACGTCTGGACGCGAAGATGGACGCCCTCGATGCGAAGACCGGCAAGCGCTTGTGGACGGCGACCGTGGCGGACTACAAGAAGGGCTACGCCATCACGTCGCCGCCATTGATCGTCAAGGACATGGTCATCACCGGCATGGCCGGCGGCGAGTACGGCGTGCGCGGCTTCATCGTGGCGTACAAGCAGTCCACCGGCGAGCAGGTATGGAAGACCTACACCATCCCGGGACCGGGCGAGCCCGGCAACGAGACCTGGAAGGGCGATTCGTGGAAGACCGGCGCGGGCTCGACCTGGGGGGTGGGATCCTACGATCCGAAGCTCAATACCGTCTACTGGTCGACCTCGAATGCCGGGCCGTGGGGCGCGCAGACGCGCGGCCCCGATTCGTCCGACTACGGGCAGTTCACCAACCTGTGGACAGCCTCGCAGCTGGCCTTCGACGCCGACACCGGCAAGATCAAGTGGGGCTACCAGTGGACTCCGCACGACGCCTGGGACTTTGACGGCATCAACGAGGCGGTGCTCACCGAGCTCGACATCGGTGGCTCGAAGCAGCCCGTGTTGCTGCACGCGGATCGCAACGGCTTCTTCTACGTGCTCAACCGCGAGACCGGCAAGCTGCTCGCAGCCGACCCGTTCGTGACGGTGAACTGGGCCACGCACGTGGACCTGGAGACCGGCAAGCCGGTGGAAGCGCCGAACAACGAGAAGCGGCCGCAGCTGGGCAAGTGGGCGCGCGACGTGTGTCCGAACCTGATCGGCGGGAAGAACTGGCAGCCGATGTCCTACAGCGCACAGACCGGGCTGGTGTACCTGCCCGCGTTCAACATGTGCATGGACATCGCCAACCGCGAGGAGGAGTACTCGCCCGGCAAGTTCTATCTGGCCTCGGAATTCGACCTGGCCAAGGCCGGCGCATCGGGCTCGCACCTGGCGGAGTTCATGGCCTGGGATCCCGTGGCGAAGAAGAAGGTGTGGACCATCGAGGAGCCGAACATGTGGGCCAGCGGCGCGATGTCCACGGCCGGCGGGCTGGTGTTCTACGGCACCATCGACGGGCTGCTCAAGGCGGTCGACGCCAAGACCGGCAAGGAGTTGTGGAAGTTCCGCGTCGGCACCGGCATCTCGCAGAGTCCCGTGACGTACTCGATAGACGGCAAGCAGTACATCGCCGTGGTGGCCGGCCGGTTGAAGGGCCCGCCCTCCTTCTTCGGCAAGATCGGTCAGAAGATGATCGAGCAGAGCCCCGAAGGTGGCATCCTGATGGTGTTCGCGCTGTAGTCGGCGAGCGCT
>JAEZCG010000186.1 GCA_023430065.1 Pseudomonadota bacterium | reverse complement strand
CCTGCGCGCGTGAAGTGCGCGATCCTTCCCTGGCACACCCTGCACGGCGCGCTTGCGCGGGAGAGCAGCGCCTCGACCGAGGGCGAGCAAGATCCCTTCTCGGGAGTTGGCACGTGATGGACGAAGTTTCTACGCCAAGACTGCAAAGACCGCCAAGACCCCCAAAAGGGTGCGCGTTGGCGCGTCAGGCGATCTTCTGCCGTCGCGCTTCTAGGAACTTCGCGTATAGCGTCTGAGGGCCATGCCGCGCATCGCCGAAATCGAGTTCACCCCCAATCCGAACGCCAGGAAGTTCATCCTGCGCGATCCGCTCACCTACGGCATCGCACGCTCTTACGAGAGCGCCGAACAGGCGCAGGGCGACGAGCTGGCGGCGCGGCTGTTCGCAGTTCCGCACGTCACCAATGTCTTCTACGTGGACTACTGGCTCACCGTCACGCAGGACGGCCGTGCCCACTGGCCCGAGCTGCTGCGCGAGCTCGCGGTGCCCATCCGCGATGCACCCTCTGCGCAGGAGCGCTCCGAGGCGTTGATCAACGACGCGTCCGGTCAGGTGGATGGCATTCCCACCTTGTCGCGCGAGATGACCGAGGAGGAGCGGCAAAAGCTCGCCATCATTCAAGACCTGCTCGACGAGCAGGTGCGTCCCTACCTGCAGGGGGACGGCGGCGATCTGCACGTGGTGGGACTCGAGGGCAACATCCTCAAGGTCCACTACCAGGGGGCGTGCGGGAGTTGCCCGAGTTCGATCTCGGGCACGCTGGCCGGCATCGAGGGCATGGTCCGCCGCATCGATCCGGACATCGAAGTCATCGCGGTCTAGACTGCGCGCGGCTATCGTGGCTCGCGCTCGATCCGTTCGCGCACCTCGACGCGACGATCCTTGGTGTCGACGACGACCGCGCGCAGCTCGGCCGACCTCGCTGCCCTGACGTAGAACCGGATGTTGGGATTGGAACTGAGCGAGAAGTCGGTCTGCACCCGTAGCACCGGCTCATCGTCCAGTGTCACGTGCATTTCACGCACGAAGTAGGGCGGAACGAACAGCCGGGTCATCGGGTCCCTCGCCAGACCGCTCGAGTTCGGATGCAGGATCTTGAGCTGCGCCAGGAGCAGGCTCGGATCTCGTTCGCTCGGGCGTACGTCGAGATCCGCGCGCGGCTCGAACGCTTCGAAGTCCCCCGCCGCCCCGGCGGGTGCCGAGCACCCTCCGGCGGCCTTCACATAGTGCTGGTCCATGAAGAGGCTGCCGTCACTCATCTCGGCGATTGCGCGGACCCAGCCGTAGTCCTCGATGCGTACCCGCGTCTGAATGTCCGCGCGGCCGCTTCGCGGGGTGAGCGTGAACGTGGCACTCAGCGGAGAGGGATTGTTGTCGATGACCAGATACAACGCCCGGATATAGCGCTGCTCGGTCTGCTCTAGGCTCGTGCCGATCGCGAGAGGCACCGTGGATGGATCCTGCGCGCGGGAGGGTACTCGCAAGCGAACGATCCCCGTGGTGTCCTGGGCAATCGGTCGGTCGCCGAATAGCAGATTGCGCAGCTGCTGCCATACTGGAACGGCAGCCGCATCGGGCGGCGTGTCCGCTCGTGCGAGCGAGGACTGCGCAAGCAAGACGAGGGCGAGCGCGACACCTGCCAATGGCGCGCGTAGGCTCGCCGCACGCCTGCACTTCACTCGAGGAAGCATCTCTTGTGTGCCCGGTCGCGTACCCTTCGGTAGCGCTCTGACCACTCCCTGCCGAGCGTGCTCTCTCGCACTTCGGTTCCCCGAGGCCCGGCGATCTGTGATGCGTGGAACGCCGTGGAGGCCTCGATGTACCCTGCGTAATCGAGTTCGCCGGCGATCGCATCGATTGCGCAGGAGCACTTGTACAGCATCTCCGTGTGGGGGCGCTCGGGTCTTTCCCGAGCACATGCCTGCACGAAGAGAACGCGATCGATGGTCGGATACGGCTGCGCCGGTTCCTCCGCTACAGCCGGCTCCCCAGCCGTGATGGCCAGGGCGAGAAGCGTCGCCAGCGCGAATCGGCAGGTGACGCCGACATCCCAGGGATGATTCACCGTCGTGTCTCCTCGTCGACCGGCAGGAGGGGCACACCGTATTCCTCGAGGATCGCGAGGATCTCCCGACGATGCGTGGAGAGCAGCCCGTCCAGCGTGTCCTGCCATTCGGCTTCTCCTTGGCGCACCCCGATGGCGATGTCGAATTCCAGCGGCAGCCCGGGCTCGGACGCGAGGGGAAGCACGCGAAGATTCGCCTCGGTCACGCGTCGACTGAAGTATCCGGCGATCGGTCCCCACACCACTGCCGCATCGAGATCGCCGCGCGCGAGGTCGCGATCGAGGATCTGCCCGGAGTAGTGCCCGGGGTCCGCATTCAGCATCGGATACGGACGGGCCTGCGCAAGCAGTTCGTGGCGGACCAGCCAGTCCGAGGCAGGTGAGCGATCGTACACGCCGATCCGAAGGGCGTCCCGCGTGGATGCGGGCAGCGAGAGAAACGCCGAGACGGACGTGACATGTGAGAGCTGGCTTCCCAGGACCAGTGCGTAGGACGAACGGTAGTACGGCCGGGTCGAGGCCACCTGATCCGACTGCGCCGGAACCCCCATGATCACGTCGCACGCATAGGCTTCCCCCGGCAGACGGAAGCGCAGCGTGTTGCGGATGAATCCCAGGCGCTGTGGAAAGTTGTAATACTCGACGGGCAGCCCCAGACTGCCGGCGAGCAGGCGTGCGATCCTGTTCTCGAAACCGTTCCCCTGCGCATCGGAGAAGGGCAGGTTCGCCGGGTCCTGGCACACTTTGAAGGCCGTGCGCCGGGACTCCTGTGCCCGCGAGCCGGCCGGCAACGCCAGCGCGACGAGTGCCAGCGCCGCGATCATCGCGCTGACGATTCGGGTATCGCGCCTGCGCGGCCCGGTTGCCGTCACTTCAGCAGTTCCACTTTCGCGCGCGTGATCGCCCCATCGGAACGACCCTTGAGATAGGCGTAGAGCTTGTCGATGTGCGTCGTCACCATCTTGCTCGCCGCGAAGCTCGGCATTCCCTTGTCGAGCCTGCCGTTCAGGACGGTCAGGTCGAACTCTTCCTTGCTCAGTGCCTTGAGGCTCTCCAGGAGCGAAGGCCCGACCAGTCCTTCCTGGTTGGCGCCGTGACAGCGATCGCAGGCCGCCGCGCGCCACGTGCGGAATCCCTGCATCGTGTCGGCGTCCACCTTGTACCCGTCCATGACGCGGTACAACCCATTGTCGATTTCCTGCGCCCCGCCCTGCTGACTGAAGAATAGCGCCGTCAGCATCCACAACCAGTTTCTCGGCATTCTCGTTCCCCGCGGCAGAAAACGACCGCGGCCGGCAGGAGGTGCCGGCGCGGTCGTATGATGGCCGTTCACTCAGGCAGTGCGAACACGGTCAACTGTCCGCCCAGGTCCGTGTACTCGCGCAACTCGCGGTACCCGCCCACTGCGCCGAGGCCATCGGTATCCTTCTCCAGCCCGGCGGCCATGCCGATGCCGGCCCAGCCCCCGATGCCGGAGAACACCCCCACGTATTGCTTCCCGCCATGCAGGTAGGTGAAGACGTTCCCGATGATTCCCGACGGGGTCTTGAACCGCCACAATTCCTTCCCGCTCGACGCATCGACGGCCTTGAGATGGCCCTCGAGCGTTCCGTAGAACACCACGTCGCCCGCGGTGGCGAGTGCGCCGCTCCAGACCGAGAACTTCTCCGGGTTGGACCAGACGATCTTGCCAGCGCTTGCATCCCACGCGATGAAGTTGCCCATGTTGCCGCCCGGTCCCGGGTACATGGACAGCGTCGCGCCGACATAGGGCTGGCCGGCCACGTACTCGACCTCGAAGGGCTCGTAGTCCATGCACACGTGGTTGGTGGGCACGTAGAACAGTCGCGTGCGCGGATGGAACGCGGCAGGTTGCTGATCCTTGGTACCGAGTGCCGCCGGGCAGATGCCCTTGGTGTTGACATCCGGTCCGTTGACCGCGGTGCTGTACTGCGCAACCACCTGGGGTCGTCCGCTCTTCATGTCGACGTGCGTCGCCCAGTTCACCGCCGGGTCGTACTTCTGCGCGACCAGCAGTTCGCCGGTTACGCGATCCAGGGTGTAGCCGAAGCCGTTCCGGTCGAAATGCACGAGGACCTTCCGCGCCTTGCCGTTGACGTCGAGATCGGCCAGGATCATCTCGTTGATGCCGTCGAAGTCCCACTCGTCGAACGGGGTCATCTGATACACCCACTTGACCTTGCCCGAATCGAGGTCCCGTGCCCAGATCGCCATCGACCAGCGGTTGTCACCAGGCCGCTGCGCGGGATTCCAGGTGCTGGGGTTGCCGGTGCCGTAGTACACGAGATTCAGATCAGGGTCGTAGCTGTACCAACCCCACGTGGTGCCGCCCCCGATCTTCCACTGATCGCCTTGCCAGGTCTTCAGGCTGGAGTCCCGCCCGACCGGCTGCATTCGACCGTCGGTCCACGTCATGGTCTTGTCCGGGTCGACGAGCATCTCCGCATCGGGTCCGGTGCTGTAGCCGCGCCACACGAGCTTTCCGGTCTTCATGTCGTAGGCAGACAGGTAACCGCGCACGCCCCACTCACCGCCGGAAATGCCGGTGATCACCTTGTCCTTGAACACGTGAGGTGCATTGGTGTTCACCGCCCCCAGTTTCGGATCACCGTTCTTGACGCTCCAGACGACCTGCCCGCTGTTCGCGTCCAACGCCACCAGCATGCTGTCCGCTTGTTGCAGGAATACCTTGCCGTCGGCGTAGGCGAGCCCGCGGTTGACCGTGTCACAGCACATCTGTGGAATGACCGCGCTGTCCTGCCTCGGTGCGTACTTCCACTTGATCTTCTGCGTCGGGAGATCGATCGCGAATACGTTGTTCGGGAAAGGGGTGTGCAGATACATCGTGTCCCCGATGACGAGCGGTGATCCCTCGTGCCCGCGCAGTACGCCGGTGGAGAACATCCACGCGACCTGCAGTTTGCCGACGTTGTCCTTGTCGATCTGCTTCAGTTCGCTGTAGCGGTGATTGGCGAAGTTGCCCGCCTGCATGACCCAGTTGCCGGGATCCGAGCTGAGCTTCGCCAGTTCGTCGTTCCCGGCGACAATGCCGGGCGTCGATGTTGCCGTCAGCAGCATCAACACACTCACGATGCGAGATCTGTTCACGAAATCCTCCCACGATGATTTGTATGGAACGTAGCGCTGCCCGAGGAGCGGGAGCGCGAAGCCGTTGCCAGTGAGGCGGCGCCGTGATGACGGCCTCGAGTGGAGCGACGCGTTGTTCTTGTAGTAATGGCCTGGCGGGCGCGAAGAGGTTGCGCCGAGGGCTCGGCCCACGTGGAGCCGAGCAGCAGGAGTGCCGATCGGACACGGCCCTCTAGCGGGGCCGTTCGAGGCGCGGTCGGTTGGACCGTCCCCTCGGATTGCGCCAGAGTGTAGTCCGAAACCCACGAGTTCGCACGAGTCGCCTGGCGCGCTCGTCCCTGTGGCGCAGCCGGCGGCGAACGTCGTGCACCTCTCATGTACGTCCCGCTACTAAATGTTGTGGTTAGCCCCGCACCATGAGCGCAGATATTGCGTAACTGACCGCGCAAGCGTGCTAGACTCGCGCGCAGAAGGCGGCGAACGCGTGGCCAGGGGGGGCCTCGCGGCGCACGAGCCAGAATCCGAGCCGGCATCGCGCCGGCCGGCGGGGCGGGGATGGCCGAGGACAGCGATCTCGAACGAACAGAACCTGCGTCACCAAGACGCCTGGAGCAGGCCCGTGCCCGGGGCCAGGTCCCTCGTTCTCCCGAGCTGACGACGTTTGCCGTGTTGATTGCCGCGGGGGCTGGCCTGCTATTCCTCGGCGGGCCGCTCATGCATGCGCTCACGCAGGTGGTGCGCTCGGGCCTGACGATCGACCGCGGCAGCGCCTTCGACACCAGCCAGCTCGGTATGCGGCTGTTCGACGGCAGCCTGGGCGCCCTGCTCGGACTCGCGCCCTGGTTTCTCCTGGTCGCCGTGGCGGCCATCGCCGCCTCGGTGGCCATCAGTGGCTGGCTGTTCAGCGTCGAAGCGCTGCAACCCGATTTCGCGCGGCTCAATCCGGCGCGAGGACTGGGCCGCATCTTCTCGCTGCACGGCTTGATCGAACTCGGCAAGGCGGTGCTCAAGGCCGTGCTCGTCGGGGGAATCGCCGCCTGGGCGGTCTGGGCCGAGCGGGGCGAGATCGTCGCGCTGGCCAACGAGTCGATCGAGCCTGGTCTCGCGCACCTGGCCCAACTGCTCGGATTCACCTTCATCGTGGTTGCCGGCGGCCTGCTGCTCGTCGTCGTCGTCGACGTGCCGTTCCAGCTCTGGGACCATGCGCGCCAGCTGCGCATGACCAAGGAGGAGGTGCGCCAGGAGAACAAGGAGACGGAAGGCGATCCCCAGGTGAAGGCACGCATCCGCTCCCTGCAGAGGGAGGCGGCGCGCCGTCGCATGATGGCCGAGGTACCCAAGGCGGACGTGGTGGTCACCAACCCCGACCACTACGCGGTGGCGCTGCGTTATCTCGAGGGACGCAGCGGCGCGCCGCGCGTGGTGGCGAAGGGATCGATGCTGGTGGCCGAGCGGATCATGGAACTGGCGCGCGCATCCAATGTTCCCGTCCTGCGTGCGCCGCCCCTGGCGCGTGCCTTGTACGTGCATGCGGAGCTGGGGCGGGAGATCCCTGCGAGCCTGTACAACGCCGTCGCCGAGGTCCTCGCTTGGGTCTACCAGCTGCGGCGCTTCCGCAGCGCCGGCGGCGAGGCGCCGCGCGAGCCGAGCGTGCAGGTGCCGGCCGGCATGGATCCGGGCGAAGGACCCGCCGGGGAGTCGGCATGAACGCCGCAGAGGGCCGCTAGATGGCAGAGGCGCGCGTGGACATCGGTCGACCGGGCATGCAGCAGATGGCCGGCCCGCTGCTCATCGTGATGATCCTCGCGATGATGGTGCTGCCGCTGCCGCCCATCGCGCTCGACCTGCTGTTCACCTTCAACATCGCGATGTCGATGCTGGTGCTGCTGATCGCGCTGTACGTCTTCAAGCCGCTCGACTTCTCCCTCTTTCCGACCGTCCTGCTGCTCACCACGCTGCTGCGGCTGTCGCTGAACGTGGCGTCCACGCGCGTGGTGCTGATGCAGGGCCACACCGGGCCGGACGCCGCCGGCAAGGTGATCGAGGCCTTCGGCCACTTCCTGGTCGGCAGCAACTACGCCGTCGGCCTGATCGTCTTCATCATCCTGGTGATCATCAATTTCGTGGTGATCACCAAGGGTGCCGGGCGCATCGCCGAGGTGGCCGCGCGCTTTACGCTGGACGCGATGCCGGGCAAGCAGATGGCCATCGATGCCGACCTCAACGCCGGCCTGATCGGCGAAGCCGAGGCGCGCAGACGCCGCCAGGAGGTCGCCAAGGAGGCGGAGTTCTACGGCGCCATGGACGGCGCCAGCAAGTTCGTTCGCGGCGATGCCGTCGCCGGGATCATCATCATGCTGATCAACGTGATCGGCGGGCTCATCGTCGGGACCGCGCAGCACGACCTCGGGCTCGGCGAGGCTGCGGGGATCTACACCTTGCTCGCCATCGGCGACGGTCTGGTGGCGCAGGTGCCGGCCCTGGTGATCTCGACTGCTGCGGGCATCCTGGTGACGCGCGTCTCGGCCGAGCAGGATCTCAATGCGCAACTGCTCGAGCAGCTCGGAAGCCGTCCACAGGTGCTCTACATCACCGGCGGAATCCTAGGCGTGCTCGGCCTGATTCCAGGCATGCCGCACATCGCCTTTCTGCTGATCGGCGCGAGTGTCGCCGGCACAGGTTGGTGGCGGGAGCGGCGGGGGCGCGAGC
>JAEZCG010000182.1 GCA_023430065.1 Pseudomonadota bacterium | reverse complement strand
CGCCGCAGTGCGAAGTACGCCACCGTATCGAGGGTGAACAGGTAGGGACACGTCACCTTGAAGAAGTTGGCGATCATCGCGTCCGTCGCCCAGGCGTCGAGCAGGTCCGACAGACAGTCGAAGACATAGAACACGTCCCTGCCTTCCTGCTCGATGATTCGGTGCAGCCTGACGGTGAACGACTCGAATCCGGTAAGGGCGTCCAGCGCGTGAACCGCGCTCACCATGTCTGGCGCCACGACGGGTGCATGGGAAGCGAATCGAATGTAGACGACGCGACGGCGCGCAGCCATGGCGGCGGCAACATAGGGCGTAACGAAGGCGCGGTAGGCATCGACGCATTCCACGCGCCAGACGACGTTGTCCCCGATCCGCAGGCCGCCGAGGATCGCGTCCAACCCCTGGAGGCCGCTCGTCACGAACGGTCTCGAAGCGTGCCCGGTCATCTGCTCGACCACCTGTGAGTGTCACGCCGTGGATACGTATACATGCGATTGTAGTCGCGCCGCAGGCCAGGCATCTCTGGATGTGCGCAGCCAGAGCGAGACTCATGTCACGCTCAGTCCGGCAGTCGAGATCGGGGGTGAATGGGCCGGAGAGAGTGACCTGCTGCTGCGCCCATACTTCAGAGTCGGCCTGATCCGCCTGCTCGGCGACACCACATCGGATGTCTCGGCAAGCTTTCAGGGCGCCCCGGCCGGTGTCGCACCGTTCACCGTGACGGGGAAGCACGATAAAAACGTCGGCGAGATCTCGCTGGGAGTGGATTTGCTCAAACTGGACGGGGTGAATCTGCGTGTCGGCTACACCGGCCAGTTCTCCAGTCGGATGCACTCTCACGCAGGGGCGCTCAAGGTCTCGGTCCCGTTCTAGGACCGGAAAGCCGGCGCAAGGCCGGCTTTTTTATCTGGCGAAGAGCAGAGTGCCATCGTCTTGGAGAAGGACTATCCTGCGACGTAGGGGAAAACTGAGGCGTTAGGTTACAGAACGAGGAATTGCTGGACGGTGGCCGGGCCCGCGACCTCAACCACCTGGGCACCCTAGGAGGGGCTGACCGTAAATCCTGCAACTTGTAATGCCTTCAGTGGTGTGGGAGAACATTAAGACATCATCTCGAAGAACTCGTGTCGACGCCATCGCATCACCTCGGAACGGGCGTAGTGACTCACCTGGGTCTTTTCGAGCCCTTCACTTTCACCGGCGACATCGGCTGAGGTCAATGGCTGATGCCGATTAAAATCCAGCGCGGGTTCCGGGAACCCTTTTTGCACCCGTAGCGCATCTCGCGCTCGATCAAAGCGGGCGTCATCCGACCAGTACGACTAGTACGCATGCGTTTATCACGCAAACTCTACATCGCCGCCGCCTCGATGGCCGCGACCGTCGTCGCTGTCCTGCTAGTGCTCAACCTGAGCCTCGGCGACAAGCAGATCGACCGCCAGTTTGGGCACCTCTACGAAACGAGCGACCCGCAGTTCCTGCGCAGTATGGGCGTGCTGCTCGGACCGCCGCTGGTGGATGGCAACGTCGTGCGCGAACTGATCAACGGCGACGAGATCTTTCCGGCTATGCTGAATGCAATCCGCTCGGCACAGCGCACGATCACGTTCGAGACATATATCTACTGGTCCGGCTCGATTGGGGCGCAGTTCGCCGCCGCGCTGGCCGAACGGGCGCGGGCCGGCGTGAAGGTGCACGTGCTGCTGGACTGGATCGGAAGCGAGAAGCTCGTGGAGGCGCATCTAGAGGAGATGCGGCGCGCGGGGGTGGAGGTGCGACGCTACAACAAGCCCCGCTGGTATTCACTAGGCTGGCTCAATAACCGGACCCACCGCAAGCTGCTGGTGGTGGACGGCAAGACAGGATTTACCGGGGGCGTGGGCATCGGTGACGTCTGGCTGGGCAACGCGCAGGATCCGCAGCACTGGCGCGACACGCACTTCCTGCTGCAGGGTCCGGCAGTGGGTCAGCTGCAGGCAGCCTTCGTCGACAACTGGATGCAGGCGACCGGCGTGGTGCTGCATGGCTCCGACTACTTCCCACCGCTGCAGCCGCAGGGCAAAGCGCTGGCGCAGATGTTCATCAGTTCACCGGGTGGCGGCGCAGAGAGCATGCAACTGATGTATCTGCTGTCGATCACGGCGGCGACCAAATCAATCCGACTGTCTATGGCCTACTTCGTGCCTGACGACGTGGCGATCAGCACTTTCGTCGCGGCATTGAAGCGCGGCGTTGAAGTGCAGATCATCACGCCCGGCCCGCACATCGATACCGAGGTGGTACGTAAAGCATCGCGGGCGAGCTGGGGCCGCCTGCTGCAGGCCGGTGCACAGATCTACGAATACCAGCCTACTATGTTTCACTGCAAGGTAATGATTGTCGATGACCTTTGGGTGTCGGTGGGTTCGACCAACTTTGACAACCGCTCCTTCGCGGTTAACGACGAAGCCAACCTCAACGTCTATGACGCGCAGTTCGCGCGCCGGCAGGCCGAGGTCTTCCGGGAGGACCTCGCACGCTCGCGACGAGTGAAACTTGAGGAATGGCACAACCGGCCCTGGCAGGAAAAGCTGATGGAGCACGCGGCGGGTCTGCTGGGGTCGCAGCTGTAGCTGTCCCGTCTGAGCTTCCCTATGGCGAACCGTGGGATACGCATCAGAGCGTGAGCGGTCCTGACAAGAAACATGCTACGCCACGTAGACGGGCGAGTACCGCTGTAAAGCAGAACCCATTGTTTAGTGCGGTTCCGTGAGAGCGGCGAGCGCCCCGCATATCACTTCGTGGCAGGGCTAGGGGCGCACAGCGCACCTGGTGGAACTCATCCTCAACCGCCGAAATGCGCGGCGGAGACAACGGCGCATTGATGGGCGAAATGAGCAGGCAGAGCCGTCTCTACACCGATTGGGTCGCCTGATGCCCGCCACTGGCGGGCGTCAGGGCGCCGAAATACAACCGTGCTCCGATATCAAGACTTGCTGGCGGAGAGAGAGGGATTGTGCCGGCTCGCCTTACGGCGATCCGTCATCCCTCGCTGGCGCTCGGGACCGCCCTGCGGGCGTCCAGCACACCTGCGGTGTGCTAGTCGAACCCTGACGAGGCTTCTCGTCCTCTATCTCCCATCAGATCAAAAAAGCCGGCGCGAGGCCGGCTTTTCTGATCTGGCGGAGAGAGAGGGATTCGAACCCTCGGTACGGTTTTAGCCGTACACACGCTTTCCAGGCGTGCACCTTCAGCCGCTCGGTCATCTCTCCGCTGCCGCCGGCGAGCCCAAACGGCCCGCGCAGAAGGGGCGCAGAGGATAAACCACCACTCCAGCGCCTGTAAAGGCGACCACGTTCAACGCGCGGCGGCCTTCAACTGCTCCAGAATGGCCGGATTCTCCAGCGTCGAGACGTCCTGCGTGATCTCCTCGCCGTTGGCGAGTGCACGCAGCAGGCGGCGCATGATCTTGCCCGACCGGGTCTTGGGTAGGTTCTCCCCGAAGCGGATCTCGTCGGGCTTGGCGATCGGCCCGATCTCCTGCCCGACCCAGTCGCGCAGCTTCGCCGCGATCTCCTTCGCCGCGTTGCCGTCCGGCCGCGCGCCCTTGAGCACGACGAAGGCCACGACCGCCTCGCCCTTGACGTCGTGCGGCCGGCCGACCACTGCCGCCTCTGCCACCAGCGGATTGGCGACCAGCGCGGATTCGATCTCCATCGTGCCCAGGCGGTGGCCGGACACGTTGAGCACATCGTCGATCCGCCCCATGATCCAGAAGTAGCCGTCCAGATCGCGATTGGCGCCATCGCCGGCGAGGTAGTACTTGCCCTTGAAGTCCTCCGGGAAGTAGCTCTTCCGGAAGCGGTCGGGGTCACCCCAGATGGTGCGGATCATCGACGGCCACGGGCGCTTGATCACCAGGATGCCGCCCTTGCCCTTCTCCACGCTATGGCCGGTCTCGTCCACGACATCGGCCATGACACCCGGAAGCGGCAGGGTGCAGGAGCCGGGCTTGAGGGCAACCACGCCCGGCAGGGGGGTGATCATGTGGCCGCCGGTCTCGGTCTGCCACCAGGTGTCGACGATCGGGCAGCGGCCGCCGCCCACCGTCGTGTAGTACCACATCCACGCTTCCGGATTGATCGGCTCTCCGACGCTGCCGAGCAGCCGCAGACTCGACAGGTCGTACTTCTTCGGCAGGTCCGCGCCTGCCTTGATCAGTGAGCGGATCGCGGTCGGGGCGGTATAGAACACGGTCACGGCGTGGTCCTGGATCATCTTCCAGAATCGCCCGGCATCCGGCCAGGTCGGCACGCCTTCGAACACGATCTCGGTCGCACCCACGGCCAACGGGCCGTAGGTGATATAGGTGTGGCCGGTGACCCAGCCGACATCGGCCGTGCACCAGAACACGTCGGTCGGCTTGTAGTCGAAGGCCCACTTCATGGTCAGGATCGCCTGTAGCAGGTAGCCGGCGCTGGAGTGCTGCACACCCTTGGGCTTGCCGGTGGATCCGGACGTGTAGAGGATGAACAGCGGATGCTCGGCATCGACCCACTCGGGCTCGCACACGTCGGGCTGGTCGCGGACGACGTCGTGCCACCATTTGTCGCGCGAGGCGTGAAAGTGCACCTCGCTGCCGGTACGGCGATACACGATCACGTTGCGTACCGCGTCGCAGCCGCCCATGGAGAAGGCTTCGTCCACCGCCGGCTTGAGCGGGATCTCGCGGCCGCCGCGCATCTGGCCGTCGGCCGTGATCACCGCCACGGCACCCGCATCGATGATGCGCTCCTGGAGGCTCTTGGCCGAGAATCCGCCGAACACCACCGAGTGTGTGGCGCCGATGCGGGCGCAGGCCTGCATGGCCACGACGGCCTCGACGCTCATCGGCATGTAAATGACGACGCGGTCCCCGTTGCGGATGCCGAGCGACTTCAGTGCGTTCGCGAACTGACACACCCGGTGGTAGAGCTGTCGGTAGGTGGTCTTCGTCACCGAACCGTCGTCGGCCTCGAATACGATGGCCACCTTGTCGGGCTGCGTCTCGAGGTGGCGATCCAGGCAGTTGTACGAGACGTTCAACCGGCCGTCGGCGAACCATTTGAAGAAGGGTGCTTCGCGCTCGTCGAGGGTCTGCGTGAACGGGCTGTGCCACAGCAGGTGCTCGCGTGCGAGCCGGCCCCAGAAGCCTTCGTAGTCGCGCGAGGCTTCGTCGCACAGCGCCTGGTAGGCCGCCATGCCGGAGACGTTGGCATCGCGGACGAAGCCCTCTGGGGGCGGAAAGAGGCGGGACTCCTGCAGGACCGATTCGATGGTGCTCATGACGACTCCCCCTTGATTGCCGTGCTGTTCTATGCAGCGATGGATTATATCGGCAAGCCCCTTGGCCGGCCGCGCCGAGGGCGTATCGCGGCGGGGCGCGATGGTACAATTGCGAGCTCGTCCCAGGCCGCCGACTGCGGCCTGCTTCGCCGTGGCATGTCCGGGTCCATGAGCACGATCAAACAGTCCGATCTCATCGAGAGCGTCGCCGACGCGCTGCAGTTCATTTCCTACTACCACCCGCTCGACTACATCGAGGCGCTGGGCAAGGCGTACGAAGTGGAGCAATCCTCTGCAGCCCGTGATGCCATCGCGCAGATCCTCACCAACTCGCGCCTGTGCGCGGAGGGCAAGCGGCCCATCTGCCAGGACACCGGCATCGTCGTTGCGTTCGTCAAGATCGGCATGGACGTGCGCTGGGACGGCGCCACCATGGGCGTGGCGGACATGATCAACGAAGGCGTGCGGCGGGCCTACACCCACCCGGACAACGTGCTGCGCGCCTCGCTGGTTGCGGATCCGGCCGGTGCGCGCAAGAACACCCGGGACAACACGCCTGCGGTCATCCACATGGAAGTGGTGCCCGGCGATACGGTCGAAGTGACGGTATCGGCCAAGGGCGGCGGTTCCGAGAACAAGAGCAAGCTGGTCATGCTCAACCCCTCCGACAGCATCGTGGACTGGGTGGTGAAGACGGTGCCGACCATGGGCGCGGGATGGTGTCCGCCGGGCATGCTGGGCATCGGCATCGGCGGCAGCGCGGAAAAGGCCATGGTGCTGGCCAAGGAAGCGCTGATGGAGCCGATCGACATGCACGCACTCAAGGCGCGCGGGCCGAAGAACCGGCTGGAAGAGCTGCGCATCGAGATCTTCGACAAGGTCAACGCGCTCGGCATCGGCGCGCAGGGCCTGGGCGGACTGAGCACGGTGCTGGACGTGAAGATCCTCGACTATCCGACGCATGCGGCATCCCTGCCGGTGGCCATGATTCCGAACTGCGCGGCCACCCGCCATGCGCACTTCACCCTGGATGGCAGCGGTCCGGCCCGGCTGGAATCCCCGGATCTGTCGCGCTGGCCGAAGGTCGAGTGGGCGCCGTCGCCGAGCGCACGTCGGGTCGATCTGGCTACCGTCACGCGCGAGGACATCGCGCAGTGGAAGCCGGGCGAGACGCTGCTGCTGTCCGGCAAGCTGCTCACCGGCCGCGACGCCGCGCACAAGCGCATCGCCGATCTGTTCGCCCAAGGCAAGGGCCTTCCCGAGGGCGTGGATCTGCGCGGGCGCTTCATCTATTACGTGGGCCCGGTCGATCCCGTGCGAGACGAGGTCGTTGGACCTGCCGGACCGACGACCGCGACGCGCATGGACAAGTTCGTCGACATGATGCTCGAGAAGACCGGCCTGCTGGGAATGGTGGGCAAGGGCGAGCGGGGGCCGGTGGCAATCGAGGCGATTCGCCGGCACAAGGCGGTGTACTTGATGGCGGTCGGGGGCGCCGCCTACCTGGTGTCCAAGGCCATCAAGTCGTCGCGCGTCGTCGCATTCGCCGATCTGGGGATGGAGGCGATCTACGAGTTCGAAGTGAAGGACATGCCGGTGACCGTAGCGGTCGATGCAAGCGGCGAGTCCGTGCACGAAACCGGTCCTGCGCACTGGCGCGCACGGATCGGCAAGATTCCCGTCGTCCCTGCCTGAGGGGGACGACGCGCGCATGCCCATCGGCAACCGGTCGCTGCGCCAATGCGACCGCGCACCGTCGGCGGCGCGCGAGTTTCAATGGCGGGCCGCCCCGCATTGCAGGGTAGTGAATCTGGTCAGGTCCGGAAGGAAGCAGCCACAGCTACTGACTGCAAGTGCCGGGGGAACGGCTCGCCACCCCATCCGCGCGGCGCGGGCTAACGCCCGTGCCGCCCTCGTGCGATCGGTGGCGCCGTGACGCTCGCACTGGCCCGCAAGTGGCGACCGCGCAGTTTCACCGAGTTGGTCGGCCAGGAGCACGTGGTGCGCGCCCTGCGCAACGCCCTGGAGCAGAACCGTCTCCACCACGCGTACTTGATGACCGGCACCCGCGGCGTGGGTAAGACCACGCTCGCGCGCGTGATGGCGAAAGCGCTCAACTGCGAGACCGGCGTCACCGCCAGTCCCTGCGGCGAATGCAGCACGTGCCGGGAGATCGACGCGGGGCGCTTCGTCGACCTCATCGAACTGGACGCCGCATCCAATACCCAGGTCGACCAGATGCGGGAGCTGCTGGAGAACGCCCTCTACGCCCCGACCCGCGCCCGCTTCAAGGTGTACATCATCGACGAAGTGCACATGCTGTCGCGCTCGGCTTTCAATGCCATGCTCAAGACGCTCGAGGAACCGCCCGAGCACGTCAAGTTCATCCTCGCCACCACCGACCCGCAGAAGGTGCCGGTGACGGTGCTCTCCCGCTGCCTGCAGTTCAATCTCAAGCAGATCCCGCAGGCACAGATACGCGAGCAACTGGCACACGTGCTCGGGCAGGAGCAGGTCGAGTTCGAACCCGGGGCGCTGGCGCTGATCGCGCGCGCCGCACAGGGCAGCATGCGCGACGGACTGAGCCTGCTCGACCAGGCCATCGCGCATGGGGCTGGCAAGGTGCTCGAGCCGGCCGTGCGCGAGATGCTCGGCACCATCGGCGAGGAGTACCTGTTCCAGTTGCTGGATGCGCTATCGCGCGGTGCCGGGCCGGAACTGATCGCCGCGGCCGAAGCCATGCAGGCACGCGCGGTATCGTTCGAAAGCGCGCTGCAGGATCTGGCGGCCCTGTTGCATCGTCTGGCGCTGTTTCAGGTGGTGCCCGAGGCGATCGACCCGGAGGTTCCCGACCGGGCTCGACTCGAGGCCATGGCGAACGCGTTCGCCGCGGAAGACCTCCAGCTCTACTATCAGATCGCGGTGCAGGGCCGTAGCGAGCTCATGCTGGCGCCCGATGAATTCGCCGGCTTCACGATGACCCTGCTGCGCATGCTCGCCTTCGTTCCCGAACCTGACGTCGGCGCCACCGCAGGGCTGGCAACGCCTGCGCAGGGCGCGGCCGCCGGTACGTCGACCCTGCCGCCGAGCAAGGC
>JAEZCG010000174.1 GCA_023430065.1 Pseudomonadota bacterium | reverse complement strand
GCGCCACCACGCGGCACGGCTTCTCTTACGGTGTCATCCCGAGCCGAAGGCGAGGGATCCTCGCTCTGCAGCCTCCACCCCGAGGATTCCTCGCTGCGCTCGGAATGACACCGTGGTCATCAGGCTTTCCGCGGCGTCGGAATGACACCGTGGTCATCAGGCTTGCCGCGGCGCTGGTGAGGCGCCACCATGCGGCACGGCCTCTCTTGCGGTGTCATCCCGAGCGCAGTGAGGGATCCTCGATCTGCAGTGTCCACCCCGAGGATTCCTCGCTGCGCTCGCGCTACGCTCGGAATGACACCGTATGCCGGCCCTGCGCCGGTTACAATCCCGGCAAAACAAACCGAGAACAACAGTGGCCCGCACCTCCTTGTCCCGCGTCCAGCCGCTATTTGCCGGCGTCATCCTCTGCTGCAGCCTGGGCCTCTCCGACCGCCTGGCTTCCGCCGCCGGGATGTCGCTGTCGGCCGAGGAATGCGCGAACCTGAAAGTCCTCATCGACGACGCCGTGTTCGATTTCGAGAACCGTGAGGGTGCCGAGATCAAGACGGCGAAGGCCGCGGACTCGACGTTCGAATCGAAGCTGCTGCGCTTCGAGGTGACCGGGTCGACTGCTCCCTTCAGCGGCTGCCAGCTCATCGCGCTGTCGACGCAACGGGTCAGCACCGATCGATCCCTGTCGTGCAAGCTGATCAACCAGGACTATCGCGGCGAGGCCTACCAGGTCGATGCCGAAGCCAGTCAGCGCTACGTCGACCTCGTCGAGCAACTGGTCGCTGCCCTGGGCGCCTGTTTGGAGGCTCAGCCGGCCGCACGGACCTGGGCATCGAAACTGTGCGGGGATGCGTGCACGCGCCACCAATACCGGTGGAGGTTGAAGCTGGTGCCGCCCAGACTGGACGTGGTCGTTGAGGTCGAGGCCGACATTCCCGATGCCGGTGCGCTCGTGGGTGGGCTGAACAACGAGTTCGAGGTCGACGCCTCGATCCGGAGGATGGGTCCATGAACCGTCGTGCTCTGTTCGCGGTGTTCGGCGCCCTGTTCGTCCTGGCGTTGCCCGCACAAGCCCAGGAGCCTGCCCGGGAGCCGCCCGCTGCGCCGCCCGCCTGCCCACCGACCGCCAACCCGAACATCGAGTGTCGCGCCTACTCGTCACCTCCGATGAAGCCCTCTGCCTCGGGCGGTCCGCGGGTGACCTATTTCTTCAGCTATACCTGCAGACCGTGCGAGACGATCGATGCGTTTCTCGACGACTGGAGTCAGCGCAGCAAGGTGTTCGTCTTCCGCCTCCACGTGGCGTGGGACAACAAGGCTGTTCAGGAGGCCGCGCGCGCCTACTATGCCTTCAAGCGCCTCGGGGTGACCGAGACGCTGGGTCCGCGACTGATCGCGGCGATCCACGACAAGCATTACAAGTTCGGTGGGGCCGAGGAGCTCGCGGCGTTCGCGCAAGCGAACGACGTGCGCGGCGACCTGATGAGGCGGGCGTACCTGTCTCCGCGCACGCGTGAGCAGATGAGGATGGCGCAGTACGCCGCGAACAAGTTCCAACTCGACCGCGTGCCGTTCATCGTCGTGAACAACCGATACGCCATCACGCTGAAGTCTCTCGACGCGCAGACGCTCGCCGACACGGGGTCGCTGATGAACGCCATGGTGGCGGAGGCGCAGTAGGTCGGTTGTAAATTTCGGGACCACGCTGGCGGGTCGCCACCACGCGCTGCCACCCTTTTTGCGGGTGTCATCCCGAGCCCAAGGCGAGGGATCCTCGCTCTGATACCGGCAGCCTTTCCGCTAACCGCCCGGAGCGCCACTTGCCGCCTCGACGCGCGAGTGCACTGCCGATGGAGGCGAGCATGCCCACCCAACCCAGCACCGTCGACGGCATCGCTGCCGTCGAGAAAGCCATTCTGGACGAAGCGTCCGCGCGCCAGCTCCCCAGCCTGCGCCTGGAATGGAACGAGGATCAGGACTTCGCCCACCTGATGGATCCCGTCCCCGTCGTGATCATGACGTCCGACGGCAAGTCGGTGGAGCAGAGCTTCTCCGCCCAGGAGCTACGCGACTGCGCCGAGGGAAAGGAGCCGTCCGTGCACGCGAAGATCGGCCGCATGCTGGACGAACTGCAAAGCCAGAAGGGCGGGGCGATGCACGGCGAGTCGAGAGGGTTTTAAGACGGGCGGGGCGGCAATCCGGCGGGCGTTGCGGCTTTCCAGGCCATCGACTGCGCCGTGGGACCTCACATCCGCTCTATCGGCTTCCGGGGTTGCAATGTGCGCCGCAAAGCCTCATAAAGGAGGGGTGCCGCACCGCCGGCTCGTCCGCCTCGTGTCGTTCGACGCGAGACAACTTACCCACATCAAAGGTTTACCACCATGAGAGTCAGCACCGATCCCGATTACCTCGACGCCCGCGCCGCCAATTTCGCCAAGTACGAGGCCGAGCGCGACCAGGCCATCAAGAAGAACGAGAAGGGCGAGTACAAGGAAGGCGAGTTCGAACGCGTGCGCGATGCGCAGCGCCACGAGTATGCCATTGCGATGAGCCGCGCCTACGCCGAGTTCACGCAGCGCGAGACCCGGGCGGCACAGGCCGCGGCTGCCGCGAACAATTGAGCAAACACCACGCTGTCATCCCGAGTGAGGGATCCTCGCTTTGCAACCTCCACCCCGAAGATTCCTCGCTCCGCTTGCGCTACGCTCGGAATGACACCGTGGTCCCCAGGAGTGCCGCGGCGCTGGTGAGCGCCACCACGCAGGGTGGCCTCTCTTACGGTGATTGCCACGACGCTGGTGAGGCGCCACCACACAGCATGGCCTTTATTGCGGTGTCATCCCGAACGCAGTGAGGGGTCCACGCTTTGCAGCCTCCACCCTGAGGCTTCCTCGCTGCGCTCGCGCTACGCTCGGAATGACATCGTGGTCCCCAGGATGGCCACGACGCGAGCGAGGCGCCACCACGCAGCATGGCATCTCTTGCGGTGTCATCCCGAGCAGAAGGCGAGGGATCCTCGCTTGCAGCAATCACCGGCCGGGTGGTACGCCGGGAATTGGTGATATTCACGCGTCGCACGCGATCGATCAGCCGTCAATGAAGCCGCAGGCAGCCTACCGCTTGACCTTGCCGCGTGACGGTATTACCGTACGACTACCATGCCGACTGTAGCCACCAGCCTGAAGTTGCCCGAGGACCTGAAGACTCGTGTCGAAGCCGCTGCCGAAGCGGCGGGCAAGACGCCGCATGCCTTCATGGTAGATGCCATCGAGCGGGAAACTTCGCGCGCCGAGTTGTACGAGGCGTTCGTTCAGGAGGCAATTGAGGCCGACGAAGACGCCGAGCGTACCGGCCTCTATTACGCCGCCGAGGATGTCTACCGTTATATGGCGGACCTTGCGCAAGGCAAGGCGGTCAGGCGGCCGAAGCCCAGGACTTGGCGCAAGTAACGTTCACGGTCACTGCGCTGGAAGATCTCGAGCGCATACGAGCGTTCCACGGGCCGGAAGCGGCTTACATCGCTGCAGTCCAGATCGAGAAAGTACTCCAGGCCACGCACGTCCTGCATGATCATCCGATGATCGGGCGGGTGGTACGCCGTGAAATCCGGGAATTGGTGATCTCACAGGGCAGCGGCGGATTTCTCGCCTTGTACCGCTTTTATCCGCAACGCGACTTGGTGCGTGTGCTGCGCATTCGGCACCAGCGGGAGTTGGGATACGGCAAGTAAGCGGCAGCGGGGTCGAGCCTGCACAAGGGGCGCTCGGCGCATCCACCAGACACCAAGACTCAGTCCTGAATCACACCCTGCGCTCCGGTGGAATGGAACCGGCTAGACCGCCTGCTTCTCGAAGCGCGGCGGACCCTCGGGGATCGGCACCCAGTGCTGGGCCGACCGCGTCCAGATATGCCGGCTGATGTCGATCCAGCTCGGATCGTCGAAGGTGCCGGCGAGTTGCGAGCGCAGCTCCGGCGAGCGCTCGAAGGTGGCGCCGATGCTCGTCCCGCAGCGCGGGCAGAACTCCATCCTGATCCAGCGGCCGCTCTCGTCGGAGCGGTGCTCGTAGCTGCCGAGCTCACCCGACATCGCGACCTGCTCCTTGCGGTAGGTCGTCCACACCCCGAACGCGCTGCCGGTGATGCGCTGGCAGAACGTGCAGTGGCATACCGTCGCCCGCACCGGCTGTCCGGTCGCGCGGTACCTCACCGCACCGCACAGACATCCGCCTTCGTGTGTGGCCGACATGTGGTTGGTCCTCCATTCCGCTGCGCAAGGATGCTGCCATCCTGGCGTGCACCGTTGCTGGTCTTCGAAGGTATTATCACGCAACATAATCGGCGCCACAGCGAGGAGGCGATCGATGGCACACAAGCGCTTCGTCAACCCGCCCGGCCTGAAGCCGCTGGGCATGTACTCCAATGCCGCCTGCGGGCGCGGCACGATGGTGTTCATCGCCGGCCAGGTGGCGGTCGATGCAGAGGGCAGCATCGTGGGGCGCGGCGACATCGAGGCGCAGGCCGTGCAGGTGTTCGAGAACCTCAAGCTCGCACTCGGCGCGGCCGGCGCGACGTTCGAGGACGTGCTCAAGCTTACCATCTTCATCAAGGACCTGACGCCGGCCGCGCGCAAGGCGGTGATGGGCGTGCGCGGCCGCTACATCTCGCACACCAATCCGCCCGC
>JAEZCG010000169.1 GCA_023430065.1 Pseudomonadota bacterium | reverse complement strand
ACTCCAGGGTGCAGCCGCGTCCTGGGACATGCCGCGCGCGCCGCGGTCGAAGGCCGAGGAAATCCGCGCGCACCGCCGACTGCCCGCCATCGACGCGCACGCGCGTCAGAGCGAGCAGCGGGTGGTTGTCCTTCACCACGTCCTCGTCGTAGACCGCGCGCGGGTCCCGGCCGGAGACGAACACGGCGGTGCACACGGTCTTCGCTGTATACGCAGAACCGATCGGACCCAGGCGCCAGGCAATCCAGCTCGCTCCTCCCAGCGAGACGACGCAGAGCAGCGCGATCGCGACGAGAACCAGGCGTTGTAGGCGGGACACGCGCATTGCGGGCGGCGGGAAAGGGCAAGGCGATTGTCGCGCAACCGTGCATCCGCGCGTGGTTCGCCATGTTTGATCTGGATCGTTGCCGTGACCGCGCGTACGCGCTCAAATACGCATTCACCAGCCCGATGGAGGAGAAGCATGCAAAAAATACTCGTTCCGGTCGATGGTTCCGTGCGTGCGGAGGCAGCGGTCAAGGAGGCGATCCGGCTCGCGAAGGCCGGTGCCGCACGCGAGATTCACCTGCTCAACGTGCAGGCCGATCTCTTTTCGGGGACGGGCATGGCGAAACTGGCGCCGGTGGACGTGGACACCTATTACTACGAGGCGAGCGACAAGGCGCTGGCGGCGGCCGTGGATCTGCTGCGCAAGGCTGGCGTGTCGTTCACGGTGCACCGCGCCGTGGGCGATGCAGCGGAGATCATTGCCGCGCGCGCACGCGAACTCGAGTGCGACGCCATCGTCATGAGCACGCGCGGACACGGCAAGCTCATGGGCATGCTGCTCGGCTCCGTATCGACCAAAGTGCTGCACTTGGCGGACGTGCCCGTCACGCTGGTGCGCGAGCCGGCGACCGATTACAGCGGCAGGCTGATGGCATCCTGATCGGCTCCGACCGCCGGCGAGCACCGGCTCCAGCAACCCGCTCCTCGTGCCGGCACACGCCGGCATCCGGTGCGGCCTACGCCGCCTCCTTCACGCTTGGCAGCCCCGACAGCGCCATCGCCAGTTCCTGCTCGTCGTAGTCGAGGTCGACCAGCTTGCCGGCGAAGTAGTCGGCGTAGGCCTGCATGTCGAAGTGGCCGTGGCCGCACAGGTTGAACAGGATCGCCCGGCTCACGCCCTCCTCCTTGCAGCGCAAGGCCTCGTCGATCGCACCCTTCACGGCGTGATTCGCCTCCGGTGCGGGGACGATGCCCTCGTGGCGCGCAAAGAAAACGCCCGCCTCGAAGCATGCGGTCTGATGGTAGGCCCGCGCCTCGATCAGCCCCAGTTCCTTGACGTGCGAGACCAGCGGTGCCATGCCGTGATAGCGCAGGCCGCCTGCGTGGAATCCCGGCGGCATGAAGGTCGAGCCGAGCGTGTGCATCTTCACCAGCGGTGTCAGATGTCCGGTATCGCCGAAGTCGTAGGCGTACTTGCCGCGCGTGAGGCTCGGGCAGGCGGCGGGTTCCACGGCGACGACGCGCACCTTGCGCCCACCGCGCAATTCCTCGCCCATGAAGGGGAAGGCGATGCCCGCGAAATTCGAGCCGCCGCCGGTGCAGGCGACGATGACGTCGGGGTAATCGTCGGCCAGCTCGAGCTGCTTCATCGCCTCCTGGCCCACCACCGTCTGGTGCAGCAGAACGTGGTTCAGTACCGAGCCCAGCGCGTACTTGGTGTCGTCGCGTTGCGCGGCAATCTCGACTGCCTCGGAGATGGCGATGCCGAGGCTGCCGTTGCTGTCGGGCGTGGCCCCGAGGATGCGGCGTCCGACTTCCGTCTCCATCGAAGGGCTGGCGATGCAGCGGGCGCCGTAGGTCTCCATCAGTGCGCGGCGGTAGGGCTTCTGGTTGTACGAAACCTTGACCATGAAGATCTGGATCTCCAGGTCGAACAGCGCACCCGCGAAGGCCAGCGAGGAGCCCCACTGTCCCGCGCCGGTTTCGGTGGTGATGCGCTTGACCCCGGCTTCCTTGTTATAGAAGGCCTGCGGCACCGCCGTGTTGGGCTTGTGGCTGCCTGCCGGGCTCACCCCCTCGTACTTGTAGTAGATCCGCGCCGGCGTCTGCAGCGCCTGTTCCAGCCGCCGCGCCCGGAACAGTGGAGCGGGACGCCATTGCCGGTATACCTCCCGCACCGGATCGGGAATCTCGATCTCACGCTCGGTGCTGACCTCCTGCATGATCAGCGACATCGGGAACAGCGGGGCGAGATCGCCGGGGCCGACCGGCTGCTGTGTGCCGGGATGCAGCACCGCGGGAAGGGACGTGGGCAGATCCGCCGCGATGTTGTACCAGGTGCGCGGGATCTGACTCTCGTCGAGCACGTACTTCACGCTGTCTTCCATGATCTCCTCCGGAGGTGTGTGCCGGAATGATAGGACGCGCGCCGGCGGCGCGGCCGCCCGCGCGCGCTCCCTCTGATTTAGATCAAGTCATGCCGGTGCGCGGCTCGGCCGCATCCCGCGGCGGCCCGACCACCACGTCTGGAAGCGTTCCATGTAGACGTAGATGACGGGCGTGATGTAGAGCGTCAGGACCTGCGAGACCACCAGGCCGCCGACCACCGCCAGCCCCAGCGGACGGCGCGCCTCGGCGCTGCCGCCGAACGCCAGGGCGATCGGCAGGGTGCCGACCAGGGCCGCCATGGTGGTCATCATGATCGGGCGGAAGCGTGTCAGCGCCGCCTGGAAGATCGCTTCCGCCGGCGAACCGGCCCCGTCGCGTTGCCGTTCGATGGCGAAGTCGATCATCATGATCGCGTTCTTCTTCACGATGCCGATCAGCATGAGCAGGCCCACCCAGCCGTAGATATCCAGTTCGGGATGGAACAGCCACAGCGTGAGCAGCGCACCCAGTACCGCCGAGGGCAGCCCGGAGAGGATGGTGAGCGGATGGATCAGGCTCTCGTACAAGATGCCCAGGATCAGGTAGATGACGAATACCGCCATGACCAGCAGCATGGGCATGCCGACCAGCGAATCCTGGAAGGCCTGAGCGGTGCCCTGGAACAGGGTGCTGAGTGTCGCAGGTGCGCGCAACTCCGCGATGGCGGCGCTGGCCCGTTCGACGCCCTCGCTCAGCGCGACCCCGGGTGCGAGGTTGAACGACAGGTTCACCGCGGGAAGCTGTCCCAGATGGTTGATCGACAACGGGCCGATCGAGGTCTCGATGCTCGCGACCGCTCCCAGGGGAACCAGTTGTCCCCTGGAGGAGCGCACATGCAGCAGGTCGAGCGTCGACGCCTCGCGCAGGTACTGGGGCGCGAGTTCGAGTACGACCCAGAACTCGTTGCTCGGTGTGTAGATGGTGGAAACCTGCCGCGAGCCGTACGCATTGAACAGCGCATTCTCGATCTGCTCGGGCGTGATGCCGAGTGCGGACGCTTTGTCGCGGAGGATGCGGATCTCCACTTGAGTATTCCGGATCTGCAGATCGGAGGCGACGTCCTGGATGCCGGGGATCGAGCGCATCCGCGCCTCGATCTTCGGGGCCCACTCGTACAGCTCGTCCAGGTCGGCGCTCTGCAGCGCGAGCTGATACTGGCTCTTGGTGATCACGCCGCCCAGCCGGATGGTCGGCAGGTTCTGCAGGAATACCTTCATACCTGGGATGTCGCTCAGCTGCGGACGCAGCGTTTGCATGATCTCGTCGGCGGACGGGCGCTCGCTACGCGGGTCGAGGGTGATGACGATACGTCCGAGATTCATCTGCAGGCTCGAGCCGCCCACGCCGATGAAGGACATGGTGTCGCGCACGTGGGGGTATTCGCGGATCTTCGCCCCGACGATCTGCTGCTGGCGATACATCGATTCGAACGAGATGTCCTGCGGCCCCTCGGTGAACGCGAACAGCTGCCCGGTGTCCTCCGCGGGCAGGAAGCCCTTGGGGATCGTCACCCCGAGCCAGATGGCCCCGGCACTGGTGAGCGCGAACACGAGCATGGTCACGCGCGGGGCGCGCATGGTCGCGCGCAGGGTGCGCCCGTAACCGTCGCGCAGCGCATCGAAGGCGCGCTCCACCGCCATGTACGCACGGCCGTGGCGGCGACCGTGCTCGGGCCGCAGCCAGCGGCCGCACAGCATGGGGGTCAGCGTGAGCGAGACGAAGCCCGAGATCAGGATGGCCGCCATGATGGTGATGGCGAACTCGTGCAGGAGGCGCCCGACGACACCTCCCATGAACAGCACCGGAACGAACACCACGGCCAGGGACAGCGTCATCGACAGGACGGTGAAGGCGATCTCGCGCGAGCCTTCGAGCGTCGCCTCCAGCGGGGACTTGCCCATCTCCAGATGGCGGGCAATGTTCTCCAGCACGACGATGGCGTCGTCGACCACGAATCCGACGCACAGGGTGAGCGCGAGCAGCGACAAGGTGTCGATGCTGAAGTCGAACATGACCATCACGGCGAAGGTGCCCACGATGGACAGGGGCAGCGCCGCGGTGGGAATGATCGTGGCGGACAGGTTGCGCAGGAACAGGAAGATCACCATCACCACGAGCACCAGCGCCAGGATCAGCGTGAACTGCACCTCGTGCACCGCATCGCGGATGCCCTCGGAGCGATCGAACAGCACGTCGATGTTCACGCCTGGCGGCACCTGCTCGCGGAAGGTCGGCATCAGCGCCTTGATGCGCTCGACCACCTCGATCGTATTGGTGCCCGGCTGGCGCTGGATGCCCAGCAGGATGCCTCGCCTGTCGTTGAACCACGCCGCCACGCGATCGTTCTGCACGCTGTCCACCGCCTGGCCGATGTCCTTCACGCGCACCGGCGCCCCGTTGCGATAGGCGACGATGACCTCGGCGAAGCCTGCCGCGTCCTGCAGCTTGCTGTTGGTCATCACCGAAGCGGAGCGGTCTGTCCCCTGCAGCACGCCGGTGGGCAGATTCGGGTTGTTCTGGGCGAGCGCGCGCTCGACTTCGTCGATGCCGATGCCGCGGGCGGCCAGCGCCTTGGGGTCGACCTGCACGCGCACGGCGTAGGCCTGCGAGCCGTACACCAGCACCTGCGCCACGCCGCTGACCATGGAGATGCGCTGCGCCATGAGCGTCTCCGCGTAGTCGTTGACGCGGTACAGGGGCAGGGTGTTGGAAGTCAGGGCGAGGTAGTAGATCGGCTGGTCGGCCGGGTTGACCTTGCGATAGGACGGCGGCACCGTCATGTCGGGCGGCAGCTGGCGGCGCGCGAGCGAGATCGCGGTCTGGACGTCTTGCGCCGCGGCATCGATGTCGCGGTCCAGCTCGAACTGCAGGGTGATCTGCGTGGTGCCCTGGGTGCTGGAAGAGGTCATCTGCTCCAGCCCCGCAATGGTCGAGAACTGCTTCTCCAGCGGGGTGGCCACCGCGGTGGCCATCGTTTCCGGGCTTGCGCCGGGCAGCTCCGCGCGTACCTGCAGCGTGGGGAAGTCGACGTTGGGCAGCTGCGCCACCGGCAGCTTACGGTAGGCGAGGATGCCGAAGGCGAGCAGGCCGACCATGACCAGCAGCGTCATGACCGGGCGGCGGATGAACGGTTCGGAGAGGTTCACGTCAACTCCGATACGGCATTAGCCACTCAGGGCACCAAGGAACACGAGATCGCTTTAACACAGAGGACATCGTTTTAACACAGAGCAACTGCGTTGAAAGTCAAGCTATCTGCGGTGTTTGCCAGGGTGTCTGGGTTTTGAGCATCGCATTGAGAATGACCAACATTTTTCGCATGCACGCTGTGATTGCCACGTAGTGATG
>JAEZCG010000134.1 GCA_023430065.1 Pseudomonadota bacterium | reverse complement strand
CCGTTGACGATCGCCTGCTTGTAGGCGAACGCTTGCGGCAGGATGTGTTCCGCGTAGAAGCGCGCGGTGATCAGCTTGCCCTGATAGAACTGCAGGTCGGGGGCGTTGCCATCGATACGCTGCTTCGCGATCAGCGCGGCACGGGCCATCTGCCAGCCGCCCGCCACGGTGCCCCACAGTTTCAGATAGGGCACGGCGCCGGCGGAGGCAGCCTTGACGTTGTACGGGAAGGTCTGCAGCAGCCAGTCGGTCGCCTCGTTCAGCGCCGCGACCCCCTCGGACAGCGCGCGCCGGATCACCATCAACACGGGATCGGTGGCGCCGGCCAGTTCCTTGTCGAACGCGGACATCTGAGCGATGAGGGCCTTCGCCGTCATGCCTTTTTCCGCAGCGACCTTGCGGCCGATCAGGTCGTTGGCCTGAATCCCGGTGGTACCTTCATAGATCGGCGTGATGCGCGCGTCGCGCAAGTGCTGTGCGGCGCCCGTCTCCTCGACGAAGCCCATTCCGCCATGAACCTGCACGCCGGTCGAGGCGATCTCGACCGACAGTTCCGTGCACCAGCCCTTCACCACGGGGGTGAGCAGGTCGAATACCGCCTGCTGCCTGAGCCGCTCCTCGCGCTCCGGGTGGCGATGCGCCGCGTCCAGCGCCGTACAGGCGGCTGCGCTCAGCGCGCGCATGGCTTCGACCTGCGCCTTCATGCTCATCAGCATGCGGCGCACGTCCGGATGGTGCACGATCGTGACGCGCTCGCCTCCGCGCACGCCCGTCTCCCGGCCCTGCACACGCTCCTGCGCGTAGCGGCGCGCGCGCTGGTAGGCCCGCTCGGCAATGGCAATGCCCTCGATGCCGACTTCGAGCCGCGCGAAGTTCATCATCGTGAACATGTACTCGAGACCGCGGTTCTCCTCGCCGACCAGGTATCCGATCGCCCCCTCCTTGTCCCCGTAGGCCATCACGCAGGTCGGACTGGCGTGGATGCCGAGTTTGTGCTCGATCGAGACGCAACGCACGTCGTTGCGTGCACCCGGAGTGCCATCGGCGTTGACCAGAAACTTCGGCACCACGAACAGCGAGATGCCCTTCACGCCCTCGGGCGCGTGCGGGGTGCGCGCAAGCACCAGGTGGATGATGTTCTCGGCAAAGTCGTGTTCGCCGTAGGTAATGAAGATCTTGGTCCCGTGGATGCGGTAGCGGTCATCCTCCGGGATGGCGCGCGCACGCACGGCCGACAGATCCGATCCGGCCTGCGGCTCGGTCAGGTTCATCGTGCCGGTCCATTCGCCCGAGATCAGCTTCTGGAGGTAGGTGCTCTTCTGGCTCTCGGAGCCGTGGCGCAGGATCGCATTCACCGCGCCGGTGGTGAGCATCGGACAGAGACAGAAGCTCATGTTGGCGCCGTTCCAGATCTCGGACACCATGCCCGACAGCAGGTGGGGAAGGCCCTGTCCGCCAAACTCCGGCTCCCCGCCGAGTGCCGGCCAGCCTGCATCGCGAAACTGGCGGTAGGCATCCTTGAAACCCGCCGGCGTGGTCACCACGCCATCGCTCAGTTTCGCCCCCTCGCGGTCACCGGGCCCGTTCAGCGGGGAAAGCACGCCGGTCGCGAACTTGCCGGCTTCATCCAGCACCGCGTCCACGAGATCGGGGGTCACCTCCTCGCAGCCGGGCAGGCGGCCGACGACCTCCAGCCCGCCCAGTTCTTTGATGACGAACTGCATGTCCCGCAACGGGGCGACGTATTCCGACATTGCTATCGTCTCCTGCGTGAGGCTCGACGAGACTGCAGCGGGCTCAGAGCTGCGCGCTGAGTTCGGGCACGATCTGGAACAGATCGCCGACCAGCCCGTAATCGGCAATGGAGAAGATGGGCGCTTCGCCGTCCTTGTTGATCGCCACGATCACTTTGCTGTCCTTCATCCCGGCCAGGTGCTGGATCGCCCCGGAGATGCCGACCGCGATGTACAGTTCGGGCGCCACCACCTTGCCCGTCTGCCCGACCTGGTAGTCGTTGGGGACGAACCCCGAATCCACGGCGGCGCGCGATGCACCGACGGCGGCACCAAGCTTGTCGGCGAGTGCCTCGAGGAGGGCGAAATTCTCGCCGCTGCCCATGCCGCGACCGCCGGACACGATGATGCGCGCCGCGGTCAGTTCGGGACGGGCCGACTTGGTCAGCTCCTGTCCCACCAGCTTCGACAGACCCGGATCGGACGCCGGCGTTGCCGCTTCCAGGGTTGCGCTGCCGCCATCGCCCGCAGCCGCATCGAAGCCGGTGGTGCGCACCGTGATCACCTTGACCGCATCGGACGATTGCACCGTCGCCAGCGCATTGCCCGCGTAGATCGGCCGCACGAAGGTGTCGGGCGCCACCACCGCCACGATGTCGGAGATCTGTGCCACGTCGAGCAACGCAGCCACGCGCGGCATGAAGTTCTTGCCCGTGGTGGTGGCCGGTGCAAGGATGTGCGAGTACCCTGGCGCAAGCGTCACCACCAAAGCGGAGAGGTTCTCCGCCAGCGGATGCGCGTACTGCGCATCGTCCACCACGCACACCTTCTCCACGCCTGCAATGCGCGACGCCGCCTCGGCGACCGGCGCGCAGCCGCTGCCCGCGACCAGCACGTGGATCGCGCCGCCGATCTTCTGTGCAGCCGCAACGGTGTTGAGGGTCGCGCCCTTCAGGCCGGAATTGTCGTGTTCGGCAATGACCAGGATCGGCATGTTCAGATCACCTTCGCTTCGTTCTTCAGCTTCGCCACCAACTCGGCGACATCCTTCACCATCACCCCGCCCTTGCGCTTGGGCGGCTCCTCGACCTTCAGGGTCTTCAAGCGAGGCGTGACGTCGACACCGAGTTCGTCGGGCCTGGTGACCTCGAGCGGCTTCTTCTTCGCCTTCATGATGTTCGGCAGCGTGACGTAGCGCGGCTCGTTGAGTCGCAGGTCGGTGGTCACGACTGCGGGCAGTTTGATCGAAACGGTCTCGAGACCGCCGTCGATCTCGCGCGTCACCTGCGCGCTGCCGTCGGCGATCGTGACCTTCGATGCGAACGTGGCCTGGGCCCACCCGAGCAGCGCCGCCAGCATCTGTCCGGTCTGGTTCGAGTCGTCGTCGATGGCCTGCTTGCCGAAGATGAGGAGTTGGGGCGATTCCTTCTGCACGATCGCCTTGAGGATCTTGGCCACCGCCAGCGGCTGCACCTCGGCTGCGCTCTCGACCAGGATCGCGCGGTCGGCGCCGATCGCGAGCGCGGTGCGCAGCGTCTCCTGCGCCTGCGGCGACCCGATCGACACGGCCACGATCTCCGTGACCACACCCGCTTCCTTCAGGCGCACCGCCTCTTCGCAGGCGATCTCGTCGAACGGATTCATCGACATCTTGACGTTGGCGGTCTCCACGCCGGAGCCGTCTGCCTTCACGCGCACCTTGACGTTGTAGTCCACCACACGCTTGACGGGAACGAGTACTTTCATAAGTCGACCACTGAGAGGGAATGCCGTGATTTTACCGTAAGCGCAGCCGCATCCCGCTGCCCAGATGGCCCGGCGCGGCCAGTGCCGGGAACCTTTAGGGGATCGGGCGGTTCCCATTCGTTGGATCGCCCGC
This sequence comes from Pseudomonadota bacterium, assembly GCA_023430065.1. Classification (GTDB taxonomy): domain Bacteria; phylum Pseudomonadota; class Gammaproteobacteria; order Burkholderiales; family SHXO01; genus SHXO01. Next base: position 3,180 of record JAEZCG010000134.1, on the reverse strand, counting down.
CATCCGAGCGGCATCCGACACAGTCGAGATACATCGAAGGGAGGACACTCGCATGACCCGGCATTTCGCCCGTTCCCGCCGCATGGCCGCTGCCGTGCTCGTACTCGCCGCGCTGGCAGTGACCGGTCAGGCCGCAGCCCAGGAGATGGTGAGCATCCGCGGCAGCACTGTGAACATGCGCGCGGGCCCGGGAACGGATTCGGAAGTGCTGTGGGAATTGCAGCGCGGCTATCCGCTCCAGGTCGTCAGGCGCCAGGGCGACTGGCTGGAGGTGCGAGATTTCGAGGACGATCGCGGCTGGGTCGCGCGCTCGCTGGTGAGCCGCATTCCGCACATGGTGGTCAAGGTGGATCGTGCCAACATCCGCAGCGGTCCGGGCGCGCGCTACCGCATCATCGGTCACGTGGAGTACGGTGAACTGCTGCGCACGCTCGAGCGGCGCGCGGACTGGGTACGCGTGCGCCGCGGCGCGGGCGAGATCGGGTGGATCGCACGCAGTCTGCTGTGGGGATGGTAGGGTGCTGGCGTGTGCTGCGCCGTCAGGCTTGCGCTGACGGGCCGCACGCACGCTGGCGCGCCGCGACATCCGTGTGCCACTCGCGGCCGCTTACCGGCGGTCGAGATCCCGGGCCTGTTCGCGCAGCACGTTCTTCTGAATCTTGCCGGTCGAGGTCTTCGGGAGCGGTCCGAACAGCACGGCCTTCGGACACTTGTAGTGTGCCAGGCGCTCGCGGCAGTAGGCGATCAGATCCGCTGCCGCAAGCGGCCGTGCGTTGTCCTTGAGCGTGACGAACGCGCACGGCGTCTCGCCCCACTTCTCGTCGGGGCGCGCCACCACCGCCGCCTCCAGCACGTCCGGATGGCTGTACAGCACGTCCTCGACCTCGATGGTCGAGATGTTTTCTCCGCCGGAAATGATGATGTCCTTCGAACGATCCCTGATCTTCGCGTACCCGTCCGGATCGACCACCGCCAGGTCTCCGGTGTGGTACCAGCCTCCGCGGAACGCCTCCTCGGTGGCTTTCGGGTTCTTCAGGTAGCCCTTCATCGTGATGTTGCCGCGGAACAGGATCTCGCCCATGGTCTTCCCATCCGCGGGCACCGGCACCAGCGTCTCGGGATCCGCGACGATCATCGCCTCCTGCAACTCGTAATTCACGCCCTGCCGGCCATTGCGGGCGGCGCGCTCCGGCACCGAGAGTGCATTCCATTCGGGGTGCTTGGCACACACGCTGGCAGGTCCGTACACCTCGGTCAGCCCATACACGTGCGTCAGATCGAAGCCCATCCGCTCCATGCCCTCGATCACTGCTTGCGGCGGCGCCGCCCCGGCGATCATCCCGTGCACGCGGTGGCCGATGCCGGCGCGCAGGTCGGCCGGCGCGTTGATCAGCATGTTGTGCACGACCGGGGCCCCGCAGAAATGGGTGACGCCGTGCGCACGGATCAGGTCGAACACCGCCCGCGCCTCGACCCGGCGCAGGCACACGTTTGTGCCGGCGACCAGTGCCATGGTCCACGGAAAGCACCAGCCGTTGCAGTGGAACATGGGCAACGTCCACAGGTAGACGGGGAAATGCGGCATCGCCCAGGTCACCACGTTGTTCACCGCGTTGAGGTAGGCGCCGCGGTGGTGCAGGACGACTCCCTTGGGATTGCCGGTGGTTCCCGATGTGTAGTTGAGCGCGATGGCATCCCACTCGTCGGGGGGCAGGCTCCACTCGAAGCGAGGGTCGCCGCTGGCGATAAAGTCCTCGTAGTCGGCCTCGCCCACCCGCTCGCCCCCGCCTCCCAGCGGGTCGTCGATGTCGACGACCAACGGCCGCCGGCCGCCCATCTGCAGCGCACGGCCGACCGTGTCGGACAGTTCACGGTCGGCGATCAGCACCTTCGCCTCTCCGTGCTCGAGCATGAAGGCGACCGCTGCAGCGTCCAGCCGCGTATTCAACGCATTCAGTACCGCGCCGAGCATGGGCACCGCGAAGTGCGCCTCGAACATCGCGGGAATGTTCGGTGCCATCACGGCCACCGTGTCGTGCCGTCCGACGCCGTGGCGCGCGAGGGCGGAGGCGAGGCGCCGGCAGCGACGATAGGTCTCGGCCCAGGTGGTGCGGTGGTCGCCGTGTATCACGGCCGGACGGTCGGGATAGACGGCCGCCGTGCGCCGGAGGAAGGACAGCGGCGACAGAGGGACGTAGTTCGCCTGATTTCTGTCCAGGCCAAGCGCAAAGGGATTGGCGGACATGTTTAGGAGATCTCCTGAGCGTGGCACCCGCGCTTTCCGCCCGGTGAACGGGAATGCATGGGCGTTCTTCTTGCTTTGACGGGGCGGACGGCCCGAGGGCCCAGATGATACTCGATGGCGTGTCTCGACGGGGCCAGCGTTCCCGCTCGCGCCATTCCCGAACCGATTGATTTCTTCCCGTTTTCACCTGGAATGGAGAAAGTGCTCGCGGTCGGTGCCGCAACCACGCGGTTGCACGCCCTAAAAGCCGTACCAGACGAAGCCGTGCCGCCCCAGGCGAGTCAGCCGACCTCCGGCAACGCCATGTGTCCGGTGTTGTGCCTGGAGATGGTGGACTTCTCGCGCAGGCCGGTCGCAGACCAGCTGGTGCTGCGCGAGCGCTTCAATGGCCGGTTGGCGCGCGCGCTGGAACAGGTGCCCCTCCTCGATCGCATGGTGCTCGAGACGGTCGAAGGCGTCGCCATCACGTTCCTCGGAGGCCCGGAAGCGGCGCTTCACGTCGCCGTGCGTTTTGCCCACTCGCTGCAGCCGGTCTCCGGATCGTCCGACCCTCTGCAGGTGCGCGCCGGCCTCAACCTCGGGCCAGTACGACTGACCCGGGACACGAGCGGCCATCCGCTCGTCCTCGGAGACGGGATCAACGTGGCGCAGCGGCTGCTGGGATTCGCCGCGCCAGGGCAGTTCCTGGCATCGCGCGCCTATCACGAGGCGCTGTGCCAGCGCTTTCCGGCGCACAAGGGCCTGTTCCTCTACCAGGGCTCGCGCACCGACACCCATGTGCGCGAGCACGAGGTCTACGAACTCGATGCGCAGGCGATGCCGCCGGGCGAAGTACCGCCCCCGGCGAGCGTGCAAGCGCCGCGCACGCCGGCTGCGCCGACTTCCGCACGGGTACGCTCGAGCAGTCGCCGGCGCCTCGCCGTCGCGGGCGCCGC
>JAEZCG010000121.1 GCA_023430065.1 Pseudomonadota bacterium | reverse complement strand
CTGGTCAGATGGAAGGTCTCCCATCCCAGGCGCCTCTGCTCGCGCAGGATGCCCACCGTGCGGAAAGTGTAGCCGCTGTGCGCAGGAATCGAATGATCCAGAATGTGCAGGATTCGCATCGCTCAGGCCGGTGTCAACAGGCGCCGGGATTCGGCGGAAGCGGCCGCTTCGATCCCCGTGCCGTTCTGCGAGCGCTTGAGAAACGCATCGAACATGAGCAGGGACCAGATGGCCGCGCTGAAGTCGCGCGCACCGGACCGGTGCTGGGCGACCATCTGGCGCAGGAAAGCGGCATCGAAGAGCCCGGTCTGAGCGATACGCTCGCCCAGGAGCACGGACTCCATGCGTTGCTTGAGCGGACCGCGGAACCAGCGCGCCAGCGGGACGGCGAATCCCATCTTGCGCCGGTAGAGCACGTCGTGGGGCAGCATCGGCTCCATCGCCTTCTTGAGCAGGAACTTGCCTTCGTTGCCCGTCAGCTTCAGCGAGGACGGCAGGCTCGCGAGCCATTCCACCAACGGATGGTCCATCAACGGCTCGCGTACCTCCAGCGCGTGCGCCATGCTGGCGCGATCCACCTTGGTGTTGATGTCGTCCACCAGGTAGGTCTTCAAGTCGAGGTACTGCACCAGCGCCAGCGGGTCGTCCTGCGGGGCATGGCGCGCGTGCCGGCGCAGCACTTCCAGCGCCGAGTAGCCGGCCAGCTCGCGACGGAACGAAGCGCTGAACAGGCGTCGTCGCGTGGGATCGTCGACCACGGCGATCAGGTTGAAATAGGCCTGGACCGAATCGCGCGAAAGGGTCTGGAAAGTGGCCTTCGCACGCAAGGCGCGGGGCGCCCACAGCGCCTGTGGGTACAGCGTGCCCAACGCGCCGAACAACGGGCGGCGCAGGCCGAGCGGCAGGACGCTGCGCATCTGCTCTTCGCGCAGATGGATCTGGTAGCGGCGGTAGCCGCCGAAGCTCTCGTCGCCCCCGTCGCCCGAAAGGGCGACCGTCACATGCTTGCGTGCAAGCTCGCACAACCGATAGGTGGGCAGCGCGGAACTGTCCGCATACGGCTCGTCATAGACCGAGGAGAGTCGATCGATGAGGTCGAAGTCGTCGCTCTCGACCTGCTCGACGTGATGATCGGTGCGATAGCGCGCCGCCACCTCACGGGCATAGGCCGACTCGTCGAAGCTCGGATCGGCGAACGAGATGGAGCAAGTCTGCACCGGGCTGTCCGACAGCCCCGCCATGGTCGCGACCACCGCGCTGGAATCGACGCCGCCCGAGAGGAAGGCGCCCAGCGGTACCTCGGCGATCATGCGCAGTCGCACCGACTCCCGCAGACGCCGGTGTAGTTCCTCGCATGCGTCCTGCACGCCGATGCGTCGATCGAGGCTGAAGCGCACATCCCAGTACTGAACCGGGGCGGGCAGTTCCCGGCCGTGACGCACCGTCAGCGTGTGGCCGGCAGGCAGCTTCGCGACGCCGAGGTAGATCGTGCGCGGTTCCGGGATGTACCCGAAGGCGAAGTAGTCCTCGATCGCACGCGGATCCAGCGTGGTTCGGAACCCGCCGTGCGCCATCAGCGACTTCAGCTCGGAGGCGAACACCAGTCGACCGTCCTCCAGCAGCGCGTAGTAGAGCGGCTTGACACCCAGCCGGTCGCGGGCGAGGAACAGCGTGTCGCGGTTGCGGTCCCAGAGCGCGAAGGCGAACATGCCCCGAAAGCGCTCCACGCAGCGCTCGCCCCATGCCTCCCAGGCATGTACGATCACCTCGGTGTCGCTGCGCGTGCGGAAGCTGTGTCCGAGCGCCGCAAGTTCGGGAATCAGTTCCTGGTAGTTGTAGATCTCACCGTTGAACACCACGGCCACGCTGCCGTCCTCGTTGAACAGCGGCTGCTGCCCGGTGGACAGGTCGATGATGGACAGGCGCCGGTGCGCCAGGCCGAGGCCAGGCTCCAGGTGAATGCCGCCTTCGTCGGGTCCACGATGGAACTGCGCGGCGTTCATGCCCTCCAGAAGGTCCCGGTCGACGGGTCGTCTGGCGGTGCTGTCGAAGATGCCTGCTATTCCGCACATGGCTCGAGAGAAATGGAGAATTTGCCGATCGAAGCAATAGCCATGCGCTCAGGCCTGCCGGACGGCGGCGAGGGCTTGCGGGCAGCGCTGCTCGAGCAGGTCGCGGTAGATGGCCGCATAGCGGCTCACCATGTTGCCCAGGCTGTAGCGCTCCAGTGCGACCTGGCGGGCGCGGGTGCCATGCGCTGCACGCAATTGCGCATCACGGACATAGCGGGCAATGGATTGTGCCAGGGCCTCGTCGTTGCCGGGCGGCGGGAGCAGGCCGGTCTCACCATCCTGCACCAGCTCCGGATTGCCGCCGGTGCGCGTGGCCACGATCGGCAGACCTGAGGCCATTGCCTCCAAGATCGTGTTCGAGATGCCCTCCGAGAGCGACGGCAGGACGAATATATCCAGCCCGCGCAGGATCTCGTCGATGCCGCCACGGGCGCCTGGCAGCCACGCCTGCCCGGACAGGCCGGCCGCGCCGATGGTCTCCTCGACCGCTTGCCGCAGGCGCCCATCCCCGATCATCACCAGCCGTAGCCGATCGCGCAGGTCGGGCATGCGCTGCGCGCAGCGCACGAACGCGCGCGCGAGATTCACGGGATCCTTGACCGGCTCCATCCGCCCCACCGTCCCGATCACGATGACGTCCGTGCGTGCGAACATCGGGTGAGGCAGCGTCGCTCGCTGCGCAGCGGGGTGGAAGCGGTTCGTGTCCACGCCGTTGTAGATCTGATGCAGTCGGGCCGGGTCCACTCGCACGGCGGTGCGCAGGTAGTGCTCGAGATCGCGCGATAGCGCGATGGTGCGGTGGATCAACGGCCGCATCGCGCGGCGAATGCCGACGTCGACGCGGTTGCGCCCGTCCAGATCGCCCATGTCCCGGCCGTGTTCGCTGTGAACACGGGCGGGTACCCCGGCGAGTGCCGCCGTGATCTGGCACTCGAGCGCGGCGAGGTTGCGGCTATGGACGAGGCAGGGCTGCAGTCGCCGGAGGAGACGCCACACGCGCCAGTGCATGCGCGGACTGTTTCCCGGTGGCTTGCGAATGGCAAACAGCGCCACGTCCGGATTCGTGATGCGCTTGCTGAACTCCGTGTAGTCGGACAGGCAGATGATGGCGTGTCGAAATTGGCTTGAAGGCAGCTGGTTGACCAGGTTCACCAGGCCATTCTCGAGCCCGCCGACGTCCAGCCGGTAGAGCACGTGCGCGATCAGCGGCGCATGGCCGGCCGCACGCAGGCGCTCCAACATCGCCTCATCGTGCGGCAGCATCGCTCAGACTCTTCTGGATGGACGGGCCCATGTCGGCGAGGAAGCTGCGCAGGACGGCACGTGCCTCGTCGGGGTTCTCCACGTACGGCGCAACCAACACCACGGTGGCAGCGTCGTCGCCCAGGCCCCGGAGCTTGCCCTGCATCTCGGCCAGCTTGGCTTCCCAGAACCCGACGGTATTGCGCCGGCCCGCCCAGTACCATTGCCAGGTGATCAGCTTCTGGCCTTCGGACACGACTTGTCGCTCGATCACTCGGAGATTCTCTCCCGGGACGTCCGCGCTGGTGATGCGGCGATCGAGCGTGCGCCATCCCCTCACGCTGAAGTCGCCGAGCGTGGTGCTGCCATAGGTCAGCATCTTCCCGTTCGCCTCCTGGTGACGATAGTAGGCGCTCAGCAGGCCGACGTAACGTCCATCGCTGGCATAGGTCAAGCTGTGGGAGGTGAGGGGTGTCTCGATGCGGGGCTCCCACAGCGTGACGCGCGAAGCGCTCCGTTCCCAGGAACCTGCCGCGGCAGGCGCAGGAAGGTTCACGTGACCGGTTTGCAGAGGGGTCATCCGCTCGATGCCCTGCGCGACGCCGGGGCCGATCGCCGCGAGCGCGATGGCAAGCAGGGCGGCGAGTGAGAACGGGACACCGGCCGCGGACGAGGCGTACGCGCCGAAGACAGCAGGCGGGGCGTGGTCCTGGCGATCGCTGAATCGGGAACCGATCCAGAACAAGGCCATGATCACGATGCCGAAGAAGAACCAGCCGTAGACGATGTGGTCGACCCCGGTGGCGATGCGATTGTTCGACAGGTGGCCGAGCATCACGATCATGTAGGCGCGCACCCAGTTGGCGACGATGGGCACCGCCACCGCCGCGGCCATGAACGGAAGGCGGCGCCGCCAGTCGCGAAAATTCAGGTACGCGAAAATCGCGCCGCCATAGACCGACGCGATGAGGTAGCGGATGCCGCTGCAGCCCTCGACGACCGACCAATTTCCGGTGGGGATCACGAAGAAATTGCCCTCCCGAAACACCGGCACGCCGCTGATCCGTAGGGCGGCGACGGTGAAATCGGCGGTATAGTCGATCATGGCCGGCACGAAGAACTCTCCGACCGGCCAGGCGAACAG
>JAEZCG010000098.1 GCA_023430065.1 Pseudomonadota bacterium | reverse complement strand
CAGGCGGCCATCGCCCGAGCCGAGGTCGTACACCACGTCGTTGCCATCGACTTCGCCCAGTTCCAGCATCTTCTCGCCCACTTCCTCCTTGGTCGGGACGAAGGGGACGTCAGGGGAGCGTTGCGGCGACTGGCTCTGGGCAAGGATCAGGGTGTCGCGCCGTGCCTCGTGCGCCCATGCGGCCCCGGGCGCGAGCGTGAGAGCGGCGACGAAGGCGGCGGCGCACGACATTGCAGTGGTTCTCATGCGAGTCTCCTGTGGCGGTTGAACGGAGGAACGTGCCTCAGCGTGACGCGCGACGCGCAACGGCCTGCCCGGCGGGAAGGCGGCCGAGCAACAGCAGCAGCGCGCCGATCCCGAGCACGGCGATGCCGAGCAGCGAACCCACTCCGGCATAACGCACGCTCGAATAGAACAGCCAGGCGCTGGTGGCACAGAACAGCAAAGGTGTGAAGGGATAGAGCGGCACGCGGAACGGGCGCATGACGTGCGGTTCGCGCCATCGCAGGACGAACAGCGAGATGCCCGCGAGCAGGAAGAAGAACCAGAACACCGGCGCCGTGAATTCGATCATGGTCTCCACGCCCTTGCGGGTCATCGCTCCGACTCCTACCAGTGCCAGTGCGATGCAGCCCTGCAGGGCCAGCGCCGCAGTCGGGGAGTTGGTCCGCGGGTGCCAGCGTCCCAGCCCCGCGAACGGCGCGAAGTCCCGCCCCACCGCATAGCTGGTGCGCGCACCGAGCAGGATGGTGGCATTCGCCGACGTCAGCGCAGCCACCGCCACGACTGCGGCGATGAGCCAGGCGCCGGTGTCGCCGAAGGCGCGGCGCAGCAGGTCCGCGGCCACCGCGCTCGATCCGGCCATGCCGGCGAAGCCGAGGCCCCGCAGATAGGCGAGGTTCACCAGCAGATAGAGCAGGGTGATGACGACGATGCTGACCACCAGCGCGATCACCACATTCATGCGCGGGCCGCGTACTTCCGCGGAGATGTACGACGCCTCGTTCCAGCCGCCGAAGGCGAGCATGACGAAGACCATTGCCAGGCCGAACACGGAGGCCTGCTGGGCCCCCGGCGGCGGTGCGACGGCAGCACCCGCTGGGGCGACCAGAAACAGGCCCGCAATGACCACCACCAGCAGCCCGGCCACTTCGAGCACGGTGAACAGGTTCTGCGTACGCGATCCATGACGGACGCCTGCCATGTTCAGCAGCGTGAGCGCGATCACCACCGCTGCCGCCCACAGCGCGGACGAATGCGGACCGAGCGCAACGGCCTGGCTGGCATAGTCTCCGAAGGCGAACGCGAGCAGGGCGATGGAACCGGTCGGTATGACGGTGATGCGTGCCCAGCCGAACAGGAACGCGAGCGAGCGGCCGAAGCCGCGGGAGAGATAGTGGTAGTCCCCACCCGAGTGCGGATAGGTCGTCGCCAGCTCCGCGTAGCACAGCGCGCCGGCCAGCGCGACGATCCCTCCCACCGCCCAGGCCGTCAGCAGTGCTGCCGCATCCCCGGTGTGGGAGGCGACCAGGGCAGGCGTCACGAAAATGCCGGCGCCGATGACGATCCCGACGATCAGCGCGATGGCGTCGAAGGTGCTCAGCGCGGGGGTGGGTGTCACCGTCGAGCTCCCTATCCAGGATGGCGTCCCCGTCTCGACGATCGGTTCGGGTTTATTCATCTCGGTTGGATGGCGTGTCGATTCGTCGACCTGTCAGCGTCTATCGTGCCGTGTCCGCGAGGCGGTCCGATGCAGGGGAAGCGGGGCGGCGTTCGCCGGATGGCGACGGGTAAGAAGCGAAACGGGGCCGTAACTTCTGCACGCGCCGCCGTACCGGGGGCGGGCTTCTGACTTACACTGCCGCCGGTCGTGTCGTCACGGGAAGGACTGGGTCTTGCGCATCGCCACCTGGAACGTCAACTCGCTGAAAGTCCGCCTGCCGCAACTGCTGGAGTGGATGGCGCGGCGCACCCCGGACATCGTGTGCCTGCAGGAAACCAAGTGCGAAGACCACAGCTTTCCGGCGGACGAGATCCGAGGGCAGGGCTATCACGTCGTGTTCAGCGGACAGAAGACCTACAACGGCGTGGCCATCGTGAGCCGGCTGCCGGTGGAGGACGTGGCAGCAGGCATTCCGGGATTCCCCGACGAGCAGAAACGCGTCCTGGCGGCTTCTGCGGGCGGCGTGCGGGTGGTGTGCGTGTACTGCCCCAACGGCGAGAGCGTCGAGTCGCCCAAGTATGGGTACAAGTTGGCGTGGTACGCGGCGCTGCGCGAGTGGCTGCGCGAGGAGCTGGCACGACATCCGAAGCTCGTGGTGCTGGGCGACTTCAACGTCGCGCCCGAGGACCGCGACGTATACGATCCGAGGCTGTGGGCCGGCAAGGTTCTGTTCAGCGAGCCTGAGCGCGCGGCGCTGCGTGGGCTGTTCGAACTGGGTTTGCACGACAGCTTCCGGCTGTTCGATCAGCCGGAGAAGAGCTTCAGCTGGTGGGATTACCGCATGAACGCCTTCAAGCGCAATCTGGGGTTGCGCATCGATCACATCCTGGTATCGCAACCTCTCGCCGTGCAGACGCGCGCGAGCACCATCGACCGCGACATGCGCGGGGTCGAGCGGCCATCCGACCACGCGCCCGTGGTGGCGGAGATCGCTCTGTAGGCCCTGCGTTCACCACCAAGAAGAACACGAAGAATGGCGGAAGACTTTCAACACAGAGGACTCAGAGGCACACCGAGGAACTGCGATGACCTCGCCTTCCCTCTGTGATCCTCTGTGTTAGCAGGTTCTGCTGTTCTTCGCGCCTTCGTGGTTGTCGCTTCTCCCAGCGTGGCTCACTCGCCCGGTGCTTCCTTCGCCTCGATGTCGAGTTCCTGGATCTTGCGGGTTAGCGTGTTGCGGCCCATACCCAGCAGATGCGAGGCTTCGATGCGACGGCCCCCGGTATGGGCAAGGGCCTTGACGATCAGCGCGCGTTCGAACTGGCGGCTCATCTCCGGCATGATGCTGTGCTCGCCTCGATTGAGGGCGAGTTCTGCCTCCCGCTCCAGCGCGGAGATCCAGCTCTGCGTGGTCATCGCACGCTGCTCCTGGCGGAACTCGGGCGGCAGATCCGCCAGATCCACATTCACCCCCGGGGCCATCACCGTGAGCCAATGGCACAGATTCTCCAGCTGGCGCACGTTACCCGGGAAGTCGTGGCTCGACAGATACTTCATGGCTGCGTCCGACAGCCGCTTGGTCTCCACGCCCAGTTCGCGCGCGCTCTTGGCCAGGAAGTGCCGCGCCAGCAGCGGAATGTCCTCGCGCCGTTCGCGCAGCGCAGGCAGGCGCACGCGGATCACGTTGAGGCGGTGGAACAGATCGTCGCGAAACAGCCCCTGCTTCACACGCTGCTCGAGATCCTGATGCGTCGCCGCGATGATGCGGACATTCGCCTTGATCGGCTGGTGCCCGCCGACCCGATAGAAGTGAGCGTCGGACAGTACGCGCAACAGGCGCGTCTGCAGGTCCGACGGCATGTCACCGATCTCGTCGAGGAACAGGGTGCCGCCCTCGGCCTGCTCGAATCGTCCTCGGCGCATGCCCTGCGCGCCGGTGAATGCGCCGCGTTCGTGACCGAACATCTCCGATTCGAGCAGCTCCTTCGGAATCGCCGCGGTGTTGATGGCGATGAACGGCTTCTGCCCGCGCGGACTGTGCCGGTGCAAGGCACGCGCGACCAGTTCCTTGCCGGTACCGGATTCGCCGTTGATCAGCACCGTGGCATGTGACTGCGCGAGGCGGCCGATGGCGCGGAATACCTCCTGCATCGAGGCGGCCTGCCCGAGGATCTCGGGCGTGACCTCGGCCACTTCCGCCTCGTCGTCCTGGCGCAGGCTCTCCTCCATGGCGCGGCGGATGAGGTCGACCGCGTGGTCGACGTCGAACGGCTTGGGCAGATACTCGAACGCACCACCCTGAAAGGCCGCCACCGCGCTCTCCAGATCCGAGTACGCCGTCATGATGATGACCGGCAGGTGCGGATGGCGCTCCTTGAGTTTCTGCAGCAGGTCGAGGCCGGAGCCGCCCGGCATGCGGATGTCGCTGATCACCACCTGCGGCGTGGTGCTGCCCAGTGCGCCGAGCGCATCCTGGGCGGAGGAGAAGGTCTTGAACGGAATGTCCTCCTTGCTCAGGGTCTTCTCGAACACCCACCGGATGGAGCGGTCGTCGTCGATGATCCAGACTGGTCTCATGGCTGTGCCGAATGTTGTGTGCGGGTCGTTCCGTTCGCCTGCTCGCCACTTGCGTCGAGCGGCAGCAGGATGGTGAAGCAGGTGCGGCCAGGTTGCGATTCGACCTCGATCAGTCCGCCATGCTGATGCACGTAGTTCTGCGCGATCGTCAGGCCGAGGCCGGTGCCGTCGTCACGGCCGGACACCAGGGGAAAGAAGATCTTGTCGCGCATCTCGGGCGCGATACCCGGTCCGTTGTCGATGATCTGCACCATCATTCCCAGCCGATGGCGCTTGCGTGCGAGCGTTACCTGGCGCGCGACGCGGGTGCGCAGCGTGATCTCCCCCCGGCCGTGCATCGCCTGGGCGGCATTGCGTGCGATGTTGAGCAGGGCCTGGATGATCTGTTCCTTGTCGGCCACCACCGGCGGCAGGCTGACGTCGTAGTCGCGGCGGATGCGCAGTGCGCCGAACTCCGCAAGTAGCAGGCTGCGCACGCGCTCCATCGCCTCGAGGATGTTGAGCGGGGCCGGCTTGGGAATCCGGTTGGGCGCGAGCAGACGGTCCATCAGTGACTGGAGACGGTCGGCCTCCTTCATGATCACCTGGGTGTACTCGCTCAGTTCCGGCCGATCCAGTTCGCGCTCGAGCAACTGCGCGGCGCCGCGCAGGCCGCCCAGCGGATTCTTGATCTCGTGCGCGAGATTGCGGATGAGGGCGCGGTTCGCCTCCGTCTGCTCCTGGAGGCGTTCCTCGCGAGCGATGCGCAGCTGCTGGTGGGTTTCGCTGAACTCCAGCACATAGCCGGCAAAGTCGCCGATCTCGGCCGGGGTGACGGTGCAGGTGACTTCCAGCCGGTCGGTCAGCGGCGTGGCGAGCTGCAGATCGTGCTGTGTGTACGTGCAGTGGTTCTTGGCGGCGTACTCCACGGCGGCACTCAGCGCCGCCGAGTCGGTGAACACCTCTTCCAGGGCGTGACCGGCGATGCCCTTCAAGCTGAGCTTGAGCAGGTTCTCGGCGGCGCCGTTGGCGTAGCGGACGATGCGCTCGCGATCGAGAAGGATGACGGCGGTGGCCAGCGCGTCGAGTCCGGGGTAGGCGAGCGCCGTCATCGGCCGCCCCTGCCGTCGTCCACACAACCGAGGCGTTGCCGGCCGGGCCGGCGCGTGCTCAGCGTGAGTCGGCGAGCGCCGCTTCGATCGTTGCGACTGCCTCTTCCGCCTGGCGCACGGCTTCCTGATAGGGCTTCAAGCGGTCCAGGACGCGCTGGTAGTTGCGCTCGTCGCCCGTGCGGATGGCCTCCTGCTGGGCCAGTTGCTCGCGCGCGATGCGCAGCCGTTCCTGCTCGGCGGCGAGCTGCGCCCGGAGCTCCTCGCGCCGCACTTCTGCCGCCGAGGGTGCACGCGCACCCGGGGGCGACTGGTCGGTCTGCTGGGACGGGCGTTGCACGGTGGCCGGGGACGGTGCCGGGAGGGCAGGCAGGCAACCGATCTTGCGCGCGCCATTGACCGGCGTGTTCGAGTAGGTGATGCCTCCGCTCGCATCCTCGTATTTGCACAGTTCGGCCCAGGCCGGGCTGGTCAGGGTCGCGGCGATCGCGACGAACAGCATTCTGGTCATTGGCGCACGGGGGATGTCCCGGGAAAAGTGGAGGTCCCCAGTAGTAACGCCGATCCGGGCTGCGACTTGACACTGGATGACGAATCCGTCTGCGAATCGATGAGAAAAGGTTGCCGATGTGCGCGCCCGCTGCCTGCGCCAAGTAAAAAGGGCGGGCTCGCGCCCGCCCCTGGAGCGACGACGCGGCCGCGATTACAGGCTGTAGTACATGTCGAACTCGATGGGATGGGTGGTCATCCGGAACTTAGTGACCTCCTCCATCTTCAACTCGATGTAGGCGTCGATCATGTCGTTGGAGAACACGCCACCGCGGGTCAGGAACTCGCGGTCGCGGTCGAGATTGTCCAGCGCCATGTCCAGCGACGAGCACACGTTCGGCACCTTCTTCGCCTCTTCGGGCGGCAGGTCGTACAGGTTCTTGTCCATCGGGTCGCCCGGATGGATCTTGTTCTGCACGCCGTCCAGCCCCGCCATCAACATGGCGGTGAAGGCCAGGTAGGGGTTGGCGGTCGGATCGGGGAAGCGCACTTCGATGCGGCGCGCCTTGTCGCTGTTCACGAAGGGGATGCGCACCGATGCCGAGCGATTGCGCGCCGAGTAGGCCAGGTTGATGGGCGCTTCGAAGCCGGGCACCAGGCGCTTGTAGGAGTTGGTGCCGGGATTGGTGATCGCGTTCAGCGCCTTGGCGTGCTTGATGATCCCGCCGATGTAGTACAGCGCGAATTCGGACAGGCCGGCGTAGCCGGTGCCGGCGAACAGGTTCTTGCCCTCCTTCCAGACCGACTGGTGCACGTGCATGCCGGAACCGTTGTCACCCACGACGGGCTTGGGCATGAAGGTCGC
>JAEZCG010000054.1 GCA_023430065.1 Pseudomonadota bacterium | reverse complement strand
TGCGCACGCCGCCGATGCAGATCTTCCGGTCGGTGTCGTGATCGCACCAACGCCGTAGATCGGACGTGCGGGATGAACCGACGGCGCTGGCGCCCGGGATGACACCGATGGGGCCGACGCTTGAGACGACGTTCGTTGCGCTGAACGTAATGACGCTGCATGGCCGGATGTTGCACTGCAATCTGGCGGCATCCCGGCTATGTTAGACTCCGCGACCCCTAGCCCGGCCGTATCCATGACCCGCCCGATCCGCAACATCGCCATCATTGCCCACGTCGACCACGGCAAGACCACCCTCGTCGACAAGTTGCTGCGTCAGGCGGGGGTTTTCGCCGCCCATCAGCAGGTCGAGGAGCGGGTGATGGACAGCAACGACCTGGAGCGCGAGCGCGGCATCACGATTCTGGCCAAGAATGCCGCGTTCGACTACGCGGGCGTGCACGTCAACATCGTCGACACTCCCGGCCACCGCGACTTCGGCGGCGAGGTCGAGCGCGCCCTGTCCATGGTCGATGGCGTCCTGGTGTTGGTGGACGCGGTCGAAGGTCCGATGCCGCAGACGCGCTTCGTCACGCGCAAGGCGCTGGGTCGGGGACTGAAACCGATCGTGGTGGTGAACAAGGTGGATCGTCCGGGTGCAAGGCCCGACTGGGTGGTCAACCAGACCTTCGACCTGTTCGACAAGCTGGGAGCCACCGAGGAGCAGCTCGATTTCCCGGTGATCTACGCCTCCGCGCTGAAGGGCTTCGCTACCGCCGATTTGAATCAGCCCTCCGAGGACATGCGGCCCCTGTTCGACGCCATCCTCTCGTACGTGCCGCAGCCGGCCTTCGACGCGAGCGCTCCCCTGCAACTGCAGATCAGCGCACTCGACTATTCCACGTATATCGGGCGAATCGGCATCGGCCGCATCACAGCCGGAACGCTGCGAGCGAACCAGCAGGTCGCGATTTATGCGGGCGAGGCCGCGCCCCGGCTGGCGAAGGTGACTCAGGTCTTCGGCTTTCAGGGGCTGCAGCGCACCGCCGTGGAGAGCGCGCAGGCCGGAGACATCGTCCTGCTCCAGGGCATCGAGGAGTTGACCATCGGCTGCACCCTGTGCGATCCGGAGAACCCGACTCCATTGCCGCTGCTCGCGGTCGACGAGCCGACGCTGTCGATGAACTTCCAGGTGAACACCTCGCCCTTCGCCGGCCGCGAGGGGAAGTTCGTCACCAGCCGCCAGGTACGCGACCGCCTCCAGCGCGAACTGCTCGCGAACGTGGCGCTGCGCGTGGAGGACACCGCGGATGCGGATGTGTTCCTGGTGTCCGGCCGCGGGGAACTGCACCTCACCATCCTGCTCGAGAACATGCGCCGCGAGGGCTACGAACTGGCCGTGGGCAAGCCGCGGGTGCTCTTCCGCAGCATCGGCGGCGAGCGCTGCGAGCCCTACGAACTGCTGACCGTTGACTGCGACGAGGCGCACCAGGGGGCCGTCATGCAGGCACTGGGCGAGCGCCGCGGGGACCTGCAGGACATGGTGCCCGACGGCAAGGGGCGGGTGCGCCTGGAGTACCGCATCCCGGCGCGCGGGCTGATTGGCTTCCAGACCGAGTTCCTCAACACCACCCGCGGCACCGGCATGATGAGTCACGTGTTCGACGACTATGGAGCGCTCAAGCCCGAAATGCCCGAGCGGCGCAACGGCGTGCTGATCTCGGCCGAGGAGGGTGAGGCGGTGGCCTACGCGCTGTTCAACCTGGAACCGCGCGGACGCATGTTCGTCAGTCCCGGCGATCCGGTGTACGAGGGCATGATCATCGGCATCCACAGCCGCGACAACGACCTCGTGGTCAATCCGATCAAGACCAAGAAGCTCACCAACATCCGTGCGGCCGGCAAGGACGAGAACGTCACCCTGACGCCCCCGATCCGCCTGACGCTCGAGTCGGCCATCGAGTTCATCGCGGACGACGAACTGGTGGAGATCACGCCCAAGTCGATCCGCCTGCGCAAGCGCTTCCTCAAGGAGCACGAGCGCAAGCGGGCCTCGCGCACCGAAGCGGAACCGGCGTAGCGGCCTGCCTGTTCCGCCGGACGAGCGGAGCCACGCCTACTGCGTCCGTCCCAGCGGCAAAGCGAACCGCGACGCGAGTCGGTATTTCTCCGCCTGCGGGGTGCGCGCAACGTGCCTGGTAACTCCCTCTGATCCGGGCGCTATACTCCGCGCATGGAACCCGTCGCCGTTTCCCTCGCGCTGGCTGCGCTGGTCGCCGTCACCCTCGTCGCGGTGATCTGGGTCGGCCTGCGCGTGGGCAGTCTGTTGCAGCGGCAGGAGAACCTGCCGGAGACCGTCACGCAGGTACTCGAGCGCAAGCATCTGGAGATGCTGAAGGATCTGAACGACGGCCTCAATACGCTGGCCGACCGGGTCGGCGCAAGCCTTGGCGACAACTCCGAACGCCTGCGTAACACGGTATCGCAGGATCTGAAGCAGACGCGCGACGCGTTGCTGGTGCTGCAGCTGTCGCAGACCGAGGAGTTGTCGGCCAACCGCGAGACCACCGCGCAGCGCCTGTCGACGCTGACCACCGAGCTGCAGGGCAAGCAGGACGAACTGCGTGCAGAGCTGCTCACGCGCGTGCTGGAGCGGCTCGGCGAGCAGGGGCGGGCGAACCAGGAGCTGATCCAGAACACGCTGCATTCCATCACGCAGCAGCTCACCGGCACCATCGAGGGATTGACGCGCAGCACCGACACGCGCCTCGAGCAGATCAGCGGCAAGGTCAACGAGCGCCTGGAGGAAGGATTCCGCAAGACCAACGAGACCTTCACCAGCGTGATGGCGCGGCTCGCGACCATCGACGAAGCACAGCGCAAGATCGACGGACTCACCACGAACGTGATCACCCTGCAGCAGCTGCTCGGCGACAAGCGCGCACGCGGCGCCTTCGGCGAGGTGCAGCTGGAAGGCCTGGTGCGCAACCTTCTGCCCCCGTCGGCATACGAGTTCCAGTACACGCTGCCCAATGGCCACCGCGTCGACTGCATGCTGCTGCTGCCCGATCCCACCGGGCTGGTGGCGGTGGATGCCAAGTTTCCCCTGGAGAACTACCACCGCATGTTCGACGATGCGCTGGCCGAAGCGGATCGCGCCGGTTCCGTGCGGCAGTTCCGCGCCGATCTGCGCAAGCACGTGGGCGACATTGCCGAGCGCTACATTCTCGCGGGGGAGACCTCCGATGGGGCAGTGATGTTCGTTCCCGCCGAAGCGGTGTTCGCGGAGATCCATGCGCACCATGGGGAGGTCGTCGACTACGCCATGCAGCGTCACGTGTGGATCGTCTCGCCCACGACCATGATGGCGGTGCTCAATACGGCACGCGCGGTCATCAAGGACGTCGAGACGCGGCGCCAGGTGCATATCATCAAGGACGAGCTGTCCAAGCTCGGTAAGGAGTTTGGACGCTTCGACCAGCGCATGCGCAAGCTGGCCGAACACATCCGGCAGGCACACGAGGATGCCGAGGACGTGCGCATCACCAGCGACAAGATCTCGCGGCGCTTCTTGCAGATCGAGCGCGTGGAGCTCGACATGCCGGCCGGGGTCATCCAGCCGGCGCCGACGATGGCCGCGTTGCCGGCCGAGGATGCGCCGACCGATGATCAGGACATCGTCGTCCCGTTGCCCTCGCAGCACTCGGGGTGAACCAGCGGTGCTGGGAAGCGTGTATCGCAACTGGCGCCGCCAGCGCATCCTGCGCCAGTCCGGACTCGACGATGCGCTATGGGAGGAGACGGTGCGCCACTTCCCGTTCGCGTGGACGCTCGAGGCCGACGATCGGCGCCGGCTGCGCGAACTGGTGGCCCTGTTCCTGCACGAGAAGTCCTTCAGCGCCACGCACGGCATCGCCCTCACGCCCGCCATGCAGGTGTGGGTCGCGGTGCAGGCCTGCATCCTGGTACTCAACCTCGGGCTGGATTACTACAGGGGGTGGCGCGGAGTGATCCTCTATCCCGAACAGTTCGTGCCGCGCCACCAGCACGTGGACGAAATCGGAGTCGTGCACGAGACCGACGATCCCCACATGGGCGAGGCCTGGCTGGGCGGGCCGGTAGTCCTGTCCTGGGCCGACATCCAGACCAGCGAGTATCCCGACGGCGTCAACGTGGTCATCCACGAGTTCGCGCACAAGCTCGACATGCTCAACGGGGATGCGAACGGGTTTCCGCCGCTGCACCCGGGCATGAGGCGCGATGCATGGAGCAAGGCATGGAGCGCGGCCTACGGGGATTTCTGTGTGCGCGTGGATGCCGGCGAGGACACGCTGATCGATCCCTATGCGAGCGAGAGCCCGGGAGAGTTCTTCGCCGTGCTGTCGGAGGCGTTCTTCGAGACGCCCGAGATCGTGCAGGAAGAGTATCCCGCCGTATACGACCAGCTCGTGACGTTCTATCGCCAGGATCCTGCCCGGCGCTTCGCGCTGGCCAGCGCGCGCCTACCGGGGTGAGCGAGATGGGCATCGGTGGCCGCCGCGCATTCTGCCTGCTGACGTGTGCGTGGGTGTCGGGCCTGGCTCTGGCGCAGCAGCTGGTCACCGAGGTGATCGAACTGCGCTACCGGACGGCGGACCAGATCCTGCCGGTGCTGCAGCCGCTGCTGGCGCCGGGCGGAACCCTGAGCGCGATGAGCGGGCGGCTGATCGTGCGCACGACGCCGGACAATCTCGCGCAGATCCAGGACGTGCTCGGGCAGATCGACATCCGCCCGCGCCGACTCATGATCTCCGTGCGGCACGAGGCGGACCTCGCACGCAGCGAACGCGGCGCGGAGGTATCGGGGCGCGTGGCGATCGGCGACGACGCAGTGGTTTCCTCCGCCGGCGGCCCGCCGCGCCGCGGCGCGTCCGTGCACGGCAACGGCGTCCGGGCCCGGGTCTACAGCAGCGAGGACCAGCGCGGTGAGCGCATCGCGCAGCAGGTGCAGGTCCTCGATGGCGGCAAGGCCACCATCCGGGTGGGCCAATCGGTACCGATCCGTACGCGCCACTGGGTGCAGACCCCGCACGGGCGGAGGCTGCAGGAGTTCGTGGAGTACCGCGAGGTGGATGCCGGATTCGTCGTCGCGCCCCGGGTGGTCGGCGATCAGGTGACGCTCGACGTTGTCGCCTCCGGCGACAGGACGCACCCGCATGCCGCAGGGGGCGTCCAGGTGCAGCGCGTGCACACCACCGTGACGGGCAGACTGGGCGAATGGATCGAACTTGCCGGCATCGGCGAGGAGTCGGTTCATCAAGACAGCGAGATCCTGGCGAGCAGCCGCGACGCGCGCCGCCAGGCCAGGCGCGTCCTGCTGAAGGTGGACGAGATCGAGTGACGGCGGATCCCGGCATGCGCGGTGCGCGCGCTCCTCACGTCCGGTTCCATCTCCTGCTCCTCGCCGTCGGACTGGCCGTGCTCGCTTGGTCGGCATGGATGCCGAAGAACGCGTTCATATGGGTGCTCGAGGCCTCTCCCGCCATCGTTGGCGCCCTCGTGCTGATCGGCCTGTACCCGCGTTTTCGCTTCACCGACCTGGTCTACACCCTCATTCTCGTGCACGCGGTCATCCTCATGATCGGTGCGCACTACACTTACGCGGAGATGCCGCTGTTCAGCTGGCTGCGTGACCACTTCGGTCTCGCACGCAACTACTACGACCGTGTCGGTCACGTTGCACAAGGTTTCGTCCCGGCGATGATCGCGCGCGAGGTGCTGCTGCGTTTCACGCCTCTGGTGCGGGGCGGCTGGCTGTTCTTCCTGGTGGTGTGCTTCTGCCTCGCCTTTTCGGCCTTCTACGAACTGACCGAGTGGTGGATTTCGGTCGCGTCGGGCACTGCGGCGGATGCCTTTCTGGCCACCCAAGGAGATGTGTGGGATACGCAGTGGGACATGTTCCTGGCGCTATGCGGCGCGATCCTTGCGCCGCTGTCGCTCGGACGCATGCACGATGGGCAGTTGAGCGCCGCGGTCGGAATCGCAGGGCGTCCGGTCGCTCCCGGGCGTGCAGACGAAGGCATGCGTCGGCAATAGCCGGGGCGCTGACTCGTATCAGGCCAGTTCGCCGCCTTCGGGACCGTAGAACACGACCCACACTGCGAGGTCGTCGCTGAAATCCTCGAAGCGATGCACCCTGCCGGCGGGAACGAACAGGACGTCCCCACGGGCGAAGCGATGCCGCGTCTCGCCGTTGATGAACCAGCCGGATCCGGCGGCGACGAAATAGAGCTCATCGCGCGTGTGAGTCGGTTGCGGGTCGTGGCCGTGGGGTGCGAACAGCTTCAACAGCATGCTGCCGTGCCGGAACAGTTCCGCCGAGCGGGGGTGCGTACCGGGGGGCGGCAACAGCTCGCCTGCCGCGGCGAGCGTGAAGTGTCCTTGAACAGACGGGTTCATCGCAGGCTCCAAGATGCATGGGTCACGCAGGCGGCGAACGTACAGCGCCCGTCAACGCCGGAAGATCCACAGGATCAGCGTGATGACCAGCGAAATCAAGATTCCCGTGGTGAGCGGGAAATAGAAGCCGAAACCGTCCTTCTCGATACGGATGTCGCCGGGCAGCCGCCCCAACCCCAATCGAGAGATCCAGGGCCAGAGCAGGCCGGCGACCAGCAGGATCGCGCCGGCGACGATGAGCAGGCGTTGCATGGGCAGGAATGGCTCGCTTCGACGGTAAAAATATAGCATCCGGGCGCACAGGCATCAGATGCCGAGGGCGCGTGCCGTCGGGCGGGGGACGATTGCCTGTTGCTCGAGCAGGATGCGGAAGTACTCGATGGTGCGCTGCAGACCGTCCTTCCAGTGCACGCGGGGCGAGTAGCCGAGCTGTGCGCGTGCGAGGGCGAGATCGGGGCGCCGCCGGCGCGGATCGTCCCGTGCGACAGGCCCGGTCGTGATCGCCGATCGCGATGCCGTCATCAGGACAATGTGCTCGGCCAGCGCCAGGATGCTCATCTCGTCGTCGTTGCCGAGATTGACCGGCCCGCTGAAGCCGTCGTCCGATTGCATCAGCGCCAGCAAGCCATCGATCAAGTCGTCCACGTAGCAGAACGAGCGCGTCTGCTGGCCGTCGCCCTGCAGCACGAGGGGCTCCCCGGTGAGTGCGGCCACGATGAAGTTGGATACTACGCGGCCGTCGTCGACGTGCATGCGCGGTCCGTACGTGTTGAAGATGCGCGCGACCTTGATGCGCACGCCGTGCTGTCGCCGGTAGTCGAAGAACAGTGTCTCGGCGCAGCGCTTGCCTTCGTCATAACAGGCGCGCGGGCCGATCGGATTCACGCTGCCTGCGTAATCTTCGCGCTGCGGATGCACGTCGGGATCGCCGTACACCTCGGACGTGGATGCCTGCAGGATGCGGGCCCCGGTGCGCTTGGCCAGACCGAGCATGTTGATGGCGCCGTGCACGTTCACTTTCGTGGTCTGGACCGGATCGCCCTGATAGTGCACCGGTGAGGCGGGGCACGCGAGGTTGTAGATCTCGTCGACCTCGACATACAGCGGGAAGGTGATGTCGTGGCGCATGAACTCGAACATGGGGTGGCCGAGCAGATGCTGGATGTTGCGCTTGGTGCCGGTGTAGAGATTGTCTACGCACAGGACGTCGTTGCCGCGGGAGAGCAGACGCTCGCACAGGTGCGAGCCCAGGAACCCGGCGCCTCCCGTCACCAGCACGCGTCTGCCGCCTGAACGCCGCATGGCCTGCTCCGAGGATGATGTCGAACTGCGGCGAGCAAACGGCATTCCGCGCCGGGATGTCGACGTCGTGCACGAGGGCCGGCATGACGTACCGGGTGGGCTAGAATTGACCGCCCCTGCTGCCCGCCACATGTCCATCCGCGCCGTCTCCGAGGTCTTCGCCAGTAACGGTCCGCTCGCGCGCACCATCCCCGGCTATCGGGTCCGCGCGCAACAGATCGACATGGCCCAGGCGGTCGCAGACGCCATCGAGCGACGCGGAGTGCTCGTCGCGGAAGCGGGCACGGGAACGGGGAAGACGTTTGCCTACCTGGTGCCGGCGCTCCTTTCCGGAGGCAAGGTCATCCTATCGACCGGCACCAAGACGCTGCAGGATCAACTGTTCCATCGCGACCTGCCCACGGTGCGCGAGGCGTTGCGCATCCCGGTCACCGTGGCGCTCCTGAAGGGGCGGGCCAACTACGTGTGCCATTACCATCTCGAACGCAATGTCGAGGCCGGCCGCTTCGGCAGCCGCGAGGATCTGCGCCATCTGCGCGCGATCGAACGCTACGCGCGCACGAGCAGGAGCGGCGATCGCGCCGGGCTGAGCGACGTACCCGAGGATGCGACGGTCTGGCCGATGGTGACCTCCACGCGCGAGAACTGCCTGGGTGGGGAATGTCCCCACCACAAGGAGTGCTTCGTACTGGAGGCACGCAAGCAGGCGCTCGCGGCGGATCTGGTGGTGGTGAACCATCACCTGTTCTTCGCCGATCTCGTCCTGCGCGACGAAGGGGTGTCTGAACTGCTGCCTCAATGCAACACGGTCATCTTCGACGAGGCGCATCAGCTTCCCGACACCGCGACGCTGTTCTTCGGCGATAGCCTGTCCACGTCCCAACTGGTGGAGCTGGCGCGCGACACGCGCGTGGAGGCGGCTGCGAGTGCGCGCGATTTTGCCGCCTTGCCCGAGGCCGCGCACGCCATGGAGCGTGCGGCACGCGACCTGCGCCTCGCGGCGGGCGAAGATGCCGGCCGTCAGGCCGCGCGCCAGATGGAGACGCGCGCCGAGTTCGCCGGCGCGCTGGAGACGCTGGCGCAGAAACTGGCCGATTTGCAGGGCCTGCTCGAGTTCCAGGCCGACCGCAGCGAGGGGTTGAAGAACTGCGCGCAGCGTTGCGCCGACCTCGCCGGGCGCCTGGCGCGCTGGCGCGGGCAGGTGCAGGTCGACATCGTGCGCTGGGTGGAAGTGTTCGCCCATGCCCTGCAGCTGCATGCTACGCCACTGTCCACCGCCGACATCTTCCGCAAGCAGCTCGAGGGCAGCGCACGCGCCTGGATCTTTACCTCCGCCACCCTGTCCGTGAAGAAGGATTTCTCCCACTATCGCCAGGCGCTGGGACTCGATCAGGCCGAGGCGACCAGCTGGGACAGCCCGTTCGACTATGCCGCGCAGGCGATCCTGTATGTGCCGGAGCGCATGCCGGGGCCGAACACGGAGGGCTACACCGCCAAGGTGGTGGACGCGGTGCTGCCGGTGCTGCGTGCCAGCCAGGGGCGAGCCTTCCTGCTCTTCACCAGTCTGCGGGCGATGCGTGAGGCGCACGCGCTGTTGTCGGAGCGGTTCGCGCGCGAGCGCCTCGACTTTCCGTTGCTCCTCCAGGGCGAGGGCTCGCGCAGCGAGTTGCTGGAACGCTTCCGCGGCCTGGGGGACGCGGTGCTGGTGGCGAGCCAGTCGTTTTGGGAGGGGGTAGACGTGCGCGGGGAGGCGCTCTCGCTGGTCATGATCGACCGCCTGCCGTTCGCCCCGCCGGACGATCCGGTCGTGGCCGCGCGCATCGAGCGCCTCCATGCAGAAGGGCGCAACGCGTTCATGGAGCACCAGTTACCCGAAGCGGTCATCGCGCTGAAGCAGGGGGCCGGACGACTGATTCGCGACGAAAGCGATCGCGGCGTGCTCATGATCTGCGACACGCGCCTGGTGGAAAAGCCCTATGGGCGGCGCATCTGGCAGAGCCTGCCGCCGATGCGCCGCACCCGGCTGTTGTCCGAGGTGGTCGCCTTCTTCGACGAGATCCGCGAGCGCGAGCCGACCAGCTGAGCAGCCTCAATCGCTGCGCATGCGCCGGCGCAGCCGCCCACGCACCAGATCGATGTGCTGGCGGAAACTGTAGAGATTGGCGGAGAAGGCGAGTGGGGTCGGAATGTGGTTGACCGCATCCTCGATGCTGTCGAGTCGCGCGTCCATGTCGCGCAGATCCTCCTCGCTCTGCTTCTCCTCGAGCTGTAACTCGATCTCCTTTAGGCGCGCGTACCAGCGGTAGATCCGCGAGCGTACGCGCCAGCTGTACACGGCGGGCACGATGCGCGCGAGCGGGACGAGCACCGCGAGCAGCGGCAGGATCACCACCCACATGCGGTCCACCAGGTTCGCGGCCCAGAACGGCAGGTAGCGCTGCAGAAAGGGAGGGCCGGCCGCGTAGTAGCGCTGCGCCTCGGCACTCAGCGGAAAGTCGGCATTCTTGTCGCTCGGGAATTCGCCCCGTGCGTTGAACATGCCCGCCTCGGCGTGAAGTTCGCTCGCCGCGCGCATGAGCAGGTAGGCAAGCGCCGGATGCAGGTCGCGTTCCGCGAGCAGGTTCGCGGTCGGCGCGATGAGTACGACGTCGTCTGCGGGAACGTCGCGGGCGAAGTCCACCGCTCCGCGCGGAAGCACCAGTCGGGTGAGGAACGGGAAGCGCCGGGTGTAGGCTTCGGCGCGCGCGAAGCTGAGCAGGCGCACGCCCGAGGTCGCCATGAGCTGCAGCACGGCGGGCGAATCGGCCGGCGCGACGAACAGGGCTGCCCCGATGCGTCCGTCCGCCAGCGCCTGCGCCGCCTGATTGCCGTCCAGGTCGAGCAACTCCGTCGGCGGCAGGACCGCGTCGTTGACCGAGAGCAGCTGCAGGGCGAGCGTGCGTACGCCGCTGTAGGGAAGGCCGATCGCGATCCTCTTCCCGCGCAGCCCGTCGAGGTCTTCGATGGCGGGGCCGCGATAGAACACCCACAGGGGCTCGTAGTACAGGCTGCCCAGCGACACCAGTTCGGGCGCATTGGTGGCGAAGGCGGTGCCGGCCTGCAGGAAGCCGACGTCGACGTCGGCTTCCGGATCGGTGAGGTGTGCGACGTTCTCCAGGCTGCCGGCAGAGGTGCGCAGTTCGACGCTGATCCCGTCGCGTGCGAGGATCGCCTGGTAACGCTGCGCGAAGGTGTGATAGCCGCCGTCGGTCGGGCCGGTCGTCATCGACAGGGTGCGAGGCGGTGCCGGCTGGACGAATCGCAGTGCAAGCGCAACGGCGCCCGCAACGATGACCAGCGCGAGTCCGAGGGTGAACCACAACTCCCGGCGCAGCGCGTGCTGTAGTCGGGCGAGTTCCGCCATGGGACGCAAGGGCATGCCGCATTATAGGCGCAGCCGATTTCGGACAGCGACGAGGAAGCGATGGGAGGATGGGCGGTGGCGGTGCACGGCGGTGCCGGCATCTGGCGCGACGAGGACGAGGCGCGTGCCTGCGCAGGGGTGGCGGCCGCCGTGGCCTGTGCGCGTATCGCGCTCGAGGGCGGCGGCGACGCACTGGATGCGGCCTGCGCCGCGGTCGCGCAACTGGAGAACGATCCCCTGTTCAATGCCGGCACAGGGGCCGTGTTGAACCGCGACGGCGACGTCGAACTCGATGCATCGGTGATGACCGGGCACGACCTGCGTTGTGGGGGCGTGGCGGCGCTGCGCGGTGTGCGCAATCCGGTGCTCGTGGCTCGGCGCGTGATGGAAGCCAGTCCTCACGTGCTGCTGGCGGGCGAGGGCGCCCGGGGCTTTGCACAGGAACAGGAATTCGATGTCGACTACGATCTGGAGACCGTGCGCGCCCGCGAGGCGTGGAGGGTCCGCAAGCTAGCCGTGCTGGATGCCGCGCCGCCTGCGCCCGCCGGCGATACGGTCGGGGCAGTGGCGCTGGATCGTGCCGGACGCCTGGCCGCTGCCACCTCGACCGGCGGAACGATCCTCAAGCTGCCGGGGCGAGTCGGCGATTCCCCGATACCGGGTGCCGGAAACTACGCCAGCGCGTGCGCTGCATGCTCGGCGACCGGACGTGGCGAACTCATGATGCGCATCCTCGCCGCGAAGACGCTGTGCGATCGCGTATGCGCCGGCGTCACGCCGCAGCAGGCCGTCGATGCGCTGCTGACGGAGATGCACGGCACGCTTGGCGCCGACGCGGGTTTCGTCCTGCTTTCCTCCGCGGGAACGCTCGGGATCGTGCACGGGACGCCGGCCATGCCCCATGCATGGCAGGTCGAGGGCACGCCCGTCCAGGTACGTTTCCGCTGCTAGCGCGCCAGGAAGCGGTGTCGACGGGAACCGTGCCTGTGTCGGCCTACCAGGCGCGCGGCGCGATCCAGCTCCACAGCACCCACAACAGCACGGCCCACAGCGTGACGATCAGCGCCGCGCCCAACAGGCTGCGTGGCTGCCGAGGATGTCGTTGCGCCAACCAGTGCGACGCTTGCCGGCGCGCCCCCTCCAGTACCGGTGGCGGCAGCAGCCGGCGCAGCAGCCAGATGGCGGCGGGCAGCAGAATCAGCTCGTCCAGATAACCCAGCACGGGAACGAAGTCCGGGATCAGGTCGATCGGACTCAGTGCATAGGCGACCACCAGAGTCGCCAAGACCTTGACGAGCGCCGGGGTGCGGGGGTCCCGGCAGGCGAACCAGAGTGCGAGCACTTCGCACTTGAGTGCGCGGGCCCACTCGCGCAGCCGCTGCAGCACCGGCTTATGCAGCGAGTCGTCCGTGCAGGTCGTGCGCGTCGGCGCGCTCGACGCGTACGTGCGCGAACTCGCCGACGCGTAGTGCAGCGCCGCCCTCGATGTGGACGAGGCCGTCGATCTCCGGGGCATCGGCGGCGCTGCGCGCCACCGCCCCGTCC
>JAEZCG010000036.1 GCA_023430065.1 Pseudomonadota bacterium | reverse complement strand
GGTTGGTCTCCTGTTGGTTCGGCGCGCTCTGAGGGCGCGCTCGCCGGGCCCGGTCTGCGAAGCCGGTCACCGCGCCGGACATCGCCTCCCATGAGGTCAACGGCGCGGATGCAATGGTCGTGCTAAGAGCGCTAAGTATCTGTTCCGGCGCGGTATGGCCAAGACGCTCGGCCGCCGCTGTAAGAAATCCCGACGTGGGTCGCTATCCGACGTCTTTCATCGTCCTTCGCCATCTCGTGTGCGATGTGCGCCCGTCCGAGGAGAGCGGTCGACTTTCCGCGGGACGCGGCAGACCTGCCTCTTTCGGCGTCGTGCACGTCTCCGACGCGTCGCGTCGACCGGATGCAGGAGGTCGTTCCGAAGTTCGACCGCGTGCGCCAGGCACCTTCACATCGGGTGGGCAGTAGCCCGTACACTGGCCCGATGGACCCCGCCGATACACCGCAGCCGGCTCTCTCCCCCGCGCAGTTGCAGGCCTTGAAGCAGCGCATGCGCCAATGGGCGACCGAGCTCGGCTTCCAGCAGCTGGGCGTCTCCGGCATCGACCTCGGCGAGGCGGAGGGCCGGCTGTTCGCATGGCTCGCACGCGGCTTCCACGGGCAGATGGACTACCTCGCGCGGCACGGCACCCGGCGCAGCCGGCCGGCATTGCTGCTGCCCGGAACACTGCGCGTCGTGTCGGTTCGCATGAACTACCGGTCCGCCCGTTCACGCGATCCGCAGGCGGTGCTGGAAGACCCGTCCCTGGCCTACGTTTCCCGCTACGCGCTCGGCCGCGACTACCACAAGGTCATCCGCGCACGCCTGGAGCGGCTGGCGCAGCGCGTCCGCGCCGAAGCCGGCCCCTTCTCCTACCGCGTGTTCACGGACAGCGCGCCGGTCATGGAGGTCGAACTGGCGCGCCAGGCAGGCCTGGGGTGGCGCGGCAAGCACACCCTGCTGCTCGACCGGCAGGCCGGCTCCTGGTTCTTCCTGGGCGAGTTGTATACCGATCTGCCGCTGCCGCTGGACGAACCGACGGGCGAGCACTGCGGCACCTGCACGCGCTGCATCGACGTCTGCCCGACGGGTGCCATCGTCGCGCCGTATCTGCTCGATGCGCGCCGCTGCATCTCGTATCTCACGATCGAGCACGCGGGAAGCATCCCCGAATCGCTGCGCCCGCTGCTTGGCAATCGCATCTACGGCTGCGACGACTGCCAGCTCGTGTGTCCGTGGAACCGGTTCGCCGGCACGGCGTGCGTGGAGGACTTCGACGTGCGCAACGGACTCGACGGGGCGCATCTCGCCATCCTGTTCGCCTGGACCGAGGAGGAATTCGCCCAGCGGCTGGCGGGCAGCGCGATTCGGCGCATCGGGCACGAGCGCTGGCTGCGCAACATCGCCGTGGCGATGGGTAACGCCCCGCCTGCCGTCGTCGCGCAGGACGCGCTGCGCGCGCGCCTGGACCATCCCTCCGCGTTGGTGCGTGAGCACGTCCGCTGGGCGCTGGCGCGGCAACTGGCCGGCGTCGCACCTGCACTGCAGCCGCGCGATAGGCCTATCGATTGAGTACGCGGCGCACTGCCGCGAGCAACTCGAGCCGGTCGACCGGCTTGGCCAGGTGCAGATCGAAGCCCGCATCGAGTGCCGCGGCGCGATCCTGCGGCTGCGCGTAGGCCGACAACGCGATCGCGTGCCAGGGCCGCTGGTCGCGCGTCGCGAACGCACGTATGAAACTCAGCCCATCTTCCTCGGGCATCCCGATGTCGGAGATCACCAGCTCAGGTTGGAACTGCATGAGCACCCGGCGCGCCTCGGCGGCGGAGGCACAGACGCGCACCGTGGCGCCGGCCTGTGCCAGGAGGGTGCCGAGGACCTCGCGCGGATCGGCTTCGTCGTCCACCACGAGGATACGGGCGCCGTGCAGCGAGTCGCCATCGGCGGAGGCCGCGTTCGAGTCCGCCTCCCGAAGCTGCGTCCCTTTCCAACTCAGTGGAATGCGCACGGTGAACGTCGCGCCCTGTCCGAGCCCGCCACTGTGCGCCTCGATGTGGCCGCGGTGCCGTTCCACGATGTGCCGCGTGATCGCGAGTCCCAGGCCGAGCCCGCTGTGACCCCGTCCGCCGTCGGCCTGCCGGAACGGCTCGAACACCAACGGCAGGAAGGCGGGAACGATCCCCTGACCGTTGTCGCGGACGTGCAGGACAGCTTCCTCGCCGTCCTGTCCCAGCTCCGCCTCGACCGTACCGCCGATGGGTGTGAACTTGAGCGCGTTGATGAGCAGGTTCCACACGACCTGCTGCATCCGTTCGGGATCGACCTCCGCTTCGATCCGGCCGGGCACGGTTACACGCATGTCGATGTCGCGCTCCTGCGCTTTGCCGCGCAGGGACTCCGCCGTACCCTGGACGAGTGCCGACAGATCGCAGCGACGCGGGGCCAGGCGCAGCTTGCCGGTGACCACGCGCGAAGCGTCGAGCATGTCGTCGACCAGGCGCGCCTGCGCGTGCGCACTCGACACTACGCGCTCGATGGCATGGCGGCGCGTGTCTTCGTCGACGCCGGCGTGCTGCAGGATCTGCGTCCAGCCGATGATCGCCTGCAGCGGATTGCGCAACTCGTGCGACACGGTGGCGAGAAACTGGTCTTTGGAGCGGTTGGCCGCTTCCGCCTCCTTGCGTGCGAGGCGTTCCATCTCGAGCAGCTCGGTACGCTGCGCCTCCAGGTTCTTCTTGACGGTGATCTCCTCGCAGGTCGCACCCACTCCGATGGTGCGTCGATCCACCTTGACCGGGTAGTAGCTCACCGCCCACCAGCGCTGCACGCCGGGTTGCGCGGGGGTCATGCCGCTCGTCTCGTGCATCACCACCTCCTCACCGTCCAGCGCACGCTGCATGCAGCGCATCACGCTCGGGTCGATCTGCGGCAGGAGCTCGCCTACGGTGTGCCCCAGGTGCGCTTCGCGCGGCAAGCCGTTGATTCGCGCAAGCGCATCGTTGACTCGAACGAAGCGCAGCGAGGTGTCCCACAGTCCGAGTCCGATCGGCGCTTTCTCGAACAGCGTCTCCAGGATGGCGTTGCTCTCGGCCAGGTCGCCTGCCACCCGGTCGAGATCGGCCGTGCGCTGCTGCACGAGGCGCTCGAGCTCCTCCCGGGCGGCGAGCAGTTCGCTCTGCGCGCGGGTGCGCTCGGCGACCTCGGCAGCCAGGGTGGCGTTGGCCTGCTCGAGGTCGCGCGTGGAGGGCAGGCGCAGGGCGAGCGGCAGCAGCACGATGGTGGCGATCGCCGTCGGTACCGAGGCGAGAGCGGTGATCGCCTTGACGATTCCCTCCAGCCAGTAGTCCGGCTGCCACAGCGTCCAGATGTCGACCAGGTGCGTGATGCCGCAGCTGGTGATGAACACTGCGAACAGGAGGAACACCCAATGGAACGGCAGATCCCTGCGATGGCGCACGAAATAGAACAGCGCGAAGGGGATCGAGAAATAGGCGGCGGCGATCAGCGCGTCCGACACGACGTGCAGGGCCAGCAGATTGGGCTGCCAGGCGATGCAGATGCCGTGCGGCAGGAATCGGCCGTCGGCGAGCTGTGCCTCGGCCGGCAGGCTGAAGACCGCACCGGTCAGGGAGGAAAGGAAACGCATTGCTGCACGCATGACTCGACCTCCTGCGACCGCGAGGCGCGCGCCAATGGCCGGACGCATGCTGCCCGGCGTTCCTGCAAGCAGGATCGCCTTGCACGGCTTCGTGTCGCCCGCGGTGCGGGTGCGCGGCAGGTGTTGCCGCGCACGGGGAATGGGAGTGATCTAGCTTACGCGACGGACGCGCGAGCGCAAGACGGGTGCACTCAGTCTGTGGCGAGCACATGAGTTGTCCGGTTCTGTAGCACGTAAGTTGTCCGGTTTTTGAGTGGGCTATGCAACAGGCACCCCGAAGCCGGGCGAGATGGCTACAGGAGACCCGGATGTTGAGATTCGAGGAGGCGTACGAGGGATGGAACGCGAAGCGGCTCACGCAAGCGCAGGCGGCCACGCTG
>JAEZCG010000264.1 GCA_023430065.1 Pseudomonadota bacterium | reverse complement strand
GTGCGCGGGAGCGCACACGTAGACCCAGGGACTCGAGGCCGTACCCGGACGGCGATCGCGCAAGACGAAGGCCTTGACGATTCTCGCGCGCTGTCGGGCGGTTCAGCGCTGCAGGTGCTTCTTCTTGTCTGCCACCGCCCGCCACTGATCGGCGTCTTCCGGGGCTTCCTTCTTCTCCGTGATGGCCGGCCAGTTCCGAGACAGCTCCGCGTTCAGCGCGATGAACTCGCGCTGGGCGATCGGTACGTCGTCCTCGGCGTAGATCGCCTCCACCGGGCACTCGGCCACGCACAGGGTGCAGTCGATGCACTCCTCGGGATCGATGACCAGCATGTTGGGCCCCTCCCGGAAACAGTCAACCGGGCAGACGTCCACGCAGTCGGTGTACTTGCACTTGATGCACGATTCGGTGACGACGTAGGCCATGATGCGCTTCCTGCTGGGACGACGGGGCGAGACGAGGCGAAAGGCGCCGGATTCTAGCAGATGGATGCGGGCGGGCCGGTCGTGGAGCTGCCGCATCGCATGCGGATTTGCGCTAGCATTCGTTCTGTTCCCGGCCGCCGCGTGTCCGCCCTGCGCGTAGCACGCTCTTCCAGTGACCGGCAATCCCGCCCCAGACCGATCCGTACGCACCGAACCCACATTTACCGGCGTCACCATGAGCGAACACATTCATCACGTCACCGACGACACCTTCGACACCGAGGTCCTTCAATCCTCAACCCCCGTTCTGGTCGACTACTGGGCGGAGTGGTGCGGGCCGTGCAAGATGATCGCGCCGATCCTGGACGACGTCGCTCAGTCCTATGCCGGCCGACTGAAGGTCGCCAAGCTCAACATCGACGAGAACCAGACCACCCCGCCCAAGTACGGTATCCGCGGAATTCCGACCCTGATGATCTTCAAGAACGGCACCATGGAAGCAATGAAGGTCGGCGCCCTGTCGAAATCGCAATTGACGGCGTTTATTGACAGCAATATCTAAAGTCTTTACCCTCCCCGGACGATAAGCCGAAGAAGTCAGGCGGCATCGCTTCCTGACGCCCGGTGGCTCGTACCCCCGACTCGGGCTCCGAAGCGAACGCGCACTGGCGTCAGTCGTCTCCCCGCCCTCTCCCGCTCTCCCGTCTTCCCTACCCGCTCTGCCCAAGGTCCATTCAACTCTATGCATCTGTCCGACCTCAAGCACCTCCACGTGACCGAACTCGTGGAGATGGCGAACGCCAACGAGATCGAGAACGCCAACCGCATGCGCAAGCAGGACCTGATCTTCGCGCTGCTGAAGAATCAGGCCAAGAAGGGCGAAAGCATCTTCGGCGAGGGAACGCTCGAAGTGCTCCCGGACGGCTTCGGATTCCTGCGATCCCCGGACACCTCCTACCTGGCCGGACCGGACGACATCTACGTCAGTCCGTCGCAGATCCGCCGCTTCAACCTGCACACGGGCGATTCGATCGAGGGGGAGATCCGGACCCCGAAGGACGGCGAGCGCTATTTCGCGCTGGTCAAGGTGGACAAGGTGAACTCGGAACCCCCCGAGAACGCCAAGAACAAGATCCTCTTCGAGAACCTCACCCCCCTCCACCCCACCAATGCCCTGAACCTCGAGCGCGACATCCGCGCCGAGGAGAACCTCACCG
The DNA here is from genome assembly GCA_023430065.1 of Pseudomonadota bacterium. Lineage (GTDB taxonomy): Bacteria > Pseudomonadota > Gammaproteobacteria > Burkholderiales > SHXO01 > SHXO01. The sequence continues at coordinate 1,464 of JAEZCG010000264.1, read as the reverse complement.
GCCGCATCATCGACATCGTCGCCCCCATCGGCAAAGGCCAACGCGGGCTGATCGTGTCCCCGCCCAAGGCGGGCAAGACCGTCATGCTGCAGCACATCGCGCACGCGATCACCGCCAACCATCCGGACGTGATGCTCATCGTGCTGCTGATCGACGAGCGCCCGGAGGAAGTGACCGAGATGCAGCGCTCGGTGCGCGGCGAGGTGGTGTCCTCGACCTTCGACGAACCGGCCACGCGCCACGTGCAGGTCGCCGAGATGGTGATGGAGAAGGCCAAGCGCCTGGTCGAGCACAAGAAGGACGTGGTGATCCTGCTCGACTCGATCACGCGCCTGGCGCGCGCCTACAACACGGTGGTGCCGGCCTCGGGCAAGGTGCTCACCGGCGGTGTCGACGCCAACGCGCTCCAGCGTCCGAAGCGCTTCTTCGGCGCCGCCCGCAACATAGAGGAAGGCGGCAGCCTGACCATTCTCGCCACTGCGCTCATCGACACCGGCTCGCGCATGGACGACGTGATCTACGAGGAATTCAAGGGCACCGGCAACATGGAGATCCACCTGGATCGCCGCATGGCCGAGAAGCGCATCTACCCCTCGATCAACGTGAACCGTTCCGGCACCCGGCGCGAGGAACTGCTCCTGCGCCAGGACGTGCTGCAGAAGATCTGGATCCTGCGCAAGCTGCTCTACCCGATGGACGATCTGGAGGCGACCGAATTCCTGCTCGACAAGATCAAGGCGACCAAGAACAACGGCGAGTTCTTCGACTCCATGAAGCGCGGCTAACCGCGCCACCCTGGCGGGCCTCCGGACGATCCTGTATCATCCGCCGTTTTTCGCGGGCGGTCGGAATCGCCCGCCGCGTTCAAGGAGTCCACACATGAAAGCCGGCATTCACCCTGAGTACAAGGAAATCAAGGTGGTCTGCAGCTGTGGTAACAGCTTCGTGACCCGTTCCGCCATGGGCCGGGACCTGCACGTGGAAGTGTGTTCCGCCTGCCATCCGTTCTACACCGGCAAGCAGAAGATTCTCGACACCGCGGGTCGCGTGGAACGCTTCCGCCAGCGTTATGCCAGGGGCGGCGCGAAGGGCGCTGCCGCGAAGAGCGCTTGAGGCCCCCGCGCGTAGCTTCGAAAAGGCAGCCTGTGGCTGCCTTTTTTGTTCCACTGCCTTGCGCAGGCCGGTGTCGCGCAGCGCGCGCCGGACTGAACTGACGCCCGGCACCGCGTGCAGCCGCTTACGCCCACGCCCATGTCCCCTGCCTTAGACGGCCGCTCCACGGCCCCGCCAAGGCCCGCCCATCCGGCGATGTTCACCGCGCTGATCGCGCTGCTGTGGATCCTGCCGGGCCTGATCGGTCACGATCCCTGGCGCTCGGAAGCCATCTCTGTCGCACTGGTGTCGCACATCGTCGAGGCCGGAGACTGGGTGGTGCCGGCAATTGCCGGCGCGCCGATGGCCGAA
>JAEZCG010000263.1 GCA_023430065.1 Pseudomonadota bacterium | reverse complement strand
CCGACGAACTGCCGATTTCGCTGCTGGTCAAGGTCTCGATTCCGGGGGCAGGTCCTTACGGCGGTCCCAATCCCGCTCCAGCCTATGGCGAGCAGATCCAGACCCTCGGCCTGGCCGGGCCGTTTCCCGACTTCGCCTATCACACCGCGCCGGTGCCGGCGGAGGCGGCGCCGCGTATCGACTGGGAGGAGCACGAGATCGCCTATGCCGATGGCGAATCGGTGCGTCTGCGCAGACCGCGGTTGCGACTGGATGCGCTGGCGTTCGGCGCGCTGCCGGCGGGGACGATGACGTCGCTGCGTATCGCGCAGCCGCTGCTGGGCCTCGGACTGCTGGAAGCGGTGCCGGAGCGCACGCTGCACGAGCTGGCAGCGCGGCAGAAGACGCAGGGACTCAACGGCCGGGTCAACATGGTGCGCGATGCCGCGAATGCGCGAGCCGGCGTCGGGCGCTTCGGATGGAAGGCCGGTCAGCCCAGCCTCCGGCAGCAGATCGCCGTGGCGTCGCTGGAGGACATGGGCCTGACCTCGCGCCTGTACCGCGCGCAGAACTGTCCGCCGGTGCAGACCCTGTGCGCGGCACAAACGCCGGGCAATGACCCCGAACTGGTTTCCACCGACTGGGACGAGCTGGAGCTGTGGAGCCGCGCGCTGGCGGTGCCGGTGCAGCGCGATGCGGACGAGCCCGAGGTGAAGCGTGGTGCACGTCTGTTCGCCGAGACGAAGTGTGCGCTGTGCCACGTGCCGGAAATGCGCACGGCGGAAACGTTTCCTCCCTTGCCACAGCTGGCCGGACGCATCATCCGGCCCTACACCGATCTGCTCCTGCACGACATGGGGGATGGGCTGGCGGACGGCCGCCCCGAATTCCTCGCCGGCGGGCGAGACTGGCGCACGCCGCCTCTGTGGGGGATCGGACTGTCGGAGACCGTCAACGGCGGCACCGCGCTGCTTCACGACGGCCGCGCGCGCACCCTGGAGGAGGCGATCCTGTGGCATGGCGGCGAGGCGGAATCGTCGCGGGAAGCTTTCCGCGCGATGGACAAGGCCGATCGGGCCGCGTTGGTGCGCTTCCTCAACTCGATCTGATCACGCCATTCCCGGAAGTTCGAGCGTGATCGACGCACCGCCCAGGCCGCTGCGGTCGATGCGCACGCTGCCGCCATACGCCTCGACGATGTCGCGCACCACGGCCAGGCCGATGCCGTGCCCTGGCGTCGACTGGTCCGCGCGCACGCCCCGCCGGAGCACCTCCTGTGCGGCAACATCGGGAATGCCGGGTCCGTCGTCCTCGACGGCGAGCACGAGATGGCGGTCCTGCTTCCGTGCCTGGATGCGGATACGGCTCGTGCACCACTTGAACGCGTTGTCGACCAGGTTCCCGAGCAGCTCGGTGAGATCGCCCTCGTCTCCCCGGAAGCGTGCATCTGCCGCGATCTCGATGGCGACGTTCACCGGCTTGTCGCCGCTTACCTTGCGCAGTGCGGCCACCAGTCGCTGGACGACGGGCTCGATCGGCAGCGGCAGCGCCAGCGCACTGCGCCCCGACGCCGACGCACGCTGCAGGTGGTAGGCCACCAGCCGATCCATGCGGTCGATCTGCTCGTTCATCGCCTCGCTCTCCCGGCCGGTCGCACGGAGTTCGCCGCGCATCAGCGCCAGCGGGGTCTTGAGGCTGTGCGCGAGGTCGGCCATGGCATCGCGATAGCGCTTCTGACGCGCACGCTCGTGCGCGATGAGCCGGTTCAAATTGCCGGTGAGGCGTTCGAGCTCAGTCGGATACTCGCCCTGGATCTGTTCCTGTACGCCGCGCTCCAAACGCTGCACTTCGTCGGCAACCCTGCGCAGCGGGCGCAGTCCCCAGCGCAGCGTGAGCCACTGCGCAACGAGCAGGAGAAGCCCCATGCCGCCCAGCCAGGCGAACAGTGTCGTGCGGTAGATGGCCAGCTGCTCGTCGAACGGCGCAGTATCCTCCAGCACCGTGAAGGTGAAGGGGAAGCTGCCGCCGTTGGTCGCCCAGCTGATCCCGAAGCTCAATGCGAAGTAGGGCTCGCCTGCGACGCCGCGCACCTGCTCGAAGCGCTGCTCACCGGGCCGCAGGCGCCCGACCGGCGGCGGCATGACCGAGAGCGCCGAGCGCGAGCGCCAGACCTCGCTGCCGTCGCGGTCCTGGATGCGCGCATACAAGCCGGAACCGGGCAGGTCGAGGCGGGGTTCGGGTGAGCCCCCGGGGATGACGAGCGTGCCCGCCGTATCGACCTCGGCTGCAGCCATGAGCAGATAAACCTGCGCGAGCAGGCGTTCCTGCCGCACGCTGCGCGCGCTGTCGCGGAAGGCGCGCTCCAGCGCGAAGGCGGACAGCGCGATGAAGATGACGAGCACGATGCCGGCACTCAGCGCAACGCGCAGGCTCAGCGAGTGCCAGACTCTCATGCGCATGGCCGCGGCAGGGGCGAGGCGACAGCGTCAGCGCCGTTCACCGAGGACGAACCGGTAGCCGCGTCCGCGCAGCGTCTCCAGCGGCTGTAGGCTGCCGTCGGGATCGAGCTTGCGGCGCAGGCGGCCGATGAGCACCTCGATCACGTTGCTGTCGCGTTCCTCGTCGTGCGGATAGAGATGCGCCGCCAGTTCGTCCTTGGACAGCACGCGCTGGCGTTCGCGCACCAGGTGTTCGAGCAGCCGGTATTCGAACGAGGTGAGTTCGACTTCGACCTCGTTCATCGTCACCTTCTGCGATCCGATGTGCAGCGCCAGGGGCGGGCAGCGCAGCACGTCCTGTGCGGCCCCCGCGGCGCGGCGCAGCAGGGCCTTCAGCCGCGCGAGCAGTTCTTCGGATTGGAATGGCTTGGTCACGTAGTCGTCGCCACCGGCCTCGAGGCCCTCGACCTTGTCCTGCCAGCGCCCACGCGCGGTCAGGATGAGGATTGGCAGGACGCTGCCCTTCGCGCGCAGCGAGCGGATGACGTCGAGGCCGGACATGCCAGGCAGACCGAGATCGACGATGGCCGCGTCGAATGGATACTCGCTCGCCAGGTACAGGGCTTCCTTGCCGTCGCCGGTGGCGTCCACGGTGTAAGCATTCGCCTCCAGGGTACTGCGCACCTGCGCCTGCAGCGCGCGCTCGTCTTCGACCAGCAGTATGCGCATGGGAACCGGGAGGCGGATCAGCGCAGTCTGCCGGTGCGCGCGTCGACGTAGACCACGCGCACTTCCCCGCGCCGCGTGAGGATCTTGATGCGGTACGCGTCGTCGCGTCGGCGGGCGTCGAGTACCTTGCCGCCGGTCGTGCGCTGCACGGTGTCGATGGCCTCCTCCATCGTCACGCGTGTGCGCCGCGTGACCGGGGAGGGCGGGGCGAGACGGTTCGGCTCCTCGGCGCGCACTTCGGGCACGCGCCAGCGTCCGCGCTCGCGGTCGGCGTGCGCCGGGGCGGCCAGCAGGGCGAGCAGCGCGGGAACGATTGCAACGATGCCCAGGCGAGAGGGAATCATGCGAAGCATGATGGCTCAGGCCACAGACGGGTGCAACCGTTCCCGCAGGCGGTGCCGGACACCGAGCTCAGCGCTCCCAATACTCGTCGTCGATGTGGCGCCCACCGCCGCGGTCGCGATCGTGCAGCGCCGGTTCGACGTGCACGTTCACGGCGAGTTTGCGGCCCGGGTCGTACGGGAGGATGTCGGTATAGGTGTGGCCGGCGTACTCGTAGACGACGCGATAGCCGGCGATGCGCGATTCCCAGGTGTCCACCATGCGACAGCGCCGTACCTCGCGCTCGGTGTACTCCTCGTACCCGCGCCCGCGCTCCGCGACACGGTCGCCGACGATGGCGCCCACCGCCGCTCCCACGGCAGCCGCGGCGACGCGACCGCTGCCCTTGCCGACGGTGGACCCGAGCAGCCCGCCGGTCACGCCGCCGATGATCGGGCCGGCCAGACTGCCGGATCGTCCACGGCGCCGTACCTCGGGCTCGTACTCCGTGTAGCACTCCTTGCGCGGCATGTTCACGCGCTCGTACTGAGGATCGACCTCGCGCACGCGCGCGTAGTCCTCGAAGCCGCCGGAACCGCCGGCGATCGCCAGCGGCGAGGCGAGGGAGAACGCAGCGGCTGCGGCGGTGAGGGTCTTCTTCATCTTGTACCTCCTTGGCTTGACGATTTCCCGGAAGGCGCTCAGTCGATGCGCCCCTTGAAGATGATGGTCACGCCGTTGTCGTAGTGGCCCCAGCGGCGGGCATACCGACCGCCCCGATCGTGATGCTTCCACGGCCGGTAGTAGGCGCGGCCCGGGTGGTAGTGGTGGTGGTGGCGATAGGCGTGACGGTGCTTTTGGAAGTGACGGCGGTCACCGTCGTAGCGATCCCGGTCGCGCCACTCGCGACGATCGTGCTTGCGGTCCCAGCGATCGTTGTCGCCCGCACTGGCCATTCCGGACGCACCCAGCAGCAAGCTCCCCAGCACGGCACCCAGCAGCAGTCGTTTCATGATCGGATCTCCTTGCGATAACCCAGGAACCCCTCCTGGTGTGATCGCAGGTTATGCGCGACGTGCTGAACGGAAGCTGAACGGATCAGCCTGCGCGCATGCGTCGGGGCGGAGCCGCGCAGGGCAATGCCCTACAATGGCGGGCGGAGGAACCGGCGATGGTGGAGCGGCCCTTGGGCGACTTGGTGGAAATCGACGACCTGCACTTCGCATATGGCGAGCGCAGCGTGCTGGCCGGCGTGCAGTTGCGCATCCCGCGTGGCAAGGTGGTGGCGATTCTGGGTGCCAGCGGCAGCGGAAAGACGACCCTGCTGCGATTGCTCAGCGGTCAGTTGCGGCCCGGGCGCGGCCGCGTGCGGGTGGACGGCAAAATCGTGCACGAGCTCGACACGTCAAGTTTGTATGCCCTGCGCCGTCGCATGGGCATGATGTTCCAGGCCGGCGGACTGTTCAGCGACATCTCGGTGTTCGACAACATCGCCTTCCCGCTGCGCGAGCACACCAATCTGTCGGAGGACCTGATCCGCGATCTGGTGCTGATGAAGCTGCACGCCGTGGGCCTGCGCGGTGCGCACGCCTTGATGCCCGCGGAACTCTCCGGTGGCATGGCACGTCGCGTTGCGCTCGCACGCGCGATTGCGATGGACCCGATGCTGATCGTGTACGACGAGCCCTTCGCCGGGCTCGACCCGATCTCGCTCAATGCGATCGCCAACCTCATCCGCCGGCTCAACGACGCGCTCGGCGCCACCAGCATCGTCGTGACCTACGACGTGTCGGAGTCGCTCAAGGTCGCCGACTATGCGTTCTTCATTTCCGACGGCCGCATCGCAGCGCACGGAACACCGGCCGACGTGATGGCTTCCGATGATCCCTTCGTGCACCAGTTCATCCATGCCGAACCCGACGGACCCGTGGCGTTCCACTATCCGGCCAGCCCGCTGGCGGAGGCCTTCGACCTGCGTCAGGCCGCTGTCTGAACCCCTCGAACATAGCGCCAGGCCAGTAGCAGCCCGCCGAGGTAGACACAAACCAGCGGGCTGACCAGCAGGAGCCAGATCGGCCACAGGTTCGACGCGCGCAGCAGGGCGAGCACGGTGACGGCGAACACCGCCGCCATGATCCACAGCGGCAGCCAGGCGAGGCGCCGCCAGCCGTTCTTCAACTTGCGCAGCGCGACGATCTGCAGGACGAAATAGCCGGGGACCGACAATCCGGCGAGCCGAATCAGCAGGTCGATCGCTCCACTGCCGCCCGCCGCCTCGCCATGCCGTCGCGCCTCGACCTCCAGAAGCTGCTGCTGGCGTTTGCGTGCCGCGTCGAGCCACGCCGGCATGGAATGCTGCGTGCGCGGCGCATCGGCGCGCCACTCCACCGATACCGGCAGGGTCACCTCGCCGATCAGCTTCCAGTGGCGGTCGTGCACGCGTACGTTCAGGGCGTCGATCCGGCCGCCTTCGTAGGCGATCCAGGCCAGCGCCTCACCCATCCCGGCGGAATACAGCGGCGAGGCGTTCGTCATTCCCGCTCTTTCGCGTCCTGCCAGAAGGCCGCGCGCCTGGATGCGGACCGGCTGCGCGGCATCGTAGTGCACGTGTGCATACAGCGCCTCGCGGGGCGCCATCGCTGTCTCCGATCCCGGATGCAGAGCGAGGATCTCGATTTCCTCAGCATGGAGCGGAGCGGTGCAGACCACCCACAGGACAAGCGACATGCCCGTACGCACAGCCGTTTTCATCGATATCCCCTCGCTGGTTCATCCCTGTAACGGTGCGGCGGCCGTCGGATTGAGCCCGAACCCGGTTCGACATGCTGTCATGGCTTTCGGGCCGCCAGGCCCCGACGGCATGGCGTAGAATCCGGGCCGTCACGAGGTGATCCGGCGCATTCCCTGCGCCGGGTTTAAACGGGAAGCAGGTGCGCGCGCCGGATGCACGGCGCGCAAGGCCTGCGCTGCCCCCGCAACGGTAAGCAAGTGTGGGCGCGCCATCCTCAAGCCACTGTGCGGTCGCCGCATGGGAAGGCGGCGCGTCATGACTTGTGAGCCCGGATACCGGCCGCGCGACACGAGCGGAGACTCCGCGGCGGGCGGAGCAGGCAGGCATCGGTGCGACCGAGGTGTCGCGGCAGTCTCCCTTCACAACCCAGGCATGCGCGGAGGTGCGCATCCTGAAGGGAGACCACGAACGATGAGACGAGTCCTTGCGCCGGCCGCCTGGCTGGCGTGCCTTCCCCTGCTTGCAAGCGCAGGCGAGCAACCGATCGTCACGCCCGAGACCGTCGTCACCGCAACCCGCTTCCCCGAGGTCGAGCCGGAGCGCCCGGCAAACGTGACCGTCATCACCGCGCAGCAGATCGCGGCCAGTCCGGCCACGACCCTGCCGGAGCTGCTCGCACGCGAAGCGGGACTGTACGCGCGGGACCTCTACGGCAACGGCGGCGCACAGGCCACGGTCGACCTGCGCGGCTTCGGTGCGACCGGCGGCCAGAACACGCTGGTGCTGCTCGACGGGCGTCGCATCAACGACATCGATCTCTCCGGCGTGGAGTGGGGCGTCATTCCCCTGGCCGCGATCGAGCGCATCGAGATCGTGCGGGGTGGCGGTGCGGTGCTCTACGGTGGCGGCGCAGTAGGCGGCGTCGTCAACATCATCACCCGAAGTCCGGCGGGCACCGAACGCACGATGGACGCTCAAGTGCGCGCAGGCAGCCTGGACACGAGGCAGGGTCAGCTCACCGGCACACTGTCGGGCGATCGCGCGGGGCTGGTTCTCGGCGGTTCCCACTTCCACTCGGACGGCTATCGCGAGAACAATGAACACACGACCTACGCGGCCTACCTCGACGCCCGCTGGTTCGGAGAACGCGGCACGCTGTCGCTGAAGGCGGGTCTGGACGAGCAGGATCTGGAGTTGCCCGGTGCGCGCCTCGTCGACACGGCATCCGGCGTGAACGAGCTCGACGACGACCGGCGCGGCACGTCCACGCCGCTCGACTACGCCAGCCGCGACGCGTGGCGTGCGGCACTCGAGTGGGAGCAGCGCATCGGGGGCGCCGATCTCAACGTCGGTCTGGGTTATCGCGACAAGCAGCAGCACTCCTACTTCGACTTCGGCGGCTTCCCGGATTACCGCGAAGTGACGCTCGACGTGTGGTCGTTCACCCCGCGCGTGCGCATTCCGGTACTGGGCGAGCGTGCCTCGCTGGTGGCGGGCGTGGACTGGTACCGCTGGGATTACGCGGTGAACATCAGCAATGCGCCGTCGAACATCGGCCAGCCCATCAATCAGGTGGAGGCTGATCAGGACACCCGCGCGGTGTACCTGCAACTGAGTGTGCCCGCAACCGACCGTACCTCGATCACCGCGGGCTGGCGCTACGAGCGGCAGCACCTCGAGGCGCACGACCGCTACGATCCGAGCGCCCCGGGGGGGGCGTTCGGCTCCGCTGCACCGGCCGGCGCACAGACCGAGCACGAGCAGGCGTGGGAGCTGGGGCTGCGTTACGCGCTGACGAGCGGCTGGTCGGCCACGGCGCGGGTGGGGCGCGCCTTTCGCTTCGCCAGCGTGGACGAGATCTACGAGTTCTCACCCACCTTCTCGCGCGAATTCCAGTTCCTGGCGCCGCAGACCTCCATGGGCTACGACGTGGGCGTCGAATATCGCCGCGCCGGGCTGTTCGCGCGCGCCACCGTGTTCCAGCTCGACGTCGACGACGAGATCCACCTCGATGCCTACAGCAGCGGCATCGGCAACACCAATCTGCCACCCTCGCGGCGCCGTGGACTCGAGCTGGAGGCGCGCTGGCAGGCTCTGCCCGAGCTCACGCTGGCCGGCGCCTTTACCTTCATGACGGCGCGTTTCCGTGAAGGTGAACTGCCCGCCTTCGGTACCGACGTGGAGATTGCCGGCAACGACGTGCCGCTGGTGCCGCGCCACGTGCTCAACCTCCAGGCGACGTGGGCGTTCACGCAGGGGTGGACGCTGACGGCCTCGGCGCAGCACGTGTCCAGCCAGACCATGGACAACGACGAGCCCAACTCGGGCACCAGGATCCCACGCTACACGCTGGCGGATCTGCGTGTCGACACCCGCATCGGCGGGTGGACGCTGACCGGCGCGCTGAACAACCTGTTCGACGAGGAGTACTTCAACTACGCCGTGCGCAGCCAGTTCACGCCGACGCGCTACAACGCGTATCCCTTGCCGGGTCGCACGTGGTGGCTGGGTGCAGCGTACGCGTTCCGCTAGGGCGTAAACGCAGCCGGAGTCGGCGCGGCATCATCGCTCATGCGCGCCTGCGCAGAGCGCGTGTGCCGATCGGCACCGGCAGGACCAGGAAGGCCGACCGTCACGCCACGCGTCCTCGCCACTGCGGTAGCCTTCGGCCATGGATTCCCTGATTGGGGCGGCTGCGCGCGCCCTGGCTGCCGGCGACGCGCTGGGTGCGCTCGATCGCGTTGCGCTGCGCGACGATCCACCCGCACTGGCGCTGCGCGGCATCGCCATGGCGCAGCTCGGGGAATACCGCCGTGCGCGCGCGCTGCTGCGG
>JAEZCG010000259.1 GCA_023430065.1 Pseudomonadota bacterium | reverse complement strand
ACACCGTAGGGCGCCACACCCCTGTGATGTCATTTCGAGCGTAGCGAGAAATCCTCGGGGTGGACATTGCAGGGCGAGGATCCCTCGCCTTCGGCTCGGGATGACACCGTAGGGCGCCACACCCCTGTGGTGTCATTTCGAGCGTAGCGAGAAATCCTCGGGGTGGATGCTGCCCGGCGAGGATCCCTCGCCATCGGCTCGGGATGACACCGGTGGGCGCCACCCCCCTGTGATGTCATTTCGAGCGTAGCGAGAAATCCTCGCCGTGGACATTGCAAGGCGAGGATCCCTCACCTTCGGTTCGGGATGACACCGTGGGGCGCCACACCCCTGTGGTGCATTTCGAGCGTAGCGAGAAATCCTCGGGGTAGATGCTGCACGGCGAGGATCCCTCGCCTTCGGCTCTGGATGACACCGGTGGGGACGAGATGACACCGGTGGGTCGGGATGACACGGGCGGGGACGGGATGACACCGGTGGGGACGGGATGACACCGGTGGGGACGGGATAACACCGGTGGGGACGGAATGACACCGGTGGGTCGGGACGTCAGACGTGGGTCGGAATATCAGCGGTGGGGACCGGTTGTCACCGCATCGGAAGCGATGACGACATCGAGGCAGGAACGACGCCGCGGGACAGGACGGCGCGGAGGTATCATCCTCACCATGCACCCGACCGGCCTGCTCTCCGTCTGGAACCACATGGTCGCGCACGGCTGGGCATCGGCACACACCCGGCCGGCGCAAGCGGCATTGATCTCGGTCAACGCCGCGTTGGCAGCTCGCCGCTAGGCTGAACCGTTCGCATTGCGCGTACGCGCCGGCATGTTAGCGCGCCGGTCTGAACGCGCTTCCTGTTTCCCAACTTCCGAGAGCACCCCCATGGCAGCGATGATGAAGGCGGCAGTATTCGTCGAACCGGGACGCATCGTCCTCGACGAGAAACCCATTCCCGACGTCGGCCCGCTCGACGCCCTGATCCGCATCACCACCACGACCATCTGCGGCACCGACATCCACATCCTCAAGGGCGAGTACCCGGTCGCGCCGGGTCTGATCGTCGGACATGAACCGGTAGGCGTGATCGAGAAACTCGGTTCCGCGGTCAAGGGATATCGCGAAGGGCAGCGCGTGATCGCCGGCCCGATCACGCCAGGGGGCTACTCGAATGCCTGCCTGTGCGGCGACTTCGCACAGGACGGCGCCGGCACCGCGCATGGCTGGAAACCGATGGGCGGATGGCGCTTCGGCAACACCATCGACGGCTGCCAGGCCGAGTACGTGCTGGTGCCGGACGCGATGGTCAATCTCGCCCCGGTGCCGGATGCCCTGACCGACGAGCAGGTCCTGATGTGCCCTGACATCATGTCCACCGGATTCGGGGGCGCGGAAAGCGGCGCCATCCGCATCGGCGACAGCGTCGCGGTGTTCGCCCAGGGACCGATCGGACTGTCTGCGACGGCGGGAGCGAAGCTGTGCGGCGCCACCACGATCATCGCCGTGGACCGGCTGGCGCCGCGCCTGGCGGTGGCCCGGCAGATGGGGGCCGACCATGTGGTCGACGCCTCGCGCGTCGATCCGGTGGAGGAGATCCTGCGCATCACCGACGGCCGCGGCGTGGACGTCGCCATCGAGGCGCTGGGCACGCAGGCGACATTCGAGGCGAGCCTGCGCGTGCTGCGCCCGGGCGGCACGCTGTCCAGCCTGGGGGTCTACTCCACCGACCTCAAGATTCCGCTCGGCCCGTTCGCCGCCGGGCTGGGCGATCACAAGATCGTGACGACGCTGTGCCCGGGCGGCAAGGAGCGCATGCGCCGCCTGATGGGGGTCATCGCATCCGGCCGGATCGATCTTCGGCCGATGGTCACCCATCGCTTCAAGCTCGACCAGATCGTGGAAGCCTACGATCTGTTCGGTCACCAGCGCGACGGCGTGCTGAAGGTCGCGATCACGCCCTGAGCCGTCCCAGACCGATGTCACCGCCCGCGCATGCGGGCGGTGCGCACGCTTACTGCGCAGCCTTCAGCCGCTGTGCGATCGCCAGCACCCGATAGTACGAGCGCACCACCGGCAGTTCGATCAGTTCGTTGTCGACCACGACCAGCCCGGTCGTGTCCTGCTCGAACGCCGCGCACACCTTGCGCGCCTTCTCGATGGTCTTCTCGTCCGGCGTGAACGCGGCGTTGATGATCGGGATCTGATTCGGATGGATGGACGCCTTGCCGGTGAATCCCAGGCGCTGCACGCCCTCGGCCTCGGCCTTCAGGCCGGCGGGATCATCCAGATTGAGGTAGGGGACGTCGAGCAGATCGATTCCCGCACTCGCCGCCGCGTGCACCAGGCGCGAGCGCGTGTAGAGCAACGGCTCCCAGGCCTTCTGGCAGCGCAGTTCGGCCGACATGTCGACCGCGCCCAGGATCATCGAGTCGATGCGCGGGCTGGCCTTGGCGATCTCGATCGCGCGCTCGAGGCCCTGATTGGTCTCGATGATCACGCAGAAGCGGATCGTGCGCGCAGCGCCGGTGGAGAGCAGCGTGTCGATGAGCTGGATCTCGTCGGCCGATTTCACCTTCGGGATCATGATTGACGGCGGCGGCGCCTCGCATTCGGCCAGCGCCTGCAGGTCCTTCAGTCCGTGCACGGTGGACAGGCCGTTGATGCGCGCCATCTTCTCCACGTGCGCGTGGCTCTGTGTGGCGAACAGCGGCAGGGTCAAGGCGCGGCCCTCGTCCTTGCGCGGGAGTGCGACGGCGTCCTCCATGTCCACGCAGACGATGTCGGCGCCCGAGTCGAGCGCCTTGTGGAAGCGATCGGGACGCAGCCCCGGGACGAACAGCAGACTGCGGCGGGGACGGATGGGGCGGTCGGTGGCGGTCATGACGAACTCGAAGGCGATTGAAGAGGGCGAATGCTAGCAGGTGGACAGCTGCTTCCGCCCGGCCGGCCGAATGCGGACGGGACGACGGACGTGGCTACTCCGCCATGACGGCGCCGCCCGCGCCCTTCGAACTCGTCCCGGGTGCACGTCCGACGAAGAGCAGCAGCGGAATCGCGCACAGGGCTGCAATCGCCATGAACAGGAAGGCCTGGTTGTAGCCGGCCACCGTTGCCTGCCGGTCGAGCTCGCGCGCGAGCAGCGCGATCTGTTCGGTGCCCTGCAGGCTCCATGTCCCGTTCGCCTCGGTTGCCTGCAGCGCATCGCTGTAGGGGGTGACGTGCTCGACCAGCCGGACGCGCGTGGTCGCCGTCGCGTTCACGAACAGCGCCAGGGTGATGGAAACGCCCACGCTGCTGCACAGGCTGCGCACCAGGTTGAACACCGAGGTGCCCTCGTTGCGCTGTTCCGGCCGCAGCGACGGAAACGCGATCATCTGGATCGGGACCAGCATGATGCCCGCACCCCAGCCCTGCAGGTAACCGGTCCAAATGATCGGCCAGGCGCCCACCTCTGCGGTCCAGGTCGACATCTCGGCGCTCGCCACGCCGAGCATGACGAAGCCCGACGCGAGCAGGATGCGCGAATCGACCTTGCCCGTAATGCGTGAACTGACGAGCAGCGCGGTCAACAGGCCGAAGCCGCGCGGCGACTGCAGCAGGCCGATGGTGTCGATCGGATAGCCCTGCAGGTTCTCCAGGAAGGTCGGCATCAGCACCATGATGGGCACGGTGAGAAAACCGTAGAACGAGATGAACACCAGGCTCAGGAAGAAGCGGCGCTGCACGAATAGGCGCGGGTCGAGAAACGGATCGCGTGCGGTCACGCAGTGCGCATTGAACAGGTATAACCCGAGCACGGCCAGTCCCGCCTCCAGCAGGATCTCCGGCGACTCGAACCAGTCCAGTCGCTCGCCGCGGTCGAGCATCATCTGCAGCGAACCCACGCCCAGCGCCAGGGTGAGGAAGCCGAACCAGTCGAGTTTGCGCTGCGGGTCGCGCTGCGTCTCGGGCAGGAAGGCGATGGCGCCGAGCAGCGCGACCAACCCGAACGGCACGTTGATGTAGAAGATGTAGCGCCACGACAGATACTCGGTGACGAAGCCGCCGATGGTGGGACCGATCACGCTGCCGAGCACCGAGCCCATCCCCCACAGCGCCATCGCCTTGCCGTGCTCCTCCGGCGGATAGGTGTCGAGGATGATCGAGTGCGACAGCGGGATGAGGAAGGCGCCCGACGCACCCTGAAGGATGCGGGCGATGACCTCGAAGGTGAGGGAGTCGGCCGCCCCGCACAGCACCGACGCGAAGGTGAATCCCCCGAGCGCCGCCACGAACACGCGCTTGCGCCCGTAGCGCGCGCTCAGCCAGCCGCCGGTGGGGATCATGATGGCGCTGGCGACGATGTAGGAGGTGATGACCCAGGAAATCTGGTCCTGGGTGGCGGTGAAGTGACCCTGCATGTGCGGCAACGCCACCACTGCGATCGTCCAATCGATCGAGTAGAGCAGCGAGGCCAGCATCACCGAGGTGGTGATGAGGAAGGGATGCCCCTGGCGGTGCGCCCCCACGGATCAGGGTCGATGCGCGAGCGCGGGACGCGGATCCATCAAACGCGGCAGGTAACCGCTGTCGATCAGGCGCTGCACCACGCGCGGGAGGCCGCGCTGGCGCTCGGTGTCCACCGCCACGGTGACGGTCATGCCGGCGCGCAGCGGCGGCAGGCCGACGGGTTGCTCGACCCGGATGCGCACGGGAATGCGCTGCACGACCTTGACCCAGTTGCCGGTGGCGTTCTGCGGCGGCAGGACCGCGAACTCGGCGCCGGTGGCGGGCGCGATCGTCTCGACCTTGGCCGGCCACTTGATGTCCGGATAGGCATCGGCGACGACCTGGGCGACCTGTCCCTCGCGCATGTGCGTGAGCTGCGTCTCCTTGAAGTTCGCCTCCACCCACAGGGGCCCGCTCTCGATCAGGCTGAACATGGCCTTGCCCTTGTCGACGTACTCGCCGACCTGCAGCTTCATGTTGCTGACCACGCCGTCCACCGGCGCATAGACCTTGGTCCGGGAGATGTCGAGCATGGCCGCGTCGTACACGGCCTTCGCCTCCAGGAAACGCGGGTGCCGCTCGGCCGTCAGGTTGGGATCGCCGCCGAGACTGGCGATCACGCGATTGGAGTCTTCCTGCACGCTCTCCAGCCGGCGACGCGCCTGGGTGAGCTTGAACTTGGCTTCATCGTAGATGTCTGCGCGGCTCATCCCGCGCTCCTTGAGCATCTCCTGGCGCTCGAGCTGGCGCCCGAGGAAGGCGATCTGCTCCTCCACCTCGGTGCGCTCGGCCAGGGTCGCGCGGTACTGCGCGCGCAAGGACTGGACGTCGGTCCGCACCACCTCCATCTGCGCCCGGGCGCCGTCCGCGGTGATCTGATACGGCTCCGGATCCAGCCGGAACAGCAGGCTACCAGCCTTCACCGGCTCGTTGTCCTGGGTGAGGACTTCGATCACCTTGCCGTTGACCGTGGCACTGATCGCGACGATGTTCGCCTTGACGTAAGCGTTCTCGGTCTCCTGGATGCGTCCGCCTTTGGCATAGACGTACACACCCGCCACGACGGCGACCAGAGGCACGACCAACAGGAGCACCACCCGCAGGACCCGCCGCGACATCGCCACTACTGCTTCCTTCCGCACTGACATCCTCATACCTTGCTACGGCGCGCGCCGTTGCCGTTGCTGCCGTTCTCTCCGCGAGCCAGGTTGCTCTTGATTGCGAGCAGCAGGTCGACGAAGCGCTCCTGATCCTCTACCGCCAGACCCGCCAGCGCCTCGCGCCGCACCTCGGCCGCCGCCGCCCGCATCGCCTTGATCGCCGGCTGCACCTCCTCGGTGAGGAACACGCGCCTGACGCGCCGGTCGCCCGCGTCGTTTTCCCGGCGCACCCAGCCCTTGGCTTCCAGCCGGTCGAGCAGGCGGCCCAGGCTCGGCTTCTCCAGTTCCAGGATGACCGCCAGCTCCGACTGGGTGGCGCCGTCGTTGCGAAACAAGTGGTTGAGCACCCACCATTGCGATCGGGTCAGTCCCAGGGAGCGCACACGCCGATCGAAGGTGGTCCGCATCAGGCGCGCCACGTCGTTGAGAATGAAGCCGAAATTACGAGACAGGTCTTCTCGGAACATTCCTGAATTACGAGACACTTCTACTCGAAACATCCCGCCATATTAGTTGCCTAGCTAACTATAAGCAAGGCACTCAATCGGCTTCCGCGGGCGGAATTTCAGATCCGCTTAGCAGCGTGGGTGCCGCCGCCTGCACCGCGCCGGCCGGATGCGGCAGGCCATGGGCGATGGGCTAGAATTCCCGGCACCCTACCGAACCCCGGCGAGCACACGACAATGAAAGTGACGGCCATCGAGACCATCAACCTGGAGGAGTTCCCCAACGTCCTGTGGGTGCAGGTGCACACCGACGAGGGCCTCGTCGGCCTGGGCGAGACCTTCTATGCGGTCGAACCGGCGATCGCCCATATCCATCAGACCATCGCGCCCTACCTGCTCGGCCAGAACCCGCTGCAGATCGACAAGCACAGCCGGCACATGCTGTACAACTACCTCGGCTTCAAGACCGTGGGCGCCGAGATGCGCGCGGCCTCGGCGGTGGACATCGCGCTGTGGGACCTCCTCGGGCAGGTGACCAACCAGCCGATCTACCAGCTGCTGGGCGGTGCCTCGCGCGACAAGGTACGTGCCTACAACACCTGTGCCGGCTACCAGTACGTGCGCGCCAAGTCCGAGCAGGGCACGGCCAACTTCGGCATGCCCGGCGATGCAGGCAGGTACCAGCCCTATGAAGACCTGGTCGGCTTCATGAACTACGCCGACGAGCTGGCGATGTCGCTGCTCGAGGAAGGCTACACCGGCATGAAGATCTGGCCCTTCGACGAGTACGCCGAGGCCAGCAACGGCACCTACATCTCGAACGCGGACCTGAAAAAGGCGATGGTGCCGTTCGAGAAGATCCGCAAGGCAGTCGGCGACAAGATGGACATCCACGTCGAGTTCCACTCGTTGTGGAACCTGCCCACCGCCATCAAGATCGCCAAGGCGCTGGAGCAGTTCGATCCGTTCTGGTACGAGGATCCGATCAAGATGGACAACCTCGACGCCATCGCGGAGTACGCGCACCGCACCGACGTGTGGGTCACCGCCAGCGAGACGCTGGGCACGCGCTGGGCCTTCCGCGACCTGTTCGAGAAGCGCGCGGTGTCGGTGTGCATGTTCGACGTCGGCTGGACCGGCGGCATCAGCGAGTCGAAGAAGATCGCCACGATGGCCGAGGCCTACCAGCTGCCGATCGCCCCGCACGACTGCACCGGCCCGATCCTGCTCACCTCGTCGGTGCACCTGTCGATGAACGCCCCGAACACGCTGGTGCAGGAAGTGGTGCGCGCCTTCTACACCGACTGGTACGGCAAGCTGGTAACGCAGCTGCCGCCGCTGAAGGACGGCTACATCACCGCCCCGCCCGGTCCGGGCCTGGGGACGAGGCTGCAGCCCGACGTGCTGAAGCGCAAGGACGCGCGGATCCGGAGAAGCAGTCTGTAAAGAATCGACCACGAAGTCACGAAGACACGAAGAAAGGCAAAGACGGATAAGCGCGCTCAACTCAGAGGACACCGAGGTACACAGAGAAACAACCGTACGTCCGACTTCGCTCTTCCTCGATGATCCGCTGTGTCCTCTGTGTTCAGATGTCGTTCGCAGTTCTTCGTGCCTTCATGTCAAGGACGTGCGGATCCGGAGAAGCAGCCTGTAAAGAATCGGCCACGAAGTCACGAAGACACGAAGAAAGGCAAAGACGGATAAGCGCGCTCAACACAGAGGACACCGAGGTACACAGATGAACAACCGTACGTCCGACTTCGCTCGTCCTCGGTGATCCTCTGTGTTCAGATGTCGTTCGCAGTTCTTCGTGCCTTCGTGTCTTCGTGGTAAATCTGTCCTACTCCGTGTGAGGAGATCAACTTGAGCTTCTTCCAGAAAACCGACGGCAGCGGCGTGCTCCTGCTCGCGCCGGGGGACAATATCGCGGTGGCGGCCAGCGAGCTGCCCGCGGGGACCGAGCGCGAGATCGCCGGCCGCCGCGTCGTGCTCGAGCAGGCGGTGCAGGTCGGCCACAAGTTCGCGGTGCGGCGTATCGGCAAGGGCGAGCGCGTGATCAAGTACGGCGCGCCGATCGGCGTGGCCACGCAGGACATCGCGCCGGGCGCGTACGTCCATCTGCACAACTGCACCAGCGACTACATCCCGACCTATACGCTCGACGCCGGGCACGAGTTCCTCAAGGAGGCACACTGATGGCAATCGAGGCATACCTGCGTTCCGACGGGCGCAAGGGGATCCGCAACGTGGTTGCCGTCTGCTATCTGGTGGAGTGCGCACACCACGTCTCGCGCGAGATCGTCCACCCGTACCGCGACCGGGGCGCGCATCTGATCGGCTTCCCCGGCTGCTTCCCCAACGCCTATTCGCACAAGATGCTCGAGCGGCTGTGCACGCACCCGAACGTCGGCGCCGTGCTGCTCGTGTCGCTGGGCTGCGAGGGCTTCAACAAGGGCCGCCTGCTGGAGACGGTGCGCGAATCCGGACGCCCGGCGAAGCTGCTGGTGATCCAGGACAGCGGCGGCACGCGCACCAGCATCGCGGAGGGCCAGGCCTGGGTCGCACAGACGCTGAAGCAGCTCGAGCACACGCCGCGCGCGCCGATGCCGCTCGAGGAGCTCGTGGTCGGTACCATCTGCGGCGGCTCGGACGCCACCAGCGGTCTGACGGCGAATCCGGCGATGGGCCGCGCCTTCGACTTCCTCGTCGAGCAGCAGGCGACCTGCATCTTCGAGGAGACCGGTGAGCTGATCGGCATGGAGCACTGGATGGCCGAGCGCGCCGACAATCCCGCGCTGGGCAAGGAGATCGTGAACACGGTGGCCAAGGCCGCGCAGTACTACGCCACCTACGGCCACGCCAGCATCGGCCCGGGCAACGCCGACGGCGGCCTGACCACCATCGAGGAGAAGTCGCTCGGCGCGTATGCAAAGTCGGGACAATCGACCATCCGCGGCATCATCAAGCCGGGTGACGTGCCGATGGCGGGCGGACTCTACCTGCTCGACGTGGTGCCCGACGGCGAGCCGCGCTTCGGGTTTCCCAACATCAGCGACAACGCCGAGATCGCCGAACTGATCGCCTGCGGCAGCCACCTCATCCTGTTCTCCACCGGACGCGGATCGGTGGTGGGATCGGCGCTGGCGCCGGTCGTCAAGGTGTGCGCCAACCCGGCCACCTACAAGCGCATGAGCGAGGACATGGACGTCGATGCCGGCCGCATCCTCGAAGGCCGTGCCACGCTCGACGAGGTCGGGCGCGAGATCTACGAGCTGGTGCTGCGCGTGGCCGCCGGCGAACAGACCAAGTCGGAGGCGCTCGGCCACCAGGAGTTCATCCTTACCTACAAGTCGTTCGAGCCGCTCGGACCGGCCTGTCTCCCGTCGGCGGCCTGACCCTTCCCGTATCGAAGCTCATGACCAAGACCGTCGACTACTACTTCACGCCCGTCTCCCCCTGGACCTACCTGGGCCACGAGCGTTTCGCGGCGATGTGCGCACGACACGGCGCAACGATCCGCGTCAAGCCCTGCGACATCGGTGGCAAGGTCTTCCCGATATCCGGCGGACTGCCGCTGGCCAAGCGCGCCCCGCAACGTCAGGCCTATCGCATGATGGAGTTGAAGCGCTGGCGCAGCTATCTGGACCTGCCGCTGACGCTCGAGCCGAAGTATTTCCCGACCAATCCGGAACCCGCGTCGCTGCTGATCGTGGCCGCGACGCGGCTGGGCCCGCACCCGGCCATGGCCCTGACCGGCGCCGTCCTGCGCGCCTGCTGGGTCGAGGAGAAGGACGTCGGCGA
>JAEZCG010000221.1 GCA_023430065.1 Pseudomonadota bacterium | reverse complement strand
AGCTGCGCGAGGGCGAAAACTACGCCCTCATCGACAAGCTGCGTTCAACCGCCCGATTCGAGGGTGCGCGCGAGGTCATTACCATCGACGGCTTGCGCGTGGAATATGCCGACGGCTTCGGCCTGGCGCGCGCCTCCAACACCACTCCCGTAATCGTGCTGCGCTTCGAGGCGGACGATGTCGAGGCACTCGAGCGCATCCAGAACGACTTTCGGCGCGTGCTGCTCGCCGCCAAGCCCGATGCCCAGTTACCCTTCTAAGGTAATCACCGGGACCGCCGCGGCAGGTCCGGGACACGGCTGACCCCATGGCGGAGTCGACCGGACAGGAGCTGTTCCTGGGACGGCAGCCCATCCTCGATCGCAGCCAGAATCTGGCCGCCTTCGAGCTGCTGTTCCGTTCCGGCCACGTCAATGGCGCACAAGTCGAGGACGACGTGTTCGCCACGGCCACGGTCATCAACCACGCGTTCACCGAACTGGGTGTCGAGGCCGTGCTCGGCCGCCACGTCGGCTACATCAATCTCTCCGCGCCGCTTCTCATGAGCGACGTGATCGAGCTGCTTCCCAAGAACAAAGTGGTGTTGGAGATCCTGGAGACGGTGCGCGTCACCGATGCGCTCGCGCAGCGCTGCCGCGCGTTGAAGCGCAGCGGATTCACGCTCGCGCTCGACGACTTCACCGGACGCGAGCACGAGTTCGAACCGCTGCTCGATATCGTGGACATCGTGAAGGTGGACGTGCAGCACATGGACGCCCGCACCCTGCGCGACACCACGGCGCGGCTGAAGCGGTTGAATGTCCGATTGCTCGCCGAGAAGGTCGATACGCGCGAGCGCGTGGAAGAATGCATGGCGCTCGGCTACCACCTGTTCCAGGGTTATTACTTCGCACGTCCCTCAGTCATTTCCGGCAAGCGCATGAGCCACGCGGAAGCGGCGCTGATGCGCCTGCTCAGCCTGGTGGTGACCGACTCCGACACGAACGAGGTCGAGGCGGTGTTCAAGCAGAACGCGGATCTGACCGTCAACCTCATCAAGCTGGTGAACTCGGTGGCAATCGGGGGCCGCGGTGAAATCCACTCGCTGCGCAATGCGATCCTCGTCCTTGGCCGCAGGCACCTGCAACGCTGGCTGCAGGTGCTGCTGTTCGCGCTCGGGAGCGCGCCCGGCGCAGAATTTCCCAGTCCCCTGCTCGTGCTTGCCGCCACCCGCGGCAAGCTCATGGAGTTGATCGCTCAGGGGATGCAGTCGCGGGAGCGAAATCTGCCCGACCGGGCCTTCATGGCCGGAATCCTGTCGCTGGTCAATGCCTTGCTCGGCATGCCCATGCAGGACATCGTGGTGACCATGCCCATCGACCAGGAGATCAAGGATGCGCTGCTCGAGCGCACCGGCCGTCTCGGGGCCATGCTCGACTTGGTCGAGGCGCTGGAGGAAGCGGACCTGGCCGAGATCGATGCCGCGCTGGCCAGGCTTCCCATGCTGGACCACGGCAAGGTGCCGGCAATGCAGGTCGAGGCGATGCGCTGGGCCAATTCCATCGGAGAGACCGTCTGATCGCCCGAGCCGCCTCGGTCGGGCCGCACGATCCGGCGATGCTCAGCGTGATGCGCGCTCGACCATCTCCTTGAGGTGCTTGAGGCCCAGCGGGTAGCCGGCATTGAGTGCCTTCAGGACGGTTTCGTCGTCCTGTCCCGGAGGCGGATTGTCGGTCCAGTACGCCAGCCGCTTGAAACGCGCCTTCCATTCCACCAGCGCTTTTCCGCCTGGAGCATCGCTCACCGTCATCGTGGCAAAGTAATCGCTCGACAACGGCTCGCCGCCTGCATAGGTGTAGGTGAGGGTCCGGTTATACGGATCGTACTCGACCAGCTTTTCTTCGACCTTGGTGCCGTTGCCGCGCCGCAGTTCGCGGATCGCCCCGACTTCGTTGTTGCGCCCGAGCACCAGGCGCGATTCGACGATGGGCGGAAACCACTTGTTCAAGCCGACGAAATCGCCCGCCACTTGCCAGACCGCTTCCGGGGGCGCATCGATTACGATGGTGTGCCGCACGTGCTGGTCCTTCGCCTGCGCATAGGTCAATGCGGGTGCAAACATGAGCAGCACCACGCTCAAGGCAACACGCCGGTTCATCGCATCCTCCTGTTCTCGTCGTAGTCGTTGAAACCGCTCACAGACGCTCCCGTACCCACGCGGGTACCGATTCGAGCGCCTGCGCGAGCCGCGCCGGTTCGCTGCCTCCGGCCTGGGCCATGTCCGGCCTTCCGCCGCCCTTTCCTCCGACCTGCTGCGCGACGAAGTTGACCAGCTCGCCGGCCTTCACCTTCGCTGTCAGGTCCGGCGTGACACCCGCGATCAGCGTGACCTTCCCGCCATCGTCCGAACCCAGCACGATTGCCGCGGTCTTGAGCTTGTCCTTGAGCTTGTCCACTGTCTCGCGCAGGCTCTTCGCGTCGGCCCCGTGCAGCGTTGCCGCGAGTACGCGCACATTGCCCAGCACCTGGGCGCGGTCGGCGAGGTCGTCGCCCTGCGAGGCGGCCAGCCTGGACTTCAGGCGCGCCAATTCCTTCTCCAGCACCCGTACGTTGTCCATGATCTGATTCAGCCGCGCGCCGATCTCCATGGGATGCGCCTTGAGCATCTCCGCCACGCCGTCCAGGGCCGTGGTCTGCTGTTGCACGTGCTCGAGCGCACCCTCCCCCGTCACCGCTTCGACCCGACGGATTCCAGCGGCGACCGCGGACTGCGAGACGATCTTGAAGAACCCGATGTCGCCGGTACGCTTGACATGCGTGCCGCCGCACAGCTCCGTCGAAAACGCTCCCATGCCGATGACACGCACCTCGTCGCCGTACTTCTCGCCGAAGAGCGCCATCGCGCCCGATTTGACCGCCTCGTCGTACTTCATCAGACGCGCCTCGACCGAACTATTGAGACGGATCTGCTCGTTCACGAGCCGCTCGATCTCGCGGATCTCCTCCGGCGTGAGCGCCCGGTCATGCGAGAAATCGAAGCGCGTCTTCCACGGATCGACGAGTGAACCTTTCTGCTGGACGTGGCGGCCGAGCACCTGGCGCAGCGCCGTGTGCATGAGGTGCGTCGCGGAGTGATTGTGTGCGGCGCGCGCGCGCAGCACGCCGTCCACCTGCGCATTGACTTCGTCGAATACCCCAAGACGGCCGGTCTTGAGCACGCCGCGGTGGCCGAACACCTCCGCCTGGATCTTCTGTGTGTCTTGCACCTCGAAGACCCCATGACCGCAGACCAGCTGTCCGCAGTCTCCCACCTGGCCGCCGGATTCCGCATAGAAGGGCGTGCGGTCGAGCACGATCACCGCCTGCTCGCCCGCCTGGATGGAATTGACCTGCGTGCCTTCGCGGTAGATGGCGAGCACGCGCGCATCCAGACGCAGGTTTTCGTAGCCGAGGAACTGGGTGGCTTCGCCGCGATACTCGACCGCCTGCGCCATCTGGAATTTCGAGGCTGCCCGCGCACGCTCGCGCTGCTCCGACATCGCCGCTTCGAAGCCGGCGAGGTCCACCTGGAAGCCGCGCTCGCGCGCAATGTCGGCGGTCAGGTCGACCGGGAAGCCGAAGGTGTCGTACAGCTTGAAGACGGTTTCACCCTCGAGCATGCGGTCCTCGCGGTGCAGCGCGGATTCCAGCACCTGCATGCCGTTGTCGAGCGTCTCGGCAAAACGCTCCTCTTCCTGCTTGAGCACGGCCGCGACACGCCCCTTGTTCTCGACCAGCTCCGGGTAGGCTTCACCCATCGCCGCCGCCAGATCGTCCACCAGCAGATGGAAGAAGGGCTTCTTCTGCCCGAGCTTGTAGCCGTGCCGGATCGCGCGCCGAACGATCCGGCGCAGCACGTAACCCCGACCTTCATTGCCGGGAATCACGCCGTCGACGACGAGGAAGGCGCAGGCCCGGATGTGATCGGCTATGACCTTGAGCGAGTTGGACGCCATGTCGTTGGCGCCAGTCACGCCGGCCGCGGCCTGAATGAGGCTGCGGAACAGGTCGATGTCGTAGTTGCTGTGCACGCCCTGTAGCACGGCGGCGATGCGCTCGAGCCCCATGCCCGTATCCACGGAGGGCTTGGGGAGCGGATGCAGGGCACCCGACTCATCGCGATTGAACTGCATGAACACGAGGTTCCAGATCTCGATGTAGCGATCGCCGTCGGCATCGGCACTGCCGGGCGGTCCGCCGGGAATGCCGGGCCCGTGATCCCAGAAGATCTCGGTGCAAGGTCCACATGGGCCCGTATCACCCATCTGCCAGAAGTTGTCGCTCTGGTACTGCTGGCCGCCCGGCTTGTCGCCGATGCGCGCGATGCGATCGATCGGCACCTTGATGTCCCGCGCCCAGATGTCGTAGGCCTCGTCGTCGTCCTGGTAGACGGTCACCCACATGCGCGCCCGATCGAGCCCGAATTCCTTCGTGAGCAGTTCCCACGCGAAGCGAATGGCATCGCGCTTGAAGTAGTCGCCGAAACTGAAGTTGCCCAGCATCTCGAAGAACGTGTGATGGCGCGCCGTATACCCCACGTTCTCGAGGTCGTTGTGCTTGCCGCCCGCCCGCACGCAGCGCTGTGAAGTCGTCGCACGCTGGTAACCACTTTTCTCGAGGCCGAGGAACACGTCCTTGAACTGCACCATGCCCGCATTGGTGAAGAGCAGGGTCGGGTCGTTCCCGGGAACGAGGGGGCTGGAGGCAACGATCTGATGACCGTTGCGCTCGAAGTACTTCAGGAAGCGACTGCGGATCTCACTGCTCTTCATGTTGGCTCTTCGGTTCGAAGGGGGACGCGAGCCCGCGACGGCTCGCGCTCAAGAACCTGAAATTAAACCACATTGGGGAAATTGCAGAAACTGCCACGCAGCACGCGCCCTCGATCGGGGCGCGACCGGACCGGTCAGGCGATCTACTCGTCGTCGGGATTGCCGAGGAGGCGGCCGATCACCGCGCTGGGGAATCCGCGTCCGGCCAGGAAGCGCGCCTGCCTCGCCCTGTCCTGTAGCGTGGCCGGGGCACGACCGAAACGCTTGCGCCACAGGGCCCGTGCGCTGTCCAGATCCTGGACGGCGAGGTTTGTGGCCGCCTGATCGAAGGCCTCGCCGGTAACGCCCTTCTCACGTAGCCGCTGCAGCACCCGGCGGGAACCGTAGCGATCGCGCGCGGCGCCGACCAATTGCTCCGCAAGGCGCTGCTCGGACAGCCAGCCCGCCTGCTCGAGTTCGTCCAGCACGCTCTCGATCGCCTCTCCGTCGATGTCTTCGTCGCCGAGCTTACGCCGGAGCTCTTGGCGCGAATGCTCCCGTCGCGCGAGCAAGCGAAGCGCGCGGGCGCGTACGGCGTGGGCGAGCATGCTATCGCCGTCCGCCATCCGGGCGACTACTCCTCCTCGGCCTCGGCCAGTGCGGGGGCGCCTGCGCCCGCCACACCCGCCTGCTCCCGGATCTTGCCTTCGATCTCCGCAGAAAGTTCTTCGTGATCGCGCAAGTACTCGCGCACGTTGTCCTTTCCTTGGCCGATGCGCTCGCCGTTGTAGCTGTACCAGGCGCCCGACTTGTCGATCACCTTGTGCAGCACTCCCAGGTCGATCATCTCGCCGTGGCGCGAGATGCCCTCGCCGTACAGGATGTCGAAATCGGCCTGCCGGAAGGGTGGAGCCACCTTGTTCTTCACCACTTTGACCCGCGTCTCGCTGCCGATCACTTCGTCGCCGCGCTTGATCGCACCGACCCGGCGGATGTCCAGGCGCACCGAGGCATAGAACTTCAGCGCATTCCCGCCGGTGGTGGTTTCCGGGTTGCCGAACATCACCCCGATCTTCATACGGATCTGGTTGATGAAGATCACGAGGGTATTGGAGCGCTTGATGTTGGCGGTGAGCTTGCGCAGTGCCTGCGACATGAGGCGGGCCTGCAGGCCCATCTGGGGCTCGCCCATCTCGCCCTCGATCTCCGCCTTCGGCGTGAGCGCAGCCACCGAGTCGACCACCACGATATCGACCGATCCCGAGCGCACCAGCATGTCGGCGATCTCCAGCGCCTGCTCGCCATTGTCGGGCTGCGAGATCAGCAGTTCCTCGACGTTCACACCCAGCTTCTGCGCGTACTGCGGGTCGAGTGCGTGCTCCGCGTCGATGAAGGCCGCGGTCCCGCCCTGCTTCTGCATCTGCGCGATGACCGAGAGGGTGAGGGTCGTCTTCCCGGAGGACTCCGGACCGTAGATCTCGACGATTCGTCCGCGCGGCAGTCCACCGATGCCCAGCGCGATGTCCAGACCGAGGGATCCGGTCGACACCGCCTGGATGTCGCGCGCGACATCGGCCTCGCCCAGCTTCATGATCGAACCCTTGCCGAACTGCTTCTCGATCTGCGAGAGGGCGGCCTGCAAGGCCTTGCGCTTGTTCTCATCCATGATGTGGGCAACTTCCTTTTCGATCAGCATCCGAAATTCTCCCATAAACGGGTTGGCCGGGGACCGGCTCCGTGTCGCGCGTCGAGCCAGCGTACGCCCATGATGCGCGCGACGGTGGCTCATGGGGTGAGCCTGGCGCGCGCCAGTGCGCCGTCGGAACCGCCCCGGGGCCGGCCGATCAAGTGCAATCGGCGCCTGCCGTTACAGCACACATGTCCAATCCCATCGCCTCCGCGCCGCGCGCGCCTGCCCGCCTCGGTCGCTTCCGGATCCTGCAGCGGCTGGGGCACGGGGCACAGGGCGAAGTGTCCTTGGCCGAGGACACGCGCCTCGGGCGGCGCGTGGCACTGAAGACGGTGCGCGTGGGGGGAGGCAGCGAGGCCGAGCAGGTCCGGCGCGTCCAGGCGCTGCTGGACGAGGCGAGGATCGTGGGCCAACTGGGCCACCCGAACATCGTCCCGCTGTACGACGCGGGCGACGACGCAGGCACCCCCTACCTGGTCTTCGAATACGTCGAAGGTGAGACGTTGGCAGCGCACCTGCGCCGGCACGGCCCCCTGCCGCCGGCGCGGGCCGCCGACCTCGCCGCGCAAGTCCTCGCCGCCCTCGCCTACGCCCACGGAATGGGCGTCCTGCATCGGGACATCAAGCCGGCCAACGTCATGCTCACCGGCGACACCGCGCGAGTGATGGACTTCGGGATCGCCCAGCGCCTGGACGAAGGCGGCGCCGCGCAGCCGCTGACGGGCACCCCCGCGTACCTGGCCCCCGAAACCATTGCCGGCGCGGACTTCTCCGTCGCGTCGGACGTCTTCGCCGCCGGCATGATGCTCTATGAAATGCTCACCGGTGCGGCGGCGCTGGTCGGCGAGAACGTATTCGAGACGCTGCACCGCCAGCTGAGCGAGTCGCTGGCCGCACCCTCGACGCGCGCCCAGGCGGTGGACGAGAGCCTCGACAGCATCGTGCTCAAGGCGCTGGCACACGATCCTGCGCAGCGCCACCCCAGCGCGCAGAGCATGCGCGAAGCGCTGCTCGCCTGGCTCGGTGCGCGCAGCGATGCCCAAGGCGACTCCGACGATGCGCAGTCCACGCTGCAGTTCGTCCTGCGGCGCATGCGCCACAAGTCGGACTTCCCGGCGCTGTCCGGCATGATCGGGACCATCAACCGCGCCGCCGCCTCCGACACCGAGCGCGTCTCGGCGCTGTCGAACTCCATCCTCAAGGACTTCGGCCTCACGACCAAGTTGCTCAAGCTGGTCAACGCCGCCACGTTCGGACAGTTCAGCGGCACCATCAGCACCATCTCGCGCGCAGTGGTGATCCTCGGCTTCGAGAACGTCCGCCAGATCGCCGTCACCCTGGTTCTGCTCGAGCATCTGCAGAGCAAGTCACAGGCGGTCCAGCTGCGCGACGAGATGCTTGCCGGCTACCTATGCGGACTGCTGGGGCGCGAGCTGGTGAGCAAGGCCGGCATTCGCGATGCCGAGGAAGCCTTCATCTGCTCGCTGTTCCATCCGCTGGGGAAGCTGCTCACGGCGTATTACCTGCACGAGGAGTTCCAGCAGATCGCCAAGCTGCAGACGTCGCAGAACCTGGACGAGGCGCATGCCTCCACCCGGGTGCTCGGGCTGAGCTTCGAGGAATTGGGGATGGGCGTGGCCCGCTCCTGGGGCTTTCCCGAACGGCTGTTGCAGAGCATGCGACACATCGACGCCGGGAAGGCGCCGAAACCGACGACGGTCGACGAGCGCCTGCGCACCGTCGCCTCGGTGTCGTCGGACCTGTGCAACGCCTTGCGCGAAGCCGTCCCGGAGCGCCGGCGCAGCCTGCTGGCGGCGCTGAGCGCGCGCTACGAGACGCTGGGCGTGACGGAGAAGCTGGTCGCGGCCGTGACCGAGAGCGCCGCAGCCGAGCTGTCGCGCGACTGCACCATGTTCGGCATCGCCGCCGCGAGCAGTCCGCTCGTCGCGCAGCTGCGCGAGGCCACGCGCCGGGAGCGCCGCGCCGCAAGTTTCGAGAACACCGACGGGCTCGCGCGCGCCATGGGCGACGCCGTGCTCGACACTGCTGTGACGCCGGTCCCGACTGGAGGCGCGCTGAACGGGGCACAGCGCAACGCCATCCTGAGCGCCGGTATCCAGGACATCACCAATAGCCTCGTGGGCGACTTCCAGCTCAACGACGTGCTGCGCATGATCCTCGAGACGATGTACCGGGGGATCGGCTTCACGCGGGTGCTGCTGTGCGTGCGCGACCCGGCCAGCAACGCGCTGAAGGCGCGCTTCGGGCTCGGTCCGGAGATCGACCGCGTCCTCAAGCGTGGATTTCAGGTCCCGCTCGCCCCCAGCCGGGACGCCTTCCACGCTGCCATCAGCAACGGCGCGGACATCTACATCGCCGACATCGACGGGGAGCGCATCCGCGACCACATCCCACGGTGGTACCGGGACAGCGTGCCGGCGCGTTCGCTCGCCTTGTTTCCGGTGGTGGTCAACAAGACGCCGCTTGCCCTGTTCTACGGCGACAGCGACCAGGTCGGGCAACTCTCGTTCGAGGCGGGCGAACTGAACCTGCTCAAGACGCTGCGCAACCAGGCGGTGCTGGCCATCAAGCAGCGCTCCTAGGCGCCTCCTTCAGGGGCACGGCCCTCGGCAAGTGCGATCACGCCGTCCAGCGCGGCAACCACCGCCTGCCGGCGTACCGCTTCGCGCCCGCCCTCGAAGTGGAACGTCCGCGCGTGCGCGTCGCCGCCGGCCACCGCCCAACCCAGGCAGACGGTTCCCACCGGCTTGCCAGCCGTCGCACCACCGGGTCCGGCGATGCCCGACACGGAGACCGCGATGCGAGCGTCGCTATGCGCGAGCGCACCCAGCGCCATCTCGAGCACGATCTTTTCCGACACGGCGCCCTCATCGCGCAGGGAGTCCGCGCGCACGCCCAGCATCTGCATCTTCGCGGCGTTCGAGTAGGTGATGAAGCCGCGGTCGTACCAGCCGGAACTGCCCGCCACCATGGTGACGCATTCGCCGATCCAGCCGCCCGTGCACGATTCGGCCGTGGACAGCGTCCAGCCACGCGCGACCAGTGCCTCACCCAGGCGACGCGCGCGTTCAAACAAGTCCGGATCCAAACCAGCCCCCGACGGGGAACAACACCTTGTAGAGCGCCAGACAGAGCAGAGCGAAAAAGGCCGCGACCAGATCGTCGATCATCACGCCGAATCCGCCGCGGAACATTCGCTCGATCGCGCGGATGGGTCCGGGCTTGAAGATGTCGAACAAACGGAACAGCACGAAGGCAAACGCCTGCCAGATGAGCACGGGCGGTGTGAAGAACAGCACGATCAGGAATGCGACGGTTTCGTCCCACACGATGGCCTGGTGATCGTCGACGCCGAGCGCACGCCCGGTGCGCCCGCACACCCAGATGCCGAGCACGCTCAGCACACCCAGCAGCGCGAGGAATTCCAGCGGCTCGAGCCGCGGGTGCAGCCACCAGAACAGCGGAAACGCCGCCAACGTGCCGAACGAACCGGGCGCGAACGGAATCAGCCCCGCGCCGAAGCTCAGACCGAGGATGTGGACAGGGTTGCGAAGCATGAAACGCACGCCGGGTCGCGCGACCATGTGACCTGCATAGAGACTGCCGTGAGCCATGGATCAGCTGGAGGACATGCCAAAGTGATCGAAGCCCGCGTTCGGCACGGCCAGCGGCGAGCCGTCCGCATCGTACACCGTCACGCCCTCGCCCTCCTCGATCTGGCCGATCTCGGTGAGGGGCAGCGACAGCTGCCGCGAGATCCGCCGGATGGCTCCCGTCGCGCCGGCAGGGGCGGTGAAACACAGCTCGTAGTCGTCTCCGCCGCCGAGCACGCATTCGCGCGCCGCGGGGCCGTCCCCGACAAATCCGGCCCTGGGCAGCTGCGCCCAGCGCACGACCGCGCGCACGCCGGAGCGGCGCGCGATGTGGCCGAGGTCGGCCGCGAGGCCGTCCGAGACGTCGATGGCCGCGTGCGCGACGTCGCGCAGTGCAAGCCCGAGCGCCACCCGTGGTGACGGGCGCTCGAGCCGCTCCAGGCATTGCCTGCGTGCGGCTCCCTCCAGCGGCCAGGCGCCGCGCAGGTGGCGCAGGGCGAGGGCTGCCTCCCCCAGCGCACCGGACACCCAAATCACATCGCCGGGACATGCGCCGGAACGGCGCAGGGCGCGCCCGGCAGGCACCTCGCCCATGATCTGCACACACAGGTTGAGCGGCCCGCGGGTCGTATCGCCGCCGACGAGATCGACATCGTATTCGCGCGCGAGCGCCAGGAAGCCGCGCATGTAGCCGGCGACCCAGGATTCGTCCGCCGCCGGCAGGGCCAGCGACAGCGTCGCCCAGCGCGGATTCGCCCCCATCGCCGCCATGTCCGAGAGGTTCACGGCCAGCGACTTGTGACCGAGACGCTCGGCGTCCGTATCGGGCAGGAAGTGGCGGCCGGCGACGAGCATGTCCGTGGACACCGCCAGCTCCATTCCAGGCGCCGGCGCGATCAGTGCCGCATCGTCGCCGCCCGCCAGGACGGTGTGCCGCACAGGTGGAGAGAAGAAACGTGCGATGAGTTCGAATTCACCGGGCATGTACGCCGGCTCCGGTCCGCGTGCCGCGGGCGAGGCCTGCGCTCACTCCCGTGGCAACTGCCTGAGCAACGCCTGGTACTCGTCTTCCTTCATCGTGAAGCTGTGCTCGGCCAGCGGAAACCGGCCGTGACGAACGTCGTCCTGGAACTCCCCCAGCGCCTTGCTGATCAGGCTCCAGCAGTCGGCGTACTTCTTCACGAACTTCGGCGCGAAACGGTCGAACAGACCGACCATGTCGTGCAGAACCAGGTTCTGTCCGTCGCAGTGGGGACCGGCGCCGATGCCGATCGTGGGAATGCGCAGACGCTGGGTGATCAGTTGCGCGACGCGATCGGGAATCGCTTCCAGCACGATCGCGAAGCAGCCGGCTCGCTCCATCGCCAGCGCATCCGCGAGCAGCTGCACGCCGGCGCTCGCATCCTTGCCCTGCACCTTGAAGCCGCCCAGCTTGGACATGAGCTGCGGCGTCAGGCCGATGTGAGCCATGACCGGGATCCCGGCGCGTACCACCGCCTCGGCCATGGGGGCGAAATCCTCGCCGCCTTCGAGCTTCACGACGTCGGCACCGCCCTCCTTGACCATGCGCATGGCGCTGTTCACCGCGTCTGCAGCGCTCGCGTGATAAGCGCCCAGGGGGAGGTCGCCGACCAGGATCGCGCGCTTCGCCGCGCGTGAGATCGCCCGGGCATGGTGGATCATTTCGTCCATCGTCACCGGTACGGTGCTCGAGTAGCCCAGGGCCGTCATCCCGAGCGAATCTCCGATCAGGATGCAATCGATGCCCGCGCGATCCACCAGCTGCGCCGTCGGGAAATCCACGGCCGTCACCTGGAAGATCTTCTCGCCTCGATCCACCTTGGACTGCAGGTCGAAAATCGTGAGCTTCTTCGCCGCCTCCGCCATCGCGCTCTCCTCTTCCCAATCAGCGAATCTATCGTCTGACCTCGTGCGGCCGCACCTGCGCGGCCAGTTTGTCGAGCACACCGTTGACGTAGCGGTGCCCGTCCGTGCCGCCGTAGCTCTTGGCCAGTTCCACCGCTTCGTTGATCACCACCCGGTACGGAACATCGAGGCATGCCGTCAGTTCGTAGGCACCCAGCAACAGCAGGACATGCTCGATCGGACTGAGCGACTCGGCCGGGCGGTCGAGGAAGGGCTGCAGCCCGTCGTCGAGTTCCTTGCGCCGCTGGACGACCCCTTCCATCAGCGCGATGAAATGGGTTTCGTCCGGGCGCGGCGCTTCGGCGTCGGCGAGCGCCTCCCGGCACAGCAGGCGCACGTCGGTTCCCGTGACCAGCCACTGGTAGAGCGACTGCAGCGCCAGTTCACGCGAGCGCCGGCGCGACCCGCGACCCGCGTCGCGTGGAGATCGTGCCGCCTGGTCAGCGGCGCTCATCGAGCGCTCTCAGCAGATTGGCCATCTCCACCGCGACCCGCGCCGCGTCGGTGCCCTTCTCGTGCATGCGCGCCTGCGCCTGGTCGTCGTCGTCGGTGGTGAGCACGCCGTTGGCGATCGGCACTCCGGTGTCGAGTTGCACCTGGGCCAGCGCAGCTGCCGACTGGTCCGAAACCACCTCGAAGTGATAGGTCTCCCCTCGGATCACGGCGCCCAGCGCGCACAGCGCGTGGAATCTGCCGCTGGCTGCCAACTTCTGTGCAGCCAGGGCGATCTCCAGCGCGCCGGGGACGGTCACCAGCAACATGTCGTCAGGACTCACCTTGCAACGGCGCAGTTCGGCCGCGCACGCGGCGAGAAGGCCTTCGCACACGTCCACGTTGAACCGGCTCATCACGATGCCGATACGCAGCCCGCTGCCGTCGAGGCCGGGTTCGAGTTCTTCGATGTCGTCGTAGCGCGCCATACAGGGATTCGTGTCGCGACCTCAGCGTTTGCGTTCGCCGATGGCGGTCACCGACGCCGCCGGCGTTTTCCCGGGAAGCAGGTAGCCGGTCACCTCGAGATCGAACCCCGCCATGCTCGGCATCTTCCTCGGCAGCGCCATGATGCGCATGCGCACCACGCCGAGGTCGCGCAGGATCTGCGCGCCGATGCCGTAGGTGCGCAGATCCAGCTTGGCCAACACCTCGTTCGGTTGCGCCTGGAGCCGGTGCAGCAGCGCCTGCCCGCTCTCCTCGCGATGCAGGAGCACGAGCACCCCGGCGTCGCTGGCCGCGATCGTGCGCATCGCATCGCCCAGGTTCCAGGAATGGACTGTGCTCGTCGCATCCAGCAGGTCGACCGCGGAGAACGGCTCGTGCACGCGCACCAGCACTTCCTTGCCGCCGTCGATTTCGCCGCGCACCAGCGCGAGGTGCACGTGCGCTGCGGTGACGTCCTCGTAGGCGACCAGACGGAAGCGGCCGTGCGCGGTCTCCAGCGGTCGCTCCCACACGCGCCGGACCAGCGATTCGGTGCGGCTGCGGTGGTGGATGAGATCCGCGATCGTCCCTACCTTCAACCCGTGCTGCCCGGCGAACGCGAGCAGATCGGGCAGCCGCGCCATCTCGCCGTCGTCCTTGAGGATCTCGCAGATCACCGCGGCCGGCGTCAGGCCAGCCAGTCCCGCCAGGTCGCAACCTGCCTCGGTGTGTCCGGCACGCACCAGCACTCCGCCGCGCTGGGCCATCAACGGGAAGATGTGGCCCGGCTGCACGAGATCGTGGGGGTGCGCGTCGCGGCGCACCGCGGCCTGCACGGTGCGCGCCCGATCGGCCGCAGAAATCCCGGTCGTCACGCCCTGCGCCGCTTCGATGGAGACGGTGAAGTTCGTGCCCATCTGCGAACGGTTGCGACCCACCATCGGCGCCAGTTCGAGCTGCCGGCAGCGCTCCTCGGTGAGCGTGAGACAGATCAGGCCACGTCCGTGACGCGCCATGAAATTGATCGCTTCCGGCGTGACGAAGTCCGCCGCGAGCACCAGGTCGCCCTCGTTCTCGCGATCTTCCTCGTCGACGAGTACGACCATCCTGCCGGCCTGCAACTCGGCGACGATCTCGGTGATGGGGCTGATGCCGGTCATGGAAAGAGCGATCCTGCGCGGGAAACGATCATTTTGCCAGAATGAACGTGCATCGCCGGAAGGGTCCGTCGGAGGCGGCGCGAGCTCAGCGCCCCGCCCCCGTCTCGAGCAGACGCTCGAGGTAGCGGGCGATCAGATCGACCTCCAGATTCACGCGCGCACCGGTTGCGAGCGCCTTGAGATTGGTGACCTGCAGCGTATGGGGAATGAGGTTGATCGAGAACTCACGACCCGCGACGCGATTGACGGTCAGACTCACGCCGTTGACGGTAATCGATCCCTTGCGCGCCACGTATCGCTCCAGCCCGGCGTCGCAGCGGATGTCGAGCTGCCAGCTGTCCCCGACGGGGACGAAGCGCAGCACCTCTCCGCAGCCGTCGACGTGCCCGCTCACCAGGTGACCGCCCAGGCGATCGTACAGCCGCAGGGCCTTCTCCAGGTTGACCTCGGCTCCCTCTGTCAGGCCGGCGGTACGGTCCATCGTTTCTTGCGAGACGTCGACGGCAAAGCTGCCGGCATCGACTGCGACCGCCGTGAGGCATACTCCGTCGACGCAGATGCTGTCGCCGACGCGCACGTCGGAAAGATCCAGTCCCGGTGCGTGCACCACCATGCGCACACCCTTTTCGACGGCGGTGATGCGGGCAATGGTGCCGCAGGTGTCGACGATGCCGGTGAACATGTGCGCTCGTTCAGCAGGCGGCTGAGTGAGAAACCCCGCGCAGTCTTGCGCGCAGGTATAGGTCCGGGCCGATGGTGCGCATTTCGTGCACATCGAGTTCCACGCGCTGCTCGAGGGCGGTGAGTTCTCCCAGGTCGAACATGCCGCGCGCCCGATCGCCGAGCAATTGCGGGGCGAAATACAGCAGCAGTTCGTCCACCACGCGCGCTCGAAGTAGCGCGCCGTTGAGCCGATTGCCCGACTCGACCAGGATCTCGTTGATCTCGCGCCGAGCCAG
Organism: Pseudomonadota bacterium; assembly: GCA_023430065.1. Classification (GTDB taxonomy): domain Bacteria; phylum Pseudomonadota; class Gammaproteobacteria; order Burkholderiales; family SHXO01; genus SHXO01. The sequence continues at coordinate 19,048 of JAEZCG010000221.1, read as the reverse complement.
TTCCCGCATCGCGGCATCGAGATCGACCTTGCCGCGTGCATCGCCCATCTCGATGACTTCGGCGCCGCACGCACGCAACTCGCGCGTTCTGTCAGGGCGCGCAAGCGCCGTGAACACGAGCACGTTGCCGCCCTCGAGCACGCGCGCGGTCGCAGGCAGATCGAGATTGCGATCGACCACGATGCGCAGCGGCTGCCGCGCCGTCTCGACGTGGCGCACCGTCAGGCGCGGGTCGTCGTGCAGCAGCGTGCCGATGCCTGCCAGCACCGCGCACGAACGTGCCCGCCAGCAGTGGCCGTCACGGCGGGCGTCCGGTCCCGTGATCCACTGACTAGTCCCGTTGGCGAGCGCGGTACGCCCGTCCAGGCTGGCCGCGCTCTTCACCCGCACCCAAGGCCGCCCGCGCCGCATGCGCGACACGAAGCCGACGTTGAGTTCCTCCGCCTCGCCGGCCATCAGGCCGCAGTCGACGTCGATCCGCGCGGCGCGCAAGCGCGCCAGCCCCGCCCCGGAGACCCTCGGATTGGGATCTTCCATCGCGGCCACGACTCGCGCCACACCTGCCTCGACCAGGGCGTCGGCACACGGTGGCGTGCGTCCGTGGTGCGCGCACGGCTCCAGCGTGACATAGGCGGTTGCGCCGCGGGCCTGCGTACCGGCCTGGGCCAGCGCGTGCAACTCGGCGTGCGGTTCGCCTGCGCGCTCGTGCCAACCCTCCGCCACCGTCGCGCCATCCCGGACCAGCACGCAGCCCACGCGCGGATTGGGCGTCGCGGTGAACAGCCCGCGCGCGGCCAGTTCCAGCGCGCGCGCCATGTGACGTCGATCGTCGAGGGTGAACACGGATTCGGTCAGAGGGTGGGAATCGGACCGGCCGCTCAGCTCGCGGCGGGCCGGCGCACGCGCCGGCGCGGCGTGCTGGGCGTCGGCTTCTCGACTTCCTTGAGCACGTCGCGAAAGTCCTCGACGTCCTGGAAATCCTTGTACACCGAGGCAAAGCGGATGTAAGCGACCTTGTCCAGCCGATAGAGTTCGCGCATCACCATCTCGCCGATGCGCCGCGATGCGACTTCGCGCTCGCCCAATGCGAGCAGCTTCTGGGTAATGCGCTCGATGGCGCCATCCACGTACTCGGTCGGCACTGGCCGCTTGTGCAGGGCGCGCACGAAGCCGGTGCGCAGCTTGTCACGATCGAACTCCTCGCGGATGCCGTTGGCCTTGACGATGCTCGGCATGCGCAGTTCGACCGTCTCGTAGGTGGTGAAGCGCTTGTCGCACGCATTGCAGCGCCGGCGTCGACGGACGCTTTCCCCCTCCTCGTTCACGCGCGAGTCCACCACCTGGGTATCGGGCGCGCCGCAGAAAGGGCACTTCATCGGATGTCCTCGCCTGGAAGCTAGCCGTACACGGGAAAGCGGCGGCACAGCGCGAGCACCTTCTCGCGGATTGCGCCGATCACCTTGTCGTCGGCCGGCGCGTCGAGCACGTCCGCGATCAAGTGGCCGAGTTGCTCGATCTCGGGTTCGGCGAAGCCGCGCGTGGTCACTGCAGGCGATCCGAGGCGGATGCCGCTGGTGACGAACGGCTTCTCCGGATCGTTCGGGATTGCGTTCTTGTTGACCGTGATGTAGGCGCGGCCGAGCGCCGCTTCGGCCTCGCGCCCGGTGATGCGCTTGGCACGCAGATCCACCAGGAACATGTGCGACTCGGTCCGGCCGGAGACGATGCGCAGGCCGCGCTCGTGAAGCACCTTCGCCAGCACGCGCGCATTGGCGAGCACCTGCTCCTGGTATCCGCGAAATTCAGGCGCCATCGCCTCCTTGAACGCGACGGCCTTCGCCGCGATGACGTGCATCAGGGGGCCGCCCTGATTCCCCGGAAAGATCGCCGAATTCAGTGCCTTCTCGGTGTCGCCGTGGCCGAGAATCAGCCCGCCGCGCGGACCGCGCAGCGTCTTGTGGGTGGTGCTGGTGACGACGTGCGCATGGCCGATCGGACTGGGATAGAGTCCGGCCGCCACCAGGCCGGCATAGTGCGCCATGTCCACCATCAGCGTGGCACCGACGGCATCGGCCACCTGCCGGAAGCGCTTCCAGTCGATCACCAGCGAGTAGGCCGAGGCACCGGCGACGATCATCTTCGGCCGGTGGCGATGCGCCAGCTCCTCGAGCTGCGCGTAGTCGATGACCTCGTCCGCGTCCAGCCCATAGGAAACGATGCGGTAGAGCTTGCCGCTGAAATTCACCGGCGAGCCGTGCGTAAGGTGCCCCCCGTGCGCGAGCGACATGCCGAGGACCGTGTCGCCCGGCTGAAGGTTCGCCATGTAGACCGCGGCGTTGGCCTGGCTTCCCGAGTGCGGCTGGACATTGGCGAAGTCGCAGCGGAACAGGGCACGGGCGCGCTCGATTGCGAGCTGCTCGGCGATGTCGACGAATTCGCAGCCGCCGTAGTAGCGGCGCCCGGGGTAGCCCTCGGCGTACTTGTTCGTCAGGACCGACCCCTGCGCCTCCAGGACCCGCGGACTGGCGTAATTCTCCGAGGCGATCAGCTCGATGTGGTCTTCCTGGCGCTGGGACTCGCCCAACATGGCCCGCGAAAGTTCCGGATCGAAATCCGCAATCGTCTGATTCTTTTGGAACATATTAGGATTCGCTGCAAAGCGGCAATTGTATCACCGGCCCTGTCGACACCCGTTCTCGGGCAATGCCGGCGCGCCGCGCGCAGGTCGATGGCTGAAAGGTGCGCGGACCCCGTACTCGCAGGCGGCCCACATCGGCGGATACGGGCCCGATGCGGGTGGCAGCGGGCGATCTATGCGCGGTCCTGGTCGTTGGCGGCAGGCCGCGACGACTGCCACCGTGCCAGCAGCGTCTCGGCGTCGGTGACGGTGAGCATGATCGAGGTCACTCCCAGGCTGAAGTTGCGCGACAGGATCTGACCGAGCCGCTGCCGCAGCGGCTCACGCGCGGGTGACAGAATCACCACGGCATACATGGGCGGCCGGCCATGCAGGCGCACCATGCTGATGCGAAACGGCGCACTGGATCGATCTCCAGCCTCCTGGGCGAGGCTGCGCAGGCAGCCTTCGAGGTCCGCCTCGGAGGGGTATTGCGTGGGAGAAGAAGTCGGTTCGGCCACAGCAGTGTCGGATTACAACGACAGTCGGTACGAGGGGCGCCTTCACGGCGCGGCGCACCCGCGTTCGGAATGCAAGTGTACCCGAGCGACCCGCTCCTGACGAGACGCGCATGCGCCAGTCCTCGCGCACTGCGCGCGGTGCACCCGTAGAATGACGGCCGCACACCGGCCGCAGACCATGAAAAACACCCCGCCCATCCGCTACCGCATCGTCCCGCGCGAGCCCGAAGCGCATCGGTTCGAGATCCACTGCACCGTCCTCGACCCGGACCCGGCGGGGCAGCGCTTCGCCCTGCCCGCCTGGATCCCAGGCAGCTACCTGATCCGCGAGTTCGCCCGTAATGTGCTCGGCGTGCGTGCCAGCAGCAGGCGACGGGAGGTGCCGATCCGCAAGATCGCCAAGGACACGTGGCAGGCCGCACCGTGCAGCGGACCGCTGACGGTCTTTATCGAGGTTTATGCGTTCGACCTGTCGGTGCGCGGCGCCCACCTGGACACCACGCACGCTTTCTTCAACGGCACCTCGGTCTTTCTGCGCGTCCTCGGCGCGGAATCGCGTGCGTGCGAGGTCGAGATCCTTCCCCCTCCCGGGGCCCGCTATCGCGCCTGGCGCGTGGCCACGACGCTCCCGCGCCGCGCGGCACCGGCCTACGGCTTCGGTCTCTACGGCGCAAGCGACTACGACGAGCTGATCGATCATCCCGTCGAGATGGGCACCTTCACCCTCGCGACGTTCAAGGCCGCAGGCATCCCGCACGACGTCGCCATCACCGGCAGGCACGATGCGGACATGGACCGGCTCTGCCGCGACCTGAGCCGGCTGTGCACCTGGCACATCGACCTGTTCGGTCGGCCGGCGCCGATGAAGCGCTACCTGTTCCTGGTCACCGCCCTGGGGGACGGATACGGTGGCCTCGAACACCGCGCCTCCACCGCGCTGCTGTGTTCCCGCGACGATCTTCCCCGCGCCGGGACGAAGGACGTGAGCGACGCCTACCGCACCTTCCTGGGCTTGTGCAGCCACGAGTACTTCCACACCTGGAACGTCAAGCGCATCAAGCCAGCGGCGTTCGTGCCCTACGACCTGCAGCGCGAGACCCTCACCACCTTGCTGTGGGCGTTCGAGGGGGTCACCAGCTACTACGACGACCTGGCGCTGGTACGCAGCGGCCTGATCCCCGAGCAGGACTACCTGGAGATCCTGGGGCGCAACATCACCAACCTGCTGCGCTCCAGCGGACGCCGCCGGCAGAACGTGTCGGAGGCGAGCTACGACGCCTGGATCAAGTATTACCGTCAGGACGAGAACGCACCCAATGCCCTGGTGAGTTACTACCTCAAAGGCAGTCTGATCGCGCTGTGCCTGGACCTGCACGTGCGCCGCCGCACGGGCGGGCGCAAGTCGCTCGACGACATCATGCGTGCGCTGTGGACGCGGCATGGCCTGACCGGTGTCGGCGTCGAGGAAGACGGCTGGGAGCGGCTGGCGGAGGAGGTGACGGGCCTGCGTCTGCGGACGTTCTTCGATCGAACGCTGCGCAGCACCGCGGAGTTGCCGCTCGCCCAATGTCTGGCGGAGATGGGCATCGCGCTGCACGTGCGGCCCGCCGAGGCCCCCGGCGATCGCGGCGGACGCGTCCCGGGTAGCACCGCGACGCCGCGCGTCAGCCTCGGGGCACGCACCGCCGAGGACCCGCTCGGGGCCCGGCTGACGCACGTGCTCGACGGGGGTAGCGCGCAGAGAGCAGGGCTTTCGCCCGGCGATGTGCTGATCGCCCTGGACGGCTTGCGTGTGACGCACAAGTCCCTCGACCGGCAGCTGCAGCGCCTGCGCGCCGAGGCGCGGGTGCGCGCCCACGCGTTTCGGCGCGACGAGTTGATCGAGTGCGACCTGCGTCTCCAGCCGGCGGCGGCGGACACCTGCCACCTCAGCGTGACGGGCGCGGCCGCCGGCCGCAGGCGCCGGCAGCGCTGGCTGGCATCGGGAGAGACACGATGAAGGGAGAAGCGCAGCTGGCCTTCGATTACCAGGACGTCGCCGACGCGCATCGGGTGCTGACCGGTCATGCCCATCGCACGCCGGTCATGACCTCCCGTCAGGTGGACGCTCGCACCCGGTGCCGCGTGTTCTTCAAGTGCGAGAATCTGCAGCGCATCGGCGCGTTCAAGTTCCGCGGTGCGTACAACGCCATCTGTCGCCTCGACGCAAGGCAGCGCGCGCGCGGCGTCATCGCCTACTCCTCCGGCAACCACGCGCAGGCCGTTGCCCTGGCCGCCCAGCTGCTGGGCACGCGCGCGGTGATCGTCATGCCCGACGATGCGCCACAGGTGAAGCTCGCCGCCACGCGCGGATATGGCGCCGAGGTCGTGACCTACGACAAGCATCAGACGGTTCGCGAGGAACTGGCGCAGCGGCTCGCGCAGGAGCGTGGCCTCGCGCTCATCCCGCCATACGACCACCCGCAGGTGGCGGCCGGACAGGGAACGGCCGCCAAGGAACTGATCGAGGACGTCGGCGCCCTCGACTACCTGTTCGTGTCCGTGGGCGGCGGCGGGCTCATCTCCGGCTGCGCGGTGGCGGCGCACGCGCTTTCGCCCGGCTGCAAGGTCATCGGCGTGGAACCGCAAGCAGGAGACGATGCCACCCGCAGCTTCCGCACGCGTACGCTGCAGCACTGCCGAAATCCCGAGACCATCGCCGATGGCGCGCGCACGCCCTCGCTCGGCGCTGTCACCTTTCCGATCGTGCTCGCGCGCGTGCACGACATGGTGACGGTCTCCGACCCGCAGTTGCTGGAGGCCGTGTGCTTCCTGTGGGAGCGGATGAAGATCGTGGTGGAGCCGACCGGCGTGCTGGGCATCGCGGCGCTGTTCGCGCGCAGGATCGACGTGCCCGACGGGGCCAGGGTGGGCGTCATCCTGTCCGGCGGCAACGTGGACGTTCGCGACGTGTGCCGCTGGCTGAACAATTGAACGTCGCTCAACCCGACCGGACCGGATCCTGCGCGCGCCCTTCGAGCGCCTTGGCGACAAAGCGGTTGTCGTAGGCCTGGGCGATGTTCAGCGCCTGCGCCGCCTTCACGGCCGGATCGAAGCGTCGCAATACCCCGTACAGGGCCTGCGCGCCCTCGGGCGGAATCAGCCCGTCGCGGGAGTAGCCGGGACGGGAGCGCTCGAGTGCGGCCAGATAGGTGCCGCGCGCGCCCAGCATGTACGACGGCGGAACGGTGCGCAGCACCTGTTCGGAACTCGCGCTCGCCAGCCATTGCAGGGCACGCACCATGGCGTTTGCCAGGCCCTGCGCGGCCGCCGGCCGGTCGTTCAGAAAGCGCTCCTTCGTATACAGCGAACCGACCGGAAGCGATTCGCCGAACACCTTGCGGCTCCCCTGCGCGCTCATCGTTTCGTGCACCACTTTGATCGACCCGGCTTGCTCCAGCATCGTGATCGCCGGCTCGACGTTGGCGATCGCGTCGATGTGACCCGCGCGCATCGCGGCCACCGCCGTGGGTCCCGTGCCCACGCCGATGATCGCGACGTCGTCCGGGGTCAGCTTCGCACCGGCGAGCAGGTAGTTGACGAAGATGTGGGTGCTGGAGCCGGGAGCCGTGACCCCGATCTTCATTCCCTTGAGATCTGCCGGAGTGCGGTAGGTTGCGGCGCGGCGCGTGCTCACCCCCAATGCCAGCGACGGGGTGGCGACCTGCAGGACGAACGACTTGAGGGCCTGCCCCTTCGCGCGCAGGATGATGACGTGGTCGAACCCGCCGGACACCACGTCCGCACTGCCGCCCATCATCGCCTGCAGCGACTTGGCGCCACCTGGGAAATCGAGGATCTGCACGTCCAGGCCCTCGTCCCGGAAGTAGCCCAGGCGCTCGGCGAGGGTGAGCGGGAGATAGAACAGCGCGGCCTTGCCCCCGACGGCGATCGTCACCCTGCGCGAGGCAGCCCGCGCACGTCCGATGCCCGATGCGACCAGCGGCGCCAGCGCCAGCGCCGCCAGCGCGATGCGACGCGAACTCATTCCCGCGCCCCCCCCGCCAGCGCGCGGAAGTCGATTTCGCCGGCGGAATCGAACGGCAGGTAGGGGCCGTGTGCCGGCGCCAGCTTGCCCAGCAGCCGGTAGGAGATGCGCCCCGGCTGCCCGTCGCGCATTGCGCCCACCTGCTCGAGCACGTCACCCAGGGTGCTGATCGCCTTGACGTCGAGCACGGCATCCCCGAATGCCGGCACGACCTCGCTCTGGGGGCTCACCGCCTTCGCGAAGGTCATGCCGTTCAGTTCGACGTCGAACGCGACGCCCTGCAGAGGCACTTCCACCCCATTCGGATTCTGCACGCGGATCTTGATTGCGTATTCCTGCTCGAGCAATCCGACCTGACCCGGCCGCACATCGACGAGCGTCACCGACAGTGGCTCCATTCCCCGCGGCAATCCGGCGCACGCGCCCAGCACCGCCAGCATCGCCGCACCCGTCATCATTCGGCTTGCATGCATCTTCGAGTTCTCCTGCGCTATGCGCGCACGTCGGTTTCCTGCGCGCTGGGGCGCCAGTTCATCAGGCGGCGTTCGGCCAGCGTCACCAGGCGGTCCAGCAGCAGCGCCGCGAGCGTGAGCACGATGACGCCGGCAAACACGGTGTTGACGTCGAATACACCCTCTGCCTGCAGGATCAGATAGCCTACACCGCGCGCCGAGCCGAGGTATTCGCCTACGACGGCGCCTACGAACGCCATGCCCACGGACGTGTGCAGGCTGGCGAAGACCCATCCCATCGCACTCGGAAGATAGACATGGCGCAGCAGCTGCGCGCGGCTCGCCCCGAGCATGCGGGCATTGTTCAGCAGCACCGGACTGACCTCGCGCACACCGTGATAGACGCTGAAGAACACGATGAAGAACACCAGCGTCACGCCCAGCAGGACCTTGGACCAGATGCCCAGCCCGAACCAGACGGCAAAGATCGGCGCCAGGATCACCCGCGGCATCGAGTTGAATGCCGTGATATACGGATCCAACAGGCGCGCGGCACGCGGACTGAGCCCCAGCCACAGGCCGGCGACGAGTCCGGACGCCGTGCCGAGCGCAAAAGCAAGCAGGGTCTCGAGCAGCGTCACGCCGAGATGCGGGAGGATCTTGCCGGTGGCAAACCAGTCCCAGATGCGTGACAGGACCTGCAGAGGCTCGCCGAAGAAGAACGGCGGAAGGACCTGCGTGCGCGTGAGCACGTGCCAGAGACCGAACAAGGCCACCAGCAGCAGGATCTGCCAGGGCCACATCGGCCACTGTCGAGACGGTGCCCGACGTTCAGCGCTCTGCGTGTCCATGCGCCTTCATCACTTCCTGCTTCAGTGCGCTCCAGATCGAACGGTGCAGTTCGACGAAGCGCGGGTGCATCGCGATCTCCTGCACGTCGCGCGGTCGAGGCAGGTCGACCTCGTACTCCGCCACCGGCCGTGAGGCCGGTCCGGCCGACAGCACCACCACCCGGTCTGACAATGCGATCGCCTCCTCGAGATCGTGCGTGACGAACACAACGCAGCGCCTGTCCTGTGCCCAGAGACCGAGCAGTTCGTTCTCCATCAGCTGCCGCGTCTGCACGTCGAGTGCCGAAAACGGTTCGTCCATGAGCAGCATGCGCGGCTCGAGGATCAGGGTCTGCGCGAGCGCGGCACGCTTGCGCATGCCACCCGACATTTCGTGGGGGAACTTTGCCGCATGCGCGGCCAGGCCGACCCGCCGAAGCCACTCGAGCGCGCGGTCGCGCGCCTGGGAGCGCTCATCGCCGCGCAGTTCCAGTCCGATGGCGACGTTGTCCAGCGCCGTGCGCCATGGAAACAGTGCGTCGGACTGAAACAGGTAGCCCGCTCTCGCGTTGAGGCCGTGCAACGGCTCGCCGAAGATGCTCACCGATCCTTCTGTGGGCGCCTGCAGGCCGGCGGCGACGTTGAGCAGGGTCGACTTGCCGCAGCCGGTCGGGCCGACCAGCGAGACGAATTCGCCGTCGCGCACGCGCAGCGATGCCGCGCGCACCGCCGTGTAGTCGGTGCGTGCCTTGCCGCGTGCGGGAAACGTGCACGTGACCCGATGCAGGACCAGAGCGTGGGGGGAGGATGGAACCGTGGACACGGACACGGGGTCGTAGGACAGGGCGTGGCCGCGCATCATAATCTGCCGCGCGCGCTCTTGCCGCATTCGAGCGCGGATGCCATCATCGCGGCGCCTCGTTCCGGCAGAACCCGGCGGCAGCATACGCCCGCATCGAAGAACGACAAGTGAGGAGTTTGTGCATGACCCGGTTGAACCGTTCCACCGTCGAGTACGTCTTGCGATGGCTCCTGCCCGCCCTGACGCTGCTGACAGCGGCCTCTCCGCTGCGTGCGGAGGAGGTAGAAGTGCTTTGGGCCGATGCCAAGTGCGAGATGATCCTCGTGAAGAAGTCCGACGGCGAGTTCGGCACGGTCCTGCGCCTCAATGAGAATCTCATCGAGGCGGGCGATCGTCTCGAGGGAGATTTCGCCCACATCGATCAGATCCGCAAGGTGAAGAACGTCACGCGGAACGAGGAGATCATGGTGCGTGGCGTGCGCTACTCGACGAGCCGCAAGTGGGTCCTGAGAGTGCTCCCGAAGTGGTGCAAGGGCCCGACCGAGTAGCACGCCGTCACTGGGCGACGCGTGCCAGCGCCTGGTCCACGAACGCGTTCGTGTAGGTCTGCTCGAGGAAGAGCACCGGCGCCCGGCGCACCGCCGGATTGTGCTTGAACAGCACCTCGTAGCTCATCTTCACGCTCTTCGCATCGATGCGGCCGTCCTTCGAGTAGGTCTGCCGGACGCGCTCGAACGCATCGAGGTAGAGCTCACGGTCGCCGAGCAGGTACTCCGGCGGCACGGTGGCCGCCACCTGATCCGGCGTGGCGGTGCGCAACCACGCCAGGGCCCGCACGATGGCGTTGGTCAGCGCCTGGATCGTCTTCGGGTTGCTCTCCACGAACGTCTTCTTCGCATAGAGGCACGCTGCGGGCAGGGAACCGCCGAACACCTCCCGCGCGCCACGCACCGTCGTCGTCTCGTGCACGATGCGGATCATGCCCTGCTTCTCGAGCAGGGTCATGACGGGATCGACACTCGAGATCGCGTCCAGTTCGCCGCTCCGGACCGCCGCCACGGCCTGGGCGCCGGTGCCCACTCCGACGATCGACACATCGTCCGGCGTCAGCCCCACCGACGCGAGCAGATGGTTCACCAGCATGTGCGTGCTGGAGCCGGGGGCACTCACGCCCACGCGCATGCCCTTCAGGTCCTTCGGCCAGGAATACCTGGCCGCCTTCCCGGACACGATGCCGAGCTGAAGCCCCGGATTCGTCCCCTGCAGGACGAAGGCCTGGAGCTTCTGCGCCAGCGTCTGCATCACGATGGTGTGCTCGTAGGCACCCGAGACCACGTCGGCACTTCCGCCGATGAGCGCCTGCAGGGCTTTCGCGCCGCCCGGAAAGTCCTGAATCTCCACCGTCAGCCCTTCGTCCCGGAAATAGCCGCGCTGCTGTGCGATCGCCAGCGGCAGGTAGTACAGGGTCGTCTGGCCCCCGACGGCCAGCACCAGCCGAGGCTTTTCCGGCGCCGCTGCCATGACGGACGGGGCCATGGGGAGTAGGAAGGCGAGCGCGACCGCCCGCACGAGCGTCATGATCATGGCGTTCCCGACTGAGTCCAAGCGTCCCGGCCGATTGTACCGTCAGGCGCGCATCGCTCCCCGAGCCGGACCCCGCGTCGGACGCCATCCCTGCCCTATACTCATCCGATGGAAGCGCACGAGAACATGCCCTACCTGCGTGAAGCGCTCATCTTCTTCACCTGTGCGGGCATTCTCATCCCGCTGCTGCAGGCCAGGCGCATCAGCCCGGTTCTCGCCTTTCTCGTGCTCGGCAACGCGATCGGCCCGTTCGGACTGGGCCGGTTCGCCGCCGATCTGCCCTGGCTGCAGAAGGTCGTCATCGCCGATACGGACGGCGTGCGACGCCTCGCCGAGGTCGGCGTCACGCTGCTGCTGTTCGTCATCGGACTGGAGATGTCCTTCGAACGCCTGTTCGCCATGCGCCGCCTGGTGTTCGGCGCCGGCACGCTGCAGGTCGTGCTGTGCACGGCGGCGATCGGAAGCGTGGCAGCGCTGTTCGGCAACGCCTTCGAAGTCGCCCTCGTGCTCGGCTACTGTCTCGCCCTGTCGTCGACGGCGGTTGTCGTGCAGATCCTGGTCGAGCGGCGCGAACTCGCCACACCGGTGGGTCGGGCCAGCTTTGCGATCCTGCTGTTGCAGGATCTGGCGGTCGTCCCCCTGCTGGTGCTGCTGTCGCTGCTCGGCGCGCACGAGGCCAGTGTGCTGCAGATAGCCGGAATTGCCCTGGTCAAGGCGGTGATCTCGGTTGCGCTGATCCTGCTCGCGGGGCGCATCCTGCTGCGCGCCCTGTTCAATCGCGTGTCCGCGCTGCGCCAGCCCGGATCGTTCATGGCGTTGACGCTGCTGGTGGCCATCGGCATGGCAGCCATCACCGCCAGCGCCGGACTGTCCGCCGCACTCGGCGCCTTCCTCGCCGGACTGCTTCTCGCCGAGACGCAATACCGCCACGCGGTGGAAGTCAGCATCGAGCCGTTCAAGGCGCTGCTGGTCGGCCTGTTCTTCGTGTCGGTCGGCATGGGCATCGACCTGAGCGTGCTGCTCGGCGATCCGCTGCGGATACTGGCGTCGGTGGGCGGCTTGTTCGTGGTGAAGGCGGCAGTCGTGGTCCCGCTCCTGTGCGCCTTCGGCCTCGGGCTGCCGGCCGCCCTGGAGGCCGGCCTGCTGCTAGGAGGCGGGGGCGAGTTCGCCTTCATCGCCATCGGCGGCGCGATGCACGGCGGGGTGCTGGACCGCACCGTCGGGCAATTCATGCTGATCGTGGTGGGTCTGAGCATGCTGGCCACCCCGCTCGCGGCCGCGCTCGGCAAGGCGCTCCACCAACGGCTGCAGCGTCGCGACACGGCTGCGATGTCCGGCAAGTCGGCCCCCCTTCCGGAACTGGAGGGACACGTGATCGTGCTCGGGTTCGGTCGCGTCGGGCAGCTGCTGGCCCGGGCGCTCGACGGCAACGCGATCCCCTACCTCGCGCTGGACAGCGACGCCCGGCTGGTGGACAGTTCCACCAAGGCGCGACTTCCCGTGTACTACGGCGACGCGAGTCGCGTAGAACTGCTCGAGCGCGCCGGCGCCGCGCGCGCCGCAGCGATCGTGGCGACGATGAACGATGCGGACGGCGCCGTGCGCGCGGTCAACGCCGTGCGTGCGCACTTCCCCCACGTACCGGTCCTGGCCCGAGCACACGACGAAACCCATGCGCGCCTGCTGCGCGCCGCCGGCGCCATCGGCGTCGTGCCTGAGACGCTCGAGGCCAGCCTGCAGCTCGCAGGGCACGTGCTCGAAACACTCGGCGTTCCGGACGTAAGTCGGGACGAGTTCCTCGAACGCCAGCGCGAGCGGGAGCTGACGCGAGCGCAGGTCGTCCCCGGTACCTCCGCGGTCGACAAGCCGGGAACGGGCTGATAGGCCCTCGGCAGAGGAGGTCGCGGACTTTTGCCGCCATCCCTGACACGGGTCTGGGACAATCGCGGAATCCGGTGGTCACATCGTGGTTGTCGGACGATGCGACCCAATCCCCCGGGATCTCCGAACCAGGAGCGCACATGCAAGCAATCCGATCGATCGTGGCCGCAACCGATCTGTCCGCCCCGGCTCGTCATGCGGCGGACCGCGCCGCCCGCCTGGCCCAGCGCACCGGTGCGTCGCTCACGCTGATGCATGCTGCGAGCGGCTCGGCGCTCGATCAGCTTCACCGCCTGGTCGGAAGCGGCGAGGAGATTTCCCGTACGCTGCTCGACGACAGCCGCCGCCGCCTGCACGAGCTGGCTGCAGTGCTCGCCGCCCGCTACGGCCTGCGCGTCGACGATGAGGTCGCGGTGGGTGCCTCGGTCGACGAGATCGTGCGGATCTCGAGCGAGCGCAACGCGGATCTGGTGGTCACCGGTACGCGCGGCAGCGCCTTCGTGCGCAGTCACCTGGTCGGATCGACCGCCGAGCGGATCGTCAAGCGCTCCATGAAGCCCGTACTCATGGTGCGCCAGGCCGCGCACGAACCGTACCGGCGCGTGCTGCTGCCAGTCGACTTCTCGGACTGGAGTGCGCACTCGGTCCGCCTGGCCCGGCAGGTCGCGCCCGACGCGATGCTGGTCCTGATGCATGCGGTACAGGCGCCGTTCGAGGGGCACATGCGCTATGCCGGTGTGCGCGAGGCCCTGATCGCCGAGTACCGCGACAACGCACGGGCGGAAGCGCGCGAGCAGCTGGAGGCACTGGCCAGCGAGCTGGCGCTGTCGCGCAGTGAATGGATCGGTATCACGCCGGATGCGGGCGACGCATGGATGCAGATCGTCCAGCAGGAGCAGGAACAGGACTGCGATCTCATCGTGATCGGCAAGCACGGTCGCAATGCCGTCGAGGAGCTCATTGTCGGCAGCACGACGCATATGGTGATCGTCGAAGCCTCGGGCGACGTCCTGGTCTCGACGGCGCACGCGCGGTGAGCGACCCGGTTCATCACAAGCTCCGGGACGAAACCGCGGGCCCGGCCTGGCATGCAATGGCGGCAGCCGAGGCGTGTACCGCCTTGTCCGCCACCGCCAGCGGCCTGGACGAGGCTCAGGCCGCCGAGCGCCTGGCACGCCACGGCCCCAACAGCCTGCCGCAGGCAGCGCCGCGCAGTGCGCTGGCTCGCTTCGTGGCGCAGTTCGACAACATCCTCATCCTCGTGCTGATCGCCGCCGGCGTGGTGGCGGCGCTGCTCGGGCACTTCGTCGACGCCGGCGTCGTGTTCGCAGTGGTGCTGATCAATGGCTTGATCGGCTTCGTCCAGGAGGGGCGTGCCGAACAGGCGCTGGCGGCGATCCGCGGCATGCTCGCGCCGCGCGCCTCGGTGCTGCGCGCGGGGCATCGTCGCGACGTGTCCGTAGACCGCATCGTTCCAGGCGACATCGTCATCCTCGAGCCGGGCGACCGTGTGCCCGCGGACTTGCGGCTGCTGCGCGCGCGCAACCTGCACATCGAGGAGGCTGCGCTGACGGGAGAGTCGGTGCCGGTGGAGAAGTCGCTCGACCCGGTCGACGCGCCCGCGGCACTGGCCGAGCGCAGGTGCATGGCCTACGCAGGGACCCTGGTCGCTTCCGGCCAGGGCGCCGGCGTGACGGTCGCCACGGGTTCGGCCACGGAACTTGGTCGAATCAGTGCGCTGCTCGAGGAGGTTACGACACTGGAAACGCCGCTGGTGCGGCAGATGAACGTGTTCGCGAAGCGTCTGACCGTCGTGATCCTAGCGATGTGTACGCTCGTCTTCCTGTTCGGCCTGACCGTGCACGCCTACCCTGCGGCCGACCTGTTCATGGCGACGGTCGGACTTGCCGTGGCGGCAATCCCTGAGGGACTACCCGCGGTGATGACGATCACGCTGGCCATCGGCGTGCAGCGCATGGCCCGGCGGAATGCCATCGTGCGACGGCTGCCGGCAGTGGAGACGCTCGGATCGGTCACGGTGATCTGCTCGGACAAGACCGGCACGCTCACGCGCAACGAGATGACTGTGGCATCCGTGGTGACCGCACAGGCCGAATACGAGGTATCCGGTGCCGGTTACGCCCCGCATGGCGGCTTCTCGATCGCAGGCGTGGAGATACTGCCGGAGAGCGTCCCCCTCCTGGTGGAGATCGCGCGGGCGGCAGGGCCTGTGCAACGACGCGCACCTGATCGACAGCGACGACGGCTGGAGCGTGCATGGCGATCCCATGGAAGGCGCGCTGCTCACGCTGGCCGTCAAGGGCGGTATCGACCCTGAGGCGGAAAACAGGCGCCTGGCGCGTGTGGACGTCATTCCGTTCGACGCCGAGCATCGCTTCATGGCCACCCTGCATCAGGACCACGCGGGCAATGCTGCGGTCTATCTCAAGGGTGCGCCGGAGCGGGTGATCGGAATGTGTGCCACGCAGGCAATGGACGATGTCGGGGCGCCGCTCGATGCCGGACTTTGGGATGCGGCGATCGAGCGTCTCGCGGCGAAGGGGCAGCGGGTCCTGGCGGTCGCGAAGCGGCCGATGCCCGACGGCCATGCCGAATTGCGTTTCGCCGACGTCGAGGGGGGACTGACGCTGCTCGGTCTGCTGGCACTGGTGGATCCTCCGCGCACCGAGGCGGCAGATGCCGTATCCGAGTGCCGCACTGCCGGCATCCGCGTGAAGATGATCACCGGCGACCACGCGGCGACGGCCAAGGCGATTGCCGCGCAGCTCGGTTTCCGCAACGTCGCGGACACGCTCACCGGCCCGCAGATCGAAGCCCTGCCGGACGAAGCGCTGCGCGAAGCAGCCGAACGCGTGGACGTGTTCGCACGGGCCGCCCCGGAGCACAAGCTGCGTTTGGTGCAGGCGCTGCAGGTCGGCGGCCACGTCGTGTCGATGACCGGCGACGGCGTCAACGACGCCCCGGCGCTCAAGCGCGCCGACGTCGGAGTGGCGATGGGTCGCAAGGGTACCGAAGCAGCCAAGGAGGCAGCGGAGATGGTGCTGACGGACGACAACTTCGCCTCCATCGTCGCGGCCGTCCGCGAGGGACGAACGGTCTACGACAACCTGAAGAAAACCATCGGCTGGACCCTGCCCACCAATGGCGGCGAGGCGCTCACCATCATCGCCGCCATCCTGTTCGGCCTAACGCTGCCGCTGACCGCGGCGCAGATTCTATGGATCAACATGGCAACCGCGGTGACGCTCGGGTTGACGCTGGCCTTCGAGCCCACGGAACCCGATGCGATGCGCCGCCCGCCGCGCGGATCGCGTGAGCCCATGCTCTCGCGCTTCTTGGTCTGGCGCGTCCTGTTCGTTTCGGCGCTGTTCGCTACCGCGGCGTTCGGCGTGTTCTGGTGGGCAGAAAACAACGGACGCTCGCTGGAAGAAGCGCGAACGCTCGTGGTCAACACGATCGTCGTGCTGGAGGTGTTCTATCTATTCAGCGTCCGCTATCTGCATGCGAGCTCGCTCACGGTCGAGGGAATGCTGGGCACGCGCGCAGTGTTGATCGGCGTGGGCACCGTGGTCATCCTGCAACTCGCGTTCACCTACCTGCCGCCGATGCAGGTGCTGTTCGGCACGCGTGCAGTCAGTTTTGGCGAGGGAGCCACGATCGTCTTGATCGGCGTGGCACTCCTCGCGATCCTGGAAGTGGAGAAATCCATCTGGCGCCGTCTGGGCGCGGCGACCGACTGAGCGCTACTCGCCCGCGACGGTCATCCGGTCGATCAGTACCGAACCGCACCGGCGCGGGCTGCGCGATACGACATCGTTGCCGATTGCGGCGATGCCCTTGAACATCGTCTTGAGATTGCCGGCGATCGTGATCTCGTGAACGGGGTAGGCGATGGCGCCACTCTCGACCCAGAAGCCGGCCGCGCCACGCGAATAATCGCCCGTGACCTGATTGACGCCCATGCCGAGCAATTCGGTCACAAGCAGGCCGCGCCCGAGTCGGCGCAGCAACTGGTCGAAGTCCTCGCCGGTGCTGTCGAGGATGAGGTTGTGGCTGCCGCCTGCGTTGCCGGTGCTGCGCATGCCGAGCTTGCGTGCCGAGTAGCTGCCCAGGAAGTAGCCGTTGAGCACGCCGTCGGCGACGACGTCGCGGGCGCGCGTCGCCACCCCCTCGTCGTCGAACGGGCTGCTCCCCAGTCCGCGAGGGATGTCGGGCAGGTCGCGGATGCGGACGAACGGCGCAAAGATCTGCTCGCCGAGCGCATCGACCAGGAATGACGATCGCCGATACAGACTGCCTCCGCTGGCCGCGGAGGCGAAGTGGCCGAGCAGGCTGGCCGCAATCGGCGCCTCGAACAGCACCGGCACGTCCATCGTGCCGATCTTGCGCGCACCCAGACGCCGTGCCGTACGCTCTCCGGCGCGGCGTCCCACCTCCTCGACCGACTCCAATTCCGCGGGCGCACGCGCGATGCTGTACCAGTCGTCGCGCTGCATCTCGTCGCCTTCACCGCCGATCACCGAGCACATCACGCTGTGGCGTGAACTCGGATAGCCGCCGACGAAGCCGTTGCTGTTTGCATAGACGAAGTGCGACTGTTGTGTCGACAGCGTCGCGCCCTCGGAGTTGCGGATGCGCGGATCCACCGCGAGTGCCGCCGCCTCACAGGCACGTGCACGCTCGATCGCCTCTTCCACCCCGAGATTCCAGGGATGATACAGATCGAGATCCGCCACCGAATGCGCGAGCAGATCCGGGTCCGCCAGACCGGCGCAGTCATCCTCTGCGGTGAAGCGTGCAATCGCATGAGCCGCCTCGACCGTCTCGCGCAGGGCTCTTGACTTGAAGTCGGACGTGCTCGCGTGCCCGCGCCGTCGACCGATGTACACCGTGACACCGACCCCCTTGTCGCGGTTGTACTCGATCGTCTCGACTTCACCCTTGCGCACCGACACGGTCTGTCCGAACCCCTCGCTGACTTCCGTCTCCGCAGCGGTCGCGCCCAGCGCGCGCGCGTGGTCGAGTACCTGGGCGGCAATGTGTCGAAGTTCTTCCTGGGGATGGGAGAATGCGGTGTTGTCGGGCACGGGACTTGACTGGGATTGCAGGGCAGGAGTCGCCCCGGATCGATTGGTTATCATACCAGCTGAGGCTCACGCGTCCCCCGCCATGCAGCGACCCGACATCGAACAGACACCCGAAGACGATCTCCCGGCGTCCTCGGGGCCGAGCAAGACCCAGCGCAAGCGCGCCAGCCACGACCTGCAGCACCTGGGTGAGGAACTGGTCGCGCTCAGCGAGGCAAGGCTGGCCGAACTGGATCTTCCGGAGAGGCTGCGCGAGGCGATCATGCAGGCACGGCGTATCTCGAAGTTCGGCGCGCTCCGACGACAACTCCAGTATGTCGGCAAGCTCATGCGTGCCACCGAGGTGGACGTGGCGGCCATCGGCGCCCGGCTGGAGGCGTGGAAAGGCCTGTCGCGCGAAGCCACGGCCCACCTTCACGCGCTCGAGCGATGGCGCGAGCGGCTCGTCGCCGACGATGCCGCGATCGCACAGCTCGCACAGCGCTATCCCGGTTGTGATCTGCAGCGCGTGCGTGCGCTGGTGCGCAATGCGCGCAAGGAGCACGCGGGCGGCAAGCCTCCGGCGAGCTACCGCCAGTTATTCCAGATGCTCAAGGAGATCGTTCCCGAACCCCACGCGCAGGCTCTCCCCGCGCACACGAACGAAGAGGCAGAATGAGCAGCGACGAGACCCTCGTCATCGGCCTGGTGTCGATCAGCGATCGCGCCTCGCAGGGCGTGTATAAGGACGAAGGCATTCCCGCCCTGGAGCAGTTTTTCCAGCGCGCCCTGACTTCGCCCTGGCGTACCGTCACCCGCCTGATCCCCGATGAGCAGCCGGTGATCGAGGCGACCCTGAGGGAACTGGCAGACGAGCAGGGCTGCCATCTGGTGCTCACCACCGGCGGAACCGGACCCGCACCGCGGGACGTGACGCCCGAGGCGACCCTCGCGGTCGCCACGAAGACGATGCCCGGCTTCGGCGAGCAGATGCGCCAGATCAGCCTGAACTTCGTACCGACGGCGATTCTCTCGCGCCAGGTCGCGGTCATCCGCCATCGCACCCTGATCGTCAATCTACCGGGCCAGCCCAAAGCGATCCGCGAGACGCTGGAAGGCCTGCGCGATGCGCAGGGCAGACAGACCGTGCACGGCATCTTTGCCGCCGTGCCCTACTGCATCGATCTGATCGGCGGACCGTACGTGGAGACGGACGAGACCGTGGTGAAGGCGTTTCGTCCCAAGTC
>JAEZCG010000178.1 GCA_023430065.1 Pseudomonadota bacterium | reverse complement strand
ACGTACGCACCGACGACTTCGCTGCGACGGATCACCGCCTGAGACGGCACCGCCAGCTTGCGCGCCGTACCGATCGCAAAGTGCGCACGGGCGTATACGCCGGGATAGATGCCCTTGCTGTCCTGATCGAGATCGAGGCGAACCTGGTTGGAGTGGGTGCGGGGATCGGCCGCGGGCAGAACCGTGATGGCCTTCACCTTGACCCACTGCCCGGTCGAGGGAATCTCCACGCTCGCCCGCCCGATCGCCTGGATGGTCGCGATCTGCGACTGCGGGACCTCGGCGATCACGCGCATGTCGGAAGGATCGAACGCGGTGAACAGCGGCTTCCCGGGTGCCGCCATTTCGCCCATTTCGACGTGGCGCGCCGACACGATCCCCGAGAACGGAGCGACGACCGTGCTGTGCCCCTTGCTCACGGAGGCCTGGCCCGCGGTGGCCTGGGCCGCCTGCAATTGCGCCTGGGCGGCCTTGAACTGGGCTTCGGCCGCGTCCACTGCCGCCTGGCTGACGAACTTGCTCTCGAGCAGCTTGCGCGCCCGCTCGAGCGCCAGCCTGGCGTTCTCGACATTCGCACGCGCCTGCGCCACCTGCGCTTGCGTCGTCGCAACCGCCTGTGCTGCCTCGCGCTCGTCGATGCGCGCAATGATCTGCCCGACCTTCACGCGGTCGCCCACATCCACGCGCAGATCCACGACGCGGCCGATGACCTGTGCCGAGATGGTCGATTGGCGCACTGCCTCGACCACCGCCTCCGTCGCGTAGGTCTGGTCGAGCGTGCGGTACTCGACCGGCGCGCTGGGGAGGGTCTGCGCAGCGACTGCGGCGGGCAGCAGCAGCCACAGCGCACTTGCGATCGTCTTCACCATCCCGTCTCTCCTGAGCAGTTCACCTGCACACCATACCAATGCCCAGGTATGGTGGCGTTGATCCTACGCAAGGGAGGCGCCGTCACCATGTGACATCGGTCACATACGCGGACCGGCAGCGCCAGGACCGGCGTCCCGGAGGTTCCCGCGCCGGCGGGCGCGAGTCCGCCCGCAAAGGAGTGGGATCAGGTGCAGGAGTCGCCGTCGGCGCGCTTGGGACAGCCGATGGGGCGCTCCCGCGGATCGGGGATGGGACAGCGATTGATCTGCGCAGCGGTGCGCTGAAAGTAGATCGTCAGCGCGCTCGAGGCAGCCGCCACCAGCCAGAAGGCGAAGAACCCGACGGAGTAGATCGCAGTTCGAGTCGCCTCGACGGGTTCGCCGAACATGTACAGCTCGTGCGGATCGAAGATCGTGAAGAACAGCGCCTCGGCCGCGCCGGCAACCACGAACGCGGGCCAGAGGATCTGAATCAGTTTCCTTCCATCCATTTCGTTCTCCTCGCTCGTGCCGACCGGCCCTGCTCCAGACCGCATCGGCTGCGAATCCTAGGTGCGCGGCTGCAGGCGCGTCTCGCCGCTCTCGGCAGGACGCCACTCGCCGCTGAGACGCCACTCCCGCCTGTCTCCTTCGAGCTGGACGGTCCAGCGGGGCGCGTGTCCCAGCTGCATCGCCCCTTCGTACCAGCCCGCCTGGGTGCTGGCGAGCACCGCCTCGGCATCCAGTTGCGCGCGCGTGGGATGCACCATGCGCAGCCGCAGGCTTGCCGGAAGACTGGTGCCGCCGGTCAGATGCACTCTCACCCGCGTGCCATCCTGGCTGAACAGCAACTGCGCACGGTAGCCTGCACGCTGCGCCTCGCGGTCCCGGTCCAGAACCTGATTGATGGCGAGGCCTTCCTTGTAGTAGTTGTCCACCACGAGGGGATCGGCATGGGTCACCGCCAGCCAGATGGTGATGGCACCACCGATGACGGCAGAAGCCGGCGCCACCATCAACAGCCAGGGCCATGGCTCGCGATACCACGGCCTAGACGCAGCGGCCAGGGAAGGAGTCTTCATCGTCATCTCGTCGGCTACTGAAGCACGAAGGAAGCTTTCTCCCGGATCACGATGGGCGCCGTCTCGCTGCCCGGCACCGCCTCGCGCGCCTCCACCGTGAAGTCGATGCGGTGCGATCCCTGCTCCAGGCCCTCGCGCTGCACCTTCACGCGCACCGGAACCACGCGGTTCGAGGCGCCGGGAACTTTCACCGGCTGGCGATCGGATTCGATCGTCATCCCACGCAGCCCCTCCACGCGGATGGAGAACTCGCGCGGCGTCTCGTCGGTGTTCATGATCTGCAGGCGGTAGACGTTTTCCACCACGGGCTCGTCGCTGCCGCGCATCGTGTTGGCTCGGTCGCGGATGACGTCCACCTTGACCGGTACGCGATGGTAGAGCGTGACCATCGCGATCACGACCACGGCCACCAGAATTCCGCTGTACACGAGGATGCGCGGCCTCACCGCGCGTCGTACGATCAGCCGGTCGCTCAGGTGGCCCTTGACGGCGTTCTCGGTCGAGTAGCGGATGAGCCCTTTTGGGTAGCCCATCTTGGTCATGACCTGGTTGCAGCCGTCGATGCATGCACCGCACCCGATGCACTCGTACTGCAGTCCGTTGCGAATGTCGATGCCGGTCGGGCACACCTGCACGCAGATGCCGCAGTCGACACAATCGCCCAGCCCCTTCGCCTTGTAGTCGGCGCTCCTGCTGCGCGATCCACGCGGCTCCCCACGCTCGGTGTCATAGGTGATGATCAGCGTGTCCGGGTCGAACATGACGCCCTGGAAGCGCGCATACGGGCACATGTACTTGCACACCTGCTCGCGCATCCAGCCGGCGTTGCCGTAGGTGGCAAAGCCGTAGAACAGGATCCAGAACGCTGACCAGCCGCCGACGTTCAGCGAGATGACGTCGCCGAACAGCGGCTTGATGGGCGTGAAGTAGCCGACGAAGGTGAACCCCGTCCACAGCGCCAGCGCGATCCACAAGGCGTGCTTGGTGGCCTTCAGCCTGAACTTGCGTGCGCTGTTGCCCTCCTTGTCCAGCTTCATGCGGGCGGTGCGCTCACCCTCGACCTTGCGCTCGATCCACATGAACATCTCGGTGTAGACCGTCTGCGGACAGGCGTACCCGCACCAGAGGCGCCCGGCGACCGCCGTGAACAGGAACAGCGAGTAGGCCGAGATGATCAGCAGGGCGGTGAGGTAGACGATGTCCTGGGGCCAGAACACCAGGCCGAAGATGTAGAACTTGCGCGCCGCCAGGTCGAACAGCACCGCCTGCCGGTCGTTCCACACCAGCCATGGCGAGCCGTAGAACACCAGCTGTGTCAGCCAGACGAAGAACCAGCGCGCAGAGGCGAACTTGCCGGTGACCGCACGCGGATAGATCTTCTTGCGGATCTCGTAGAGCGCCTGCTCCACCGCCTCGACCGGCTTCGGGGAACTCACCGCGGCTTTGTTCAGGTCGTTCATTTCCAGGGGCTAGGAATCGGGGCTGGGGGCCAGAAAAATCGCAGCATGGCCGCAGGGTATCTCATCCCGCGCGGCCGGACTGTGACCAGGATCACCGAGGACGGGCAGCCCGCGTACGAACCGCGCACACCGTGATGTTCCCCAGTCCCTCGTCCTGCTCGCCCTATTTCCCTTGCGACAGTCCATACACGTAAGCCGCGAGCAGGTGTGTCTTGCTCGGCCCGAGGAACTGGCCCCATGCAGGCATGTGTCCGTTGCGGCCCTTCGTGACGCTCTCGATGATGGTGCTTTCGCCGCCGCCGTAGAGCCACGTCTCATCGGTGAGATTGGGCGCGCCCAGCGCCTGGTTGCCGGTGCCGTCGGTTCCGTGACAGGCCGCGCAGTTGGCCGCGTAGACCTCCTGGCCCTGAGCGGCTTTGAGGCTATCGTGTGTCCTGCCTGCGATTTGCAGCACATAGTGGGCGACGTTGCGGATACCTTCCTCGCCCAGCTGGGGCCAGGGCGGCATGATGCCGGTGCGGCCGTTGGTGATGGTCGCCACGATGGCTTCGGGCGTACCTCCGTATAGCCAGTCGTTGTCCGCCAGGTTGGGGAAGCCACGGCTGCCGCGCGCATCGGACGCGTGGCACTGCGCACAGTAGTTCAGGAACATGCGCTGTCCCATCTCGCGGGCTTTCGGATCACTGGCCACCGCGGGGATGTCCATCGACGCGTACTGCGCGAACTTCGGCTCGAAGCGCTCGGCCGCTCGCGCCTGCTCCTTTTCCCACTGTCCGGTCGAGGACCAGTTGAGCACGCCTGCATAACTGCCCAGGCCGGGATACAGGATGAGGTAGACGATCGCGAAGGCCAGGGTGATCCAGAACAGCCACATCCACCAGCGCGGCAACGGATTGTTGTACTCCTCGAGGTTCTCGTCCCAGACGTGGCCCATCACGCCGGCCTTCTGTCCCGGCGCCAGGCGCTTGGTCGACAGCTTCCACAGCAGCACACCGCAGGCGAGGATGCTGACGATGGTCAGCACGCTGATGTAGGCACTCCAGAATCCGCTCGTGAACTCGTTCACGCTACTTCTCCCTTACTTGGTGTTCCGGACGCAACGCCGCCGCAAGCGGCTGATCGTCGTCCAGGGGCAGGCGCGCGGCCTCGTCGAAGCGCTTCTTGGGCAGGGAACTGTAGGCCCACACGGCGATGCCGACGAACGCCACGAAGCTCAGCAGCGTCCATAGCGCGCGCAGATCGGTCGCGTCCATGTCACCGCACTCCTTGCAGCGAGGTGCCGAGCCCTTGCAGGTACGCGATCATGGCGTCCATCTCGGTCTTGCCTTCCAGCGCCGCGCGGGCGCCGGCGACGTCCTCGTCGGTATACGGAACCCCGACCGCGCGCAGCGCGTTCATCTTCGCCTCGATCGGATCGTCGGCCACCGAGTTCTTCGCGAGCCACGGATAGGCCGGCATGTTGGACTCGGGCACCACGTCGCGCGGCTGCATCAAATGCAGGCGATGCCATTCGTCGCTGTACTTTCCGCCCACACGGTGCAGATCCGGACCGGTGCGCTTGCTGCCCCACTGGAACGGCCGGTCGTACACGAACTCGCCTGCCACCGAGTAGTGCCCGTAGCGTTCGGTCTCTGCGCGGAACGGGCGCACCATCTGCGAGTGGCAGTTGTAGCAGCCCTCGCGGACGTAGACGTCGCGGCCCACCAGGCGCAACGGCTCGTAGGGCTTCAGGCCCTGAACCGGCTCGGTGGTCGTGCGTTGGAAGAACAGCGGCACGATCTCGACCAGTCCGCCCACACTCACCACCAGGATGATGAGGATGATGAGCGGCGTGAGGTTCTTCTCGAGGAATTCGTGACCGGATGCTTGTTCGGCCATGGTCGTCTTCTCCTAGTCAATCAAGCATGCGCGGGTGCCAGGACCGGCGCATCGACGGCCTTGCCGCCGGTGACCGTCTTGAACGTGTTGTAGGCCATCAGCAGCATGCCGAACAGATACATGGCGCCACCGAGCAGACGGATCGCGTAGAACGGATAGGTCGCCTTGACGCTCTCGACGAAGGTATAGGTCAACGTGCCGTCGTCGGGATTGACCGCGCGCCACATCAGGCCTTGCATGACCCCCGCGATCCACATTGCGGCGATGTAGAGCACCACGCCGATGGTGGCCACCCAGAAGTGCGTGGTGACCAGCTTCATGCTGTACATCTCGGTCTTGCCGAACAGCCGCGGGATCAGGTAGTACAGGCTGCCGATCGTGATCATCGCGACCCAGCCCAACGCCCCGGAGTGCACGTGGCCGATGGTCCAGTCGGTGTAGTGCGAAAGGGAGTTGACGGTCTTGATCGACATCATCGGCCCCTCGAAGGTCGACATGCCGTAGAAGGACAGCGAGACGATGAGGAATTTCAGGATCGGGTCGGTGCGCAGTTTGTGCCAGGCGCCGGACAGGGTCATGATGCCGTTGATCATGCCACCCCACGACGGTGCCAGCAGGATCAGCGAGAACACCATGCCGATCGACTGCGCCCAGTCGGGCAGCGCCGTGTAGTGCAAGTGGTGCGGACCCGCCCACATGTAGGTAAAGATCAGCGCCCAGAAGTGCACCACGGACAGCCGGTAGCTGTAGACAGGGCGCTCGGCCTGCTTGGGGATGAAGTAGTACATCATCCCGAGGAAGCCGGCGGTCAGGAAGAAGCCGACCGCGTTGTGGCCGTACCACCATTGCACCATCGCGTCCTGTGCACCGGCGTAGGCCGAATAGGACTTCCACAACGTGGCCGGAATGGCGGCGCTGTTGACCAGGTGCAGCAGTGCGACGGTCAGGATGAAGGCGCCGAAGAACCAGTTGGCGACGTAGATGTGCGGTGTTCTGCGCTTGGCGATGGTGCCGAAGAACACGATCGCGTAGGCAACCCAGACCAGCGTGATGAGTACGTCGAGGGGCCATTCGAGCTCGGCGTATTCCTTCGACGTGGTGATCCCCAGCGGCAGCGTGATCGCCGCACCCACGATCACGAGTTGCCAACCCCAGAACGTGAATGCCGCGAGAGGACCGGCGAACAACCGCGTGTGACAGGTGCGCTGCACCACGTAGTAACTGGTCGCGAACAACGCCGATCCGCCGAAGGCGAAGATGACCGCGTTGGTGTGCAACGGCCGCAACCGCCCGTAGGAAAGCCAGGAAATCCCGTGTGTCAGGTCGGGAAACATGAGCTGAGCGGCGATGATCACGCCAACCAGCATCCCGACGATGCCCCACACGAGGGTCATGATGGCGAATTGGCGTACCACCGTGTAGTTGTAGGTGGTCGTCTCGGCGCCCGCGGGAAACGTGGTGTTCACTGCAGCAGCCTGTGCGGACAATTTCTTCTCCCAAGGATTTGGAACCGATCACCCGCGGCGGACGTGTTCATCCACGCCTGACGCGGGGCAAAGCCGATGCTAAAGACCGCTGCTGCAGTGCGATTGACGTAGATCAAACACGCCTGTGAACGACCGTCGGGTTGGCCCTCGATCGGGCACGCGGGCCCGACCTCCCGGCCGCAGTCCGAAGCATCCGGCCCTAGTCGTCCTCGTCGAGCACACGATGGGCGGGGCCCTCGAGATCGTCGAACTGCCCGTTGCGTACGGACCACCAGAACACCGCGCCGATCAGGAACACCAGCACGACGCTGAGCGGAATCAGAAGGAAGAGGATGTCCATACGCAGGGATGAAGAGGCGCTTGGCTGGGCTCGGGGGCTAGACGCTGGGGAGTGAACGCACGGCACCACCCGTCTTTGCCGCAATGCGGGGGGCGACATCCTCCCGCTCGCCCGAGCGCGGCGCGCCATCCATCAGGCGCAGCGCATTCAGGACGACGAGCAGCGAACTGCCCGCCATGCCGATGCCCGCCAGCCACGGCGTGATGTAGCCGGCAACGGCCAGCGGCAACGCCACGACGTTGTACAGGATCGCCCACCCCAGGTTCTCGCGCACGATCCGCAAGGTGCGGTGCGCGGTCGACAATGCATCGGTCAGCCCCCCCAACCTTCCCGACAGCAGCACCAGGTCGGATTGCGCCTGGGACACGATTGCGCCCGATCCCATGGCCACCGACACCTGGGCCTGCGCGAGCACCGGCGCATCGTTCACGCCGTCGCCGACCATCGCCACGACGGCACCCGTGTCCTGCAACGCCTTCACGTGCGCCTGCTTGCTCTCGGGCGTCATGCCGCCCTCGAATGCATCGATGCCCAGGCTGCCCGCAAGGCTCGACACCGCGGCCGGCTCGTCTCCGCTGAGCACGAGCACGCGCTTGCCGTGCGCGCGCAGCGCCCGGACCAGCTCGCGCGCCTCCGGACGCAGCGCATCGCGCAGGGTGAAGCGCGCCAGCCAGCGCCCCTTCGTGGCCAGCCACACGGCGGTCGAATCGTCTGCCGCATCGGCCGGTGCCGGCAGGACCCCGGCGAGCTCCGCGACGTAGCGTCGATTGCCCAGGCGGTAGCGGATCGCGTCGATCTCGCCCTCCACGCCGGCACCGGGCACGGCGTGCAGGGCCGCGGACGACGGTGTGCGAATGCCGATGTGCCGCGCAGCCTCCTGGATGGCGTGCGCGATCGGATGTTCCGACCCGCGTTCGAGCGCTGCGGCGATGCCCAGCGCGTGCGTCCGCTCCACGCCGTCTGCGAATGTTGCGCCGGTCAGCGACAGCCGCCCCTGCGTCAGGGTCCCGGTCTTGTCGAGCACCACGTGCGTCACCCGCTCCAGCGCTTCGATCGCCTGCACCCGGGTGACCACCACGCCGCGTCGCGCGAGTGCGCCGACGGAGATCGCGAGCGCCGTGGGTGTGGCAAGGGATAGCGCGCACGGACAGGTGACCACCAGCACGGACACGCCGATCCACAGCGCCCGCTCCGGATCCACGCGAAGCCAATACGCCACGGCGGCAGCGGCCACCAGCAGCACGCTGGCGACGAACCAGCCCGCGATCCGGTCGGTGATCTCGACGATCGGCGGACGCTGGCCAGCCGCCCGCTCGGTCAGGCGCCGGATGTGCGACGCACGCGTGGCCTCGCCCACCCGCTCGACCCGCATCACCGCGGGACTGAGCCGGTTGACCGCGCCCGCCACGAGTGGCGCCCCGGCGCGCTTGACCACCGGCAGGCTCTCCCCGGTCAGCAACGCTTCATCGGTCTCGGTCTCGCCGTCGACGAGGGTTCCGTCCGCGGGGACGACTTCGCCCGGCTTGACCAGCACGAGATCGCCGGCCCGCAGCGTGACGGCCGGCACCTCCTCGGCGTCGTGACTGCCCGGATATCCGGTCAGCCGGTGCGCCCCGAGCGGCAACGCGCGGTCCAGGTATTCCAGGCTCGATGCGGCCTTCTGGCGCGCGCGCATCTCGAGAAAGCGCCCCCCGAGCAGGAAGAACACGAACATCGTGATGGAGTCGTAGTACACCTCGCCGCCGCTGCCGAAAGTGGCGATCACGCTCGCGAGGAAACTGACTGCGATGCCGAGCGCCACCGGCACGTCCATGCCCAGCCGCCGCCGGCGCAGGTCGCGCCAGGCGCCGCGGAAGAACGGGCCCGCCGAATAGAACACCACCGGGACGGTGAGTACGAAGCTGGCAATGCGCATGAGGCGCTCGATGTCCGCGGTCATGGTCCCGTCGTCCGCCAGGTAGGTCGGCACCGCGTACATCATCACCTGCATCATGCCGAAGCCGGCGACGAACAGGCGCCATAGGGCGGCACGGCTCTCGCGCCGGCGCGACTGCTCGGCATTCGCCAGGGTGGCGGGAAACGCGGAATAACCGATCTCCCGCACGGCTCGGAGGATCTCCGAGAGCCTGACCTGTGTCGCGTTCCATCGCACCCGGGCGCGATGCGTGGTGTAGTTCACCTCCGCCAGGAGCACACCCGGCAAGCGCGACAGATGCCGCTCGTTCAGCCATACGCAGGCCGAGCAGGTGATGCCCTCGAGCAACAGTTGCACCTCGCGGACGTCACCGTCCCGCTGCACCAATCCGTCCTGCACGCTGTCCAGATCGTACAGCCGCAGGCGCTCGGCATCGTCCGCGTCGATCGCAGCCCCCGGCGCGAACGCCGTGCGGCTGCGGTAGTAGGCTTCCAGATCCTCACCGGCAATGGTCTGGGCCACGGCCTGGCAGCCAGCGCAGCACATGGCCCGGCTGACGCCACCGACAACCGCGCGATAGGGGCTGCCCGGCGGGACCGGAAGCCCGCAGTGATAACAATCCTGGCTCGCTGCGACGGACGGGTTCAACGATCGGCCTTCTACGAAACGTGCGAATGCGCATCGCTTCGCATGCTAGCGGCCGGCCGCGCCTTGCGCTTGACCCAAATCAATGAGCTCGGAAACGACAAAAAAGCGTCGGGGCGGCG
>JAEZCG010000256.1 GCA_023430065.1 Pseudomonadota bacterium | reverse complement strand
CACCACCAAACTTCTTCGACAGCACCGACGTAATGGCCGCCGTCAGCGTCGTCTTCCCATGGTCCACGTGACCAATCGTCCCAACGTTCACGTGCGGCTTGGTCCGCTCGAATTTTCCCTTAGCCATTACGGATTCCTCTGTCGTCCTGTCTGTTGGCCGTCATCGGCACGATCTGGAGCATGTGGTCAATGGTGCCCATGGCGCGGATTGAACGCGCGGCCTCTCCCTTACCAAGGGAGTGCTCTACCACTGAGCTACATGGGCCTCTTGCGACAACTCAACTGACGGCCGCCCGGCCGTCTTGGAACTCGATACCTGGAGCGGGTGAAGGGAATCGAACCCTCGTCGTAAGCTTGGAAGGCTTCTGCTCTACCATTGAGCTACACCCGCCTGTTTGCACCCGGACCATCCGAACCGGACCGCCGGCAACACCGCTCGGGGCCCGGATGCGCCACTTTGCCCTGCCCGCCGCCTCCAACGCTCTGCTTGCCCGCACTTCACCGACACCCGCCGTCCGGCGCAGCGTCCCGGGAGATCCTGACCAGCGGGAGCCGACCGGCCAGCTCCAATCCGACCGGGCGAAGCCGCCGGTTGAATCGACCGGTCGAATCCGACCGGCTGAACCGACCGGCGCAATCCCACCAGCGCACGGGTGGAGCGGTGCAT
Source organism: Pseudomonadota bacterium (assembly GCA_023430065.1). Classification (GTDB taxonomy): domain Bacteria; phylum Pseudomonadota; class Gammaproteobacteria; order Burkholderiales; family SHXO01; genus SHXO01. The sequence continues at coordinate 14,300 of JAEZCG010000256.1, read as the reverse complement.
TGGTGGAGGGGGAAGGATTCGAACCTTCGAAGGCATGGCCGGCAGATTTACAGTCTGCTCCCTTTGACCGCTCGGGAACCCCTCCGAACGAAACCCGAGATTGTGGCGATTCAACCGCCTACTGTCAAATGGGTTTCCGAACCTACAGTGCCGGATGCGGATAGCGCAGGTGAATCCGCTCGATTCCTTCCAGGACTGCGGCGTCCAGCACCACCTCCGTGCTGGCGATGTTCTCCTGCAGCTGCGACAGCGAGGTGGCGCCCACGATCGTGCTCGCGGTGAACCATCGTGAGCGCACGAAGGCCAGCGCCATCGTCGCCGGAGACAGCCCTGCATCCCGCGCGAGCGAGACATACTCGGCGGTGGCCTCCGGCACGTTGATTCTGGCGTAGCGCTGACCGAACGGCGGGAAACGGGTCAGCCGCGCACCATCGGGTTGCGCACCGTTCAGGTACTTGCCGCTCAGATGCCCGAAGGCCAGAGGACTGTACGCGAGCAGCGGCACGTCGAGGTGTCGGTGCACCTCGGACAGCCCGGCTTCGAACGTCCGGTTCAACAGGTTGTAGGCATTCTGAATCGATACTACCTTGGGCAGCGCATGCTCGCGCGCGAGGCGCACGAATTCCATCACGCCCCATGGGGTTTCGTTCGACAGTCCCACGTAGCGGATCTTGCCAGCGCGCACCTGCTCGCCCAGCGCCTCCAGCTGCGCTTGGATCGGCACGGTCGGACGCTCCCGCGAGGGATCGTAGAACGATGTTCCGAACGACGGAACATACCGGTCCGGCCAATGGATCTGGTAGAGATCCACGTAGTCGGTCTGGAGCCGCCGCAGGCTGCCCTCGAGTGCCTCGCGCACGCTGTCCCGGTCGATCGCGCTCGGTCCGCCGCGGACCCAGCCGAACCCGCGTCCGGGCGCGGTAATCTTGGTCGCCACCACGAGCTTCGAACGCGGCTGGTTTCGCAGCCAGGTTCCCAGATAGCTCTCCGTACGCCCCTGGGTTTCGCCCCGAGGCGGCACCGGGTACATTTCCGCCGCGTCGATGAAGTTGACACCGCGCGAGACGGCGTAGTCGAGCTGCTCGTGCGCTTCCCGTTCGCTGTTCTGTTCCCCCCACGTCATCGTCCCGAGGCAGATCTCGGACACCGACAACTCGCTTGCTCCCAACCGCCGGTACTGCATCGCATTCCCCTCGATACTCGAACGTGTCCTGCCGGCGCTCAGCGAGCGACCGCCACCACCATTTCCACTTCTACGGGCACACCGCGCGGCAATTCGGCCACGCCGATGGCGCTGCGCGCGTGGCGCCCGCGCTCGCCCAGCACCTTGACGAGCAGTTCAGAGGCTGCGTCCATCACGCTGGGCTGCTGCACGAAGCCCGGTGCCGAGGCGACGAAGCCCGTCACCTTGACGACCCGACGAACCCGCTCGAATCCGCCCAGCGCCGCTCTGAGCTGGCTCAGCCCCTGCAGCACGCAGGCGCGTGCCGCCTCCTGGGCCTGCTCGAGCGTTACCTCGCCGCCGACCTTTCCGGTGTAGAGAATGCGGTTTCCCGCGCGCGGGATCTGCCCGCTTATCCAGGCGAGGCCGTCGTCCACGACAACCGCCACGTACTGGAATGCCGGCGCGACCGCCTCGGGCAGTTGCAGGCCCAGCGAGCGCAGGTTGTCCTCGATATCCATTCGCTTCCACCTTTACCGGGCATCCCCGGTGGCAAGAAAGTTGCTGATCCTGCGTTCAGGCGTATTCAGGCGCGGCCCTTGAACGCACGATCTCGGGCATTACCTGTCCAACCGACTACACGTCTGGCCCCCGCCATTCTGGCATGGGGCGAAGAGCGGGGAGTGTGCGCGACATGAACATCGTCTACAACAGCCAGCACTACCACCTGGTCGAATACCCGGGCCAGAATGGCTACGAGCTCATCGACAAGACCCTAGGTGTCACAGGGTATCTGGTGGGAGAAGTCGCCGATGCATTTCGGGAATCCCTCGAGCAGCTGATCTCTGAGGACCCGACGATCGATACGGTCGATGAGTTCCTCGGCCGCTTCGAATCGCTCCTGACGCAGCCCGTGCGTTTCCACTGATCCAGGCGCTGACAGCGCGATCCGGGCGTCATCGCGCGTCCTGCGCGACGAGCAGTTGCCCGGTGCATCGTTCAAGCACACCACCGGATGCCGTTCTCGACAGTCTGCCGGGCGCTCTGCGGAGCGCCTCAGCCGCGGGTCACGTTCGCGTGACCGGCATCGGCAGGACGGGCTCAGGCGTCGCAATCGGCGCGTGCGATCGCCGCACGCGGATTGCGGGAAGGTCGCGCATCAGGGGACCGGGACGGCCGCTTCGGCCGCCCGGATGAAGCACTACTTGCAGCTCTCCGGCAGCGTCTGGCACGAGTCGAGTTGGCCGATCGGACGCTTGAAGGTATAACGCGCCGGCGTCATCACCAGGGCCTCCTTGGCGCGGTCGACGCTCTTGCTGGGCAGGGTAAAGGGCAGCGACACCACGAAGGCGGCCGCCCCCACGATCGTCGTCAGCAGGCCGATCGGACGGGCAATGACGGCGTCCACCAGCACTTCGCCGGACGACGGTTCGCGGCGTACCTGCTCTTGATCCAGGGCATACGCATGCGGAACGCCCAGTGCGACCACCAGGGCGGAAATGACGAAGGTCTTGTGCCAGGGGAACATGGACGCTCCTAGGTTCGCCGAGCGTGGCCCGGCCAGAAAGTTTTCAATACAATCAGTTACCGAATACACGCTTCCGGGCCCGCTACAAGCATAAGTCGTGCGCACACCCGGTTGGCTTCCCGCACTGATCATCGGTCCGGTCGGTGCCAAATTGAGGGTTCGCATGCAAGTCGACATCAGCTATGGCAAGGGGACTTTCCCGATCCACATTCGGGATGGGTGGGACGCCAGCGTCATTCGCAAGCCGGCCATGCCGGTTCTCGCCGATCCAGGCCAGGCCGTCGACGAGGCGCTGGCGTCTCCCCTTGGGGCGCCTGTTCTGCGAACGCGCGCCGCCGCAGCGCGATCGGCGTGCGTGCTGATCTGCGACATCACGCGCCCTGTCCCCAATGGATTGTTGCTGCCCCGCATCGTGCGCACGCTCTTGGACGCGGGGATGGCGCCCGAGAAGATCACGGTCCTGGTCGCCACCGGACTGCATCGGCCGAACGAAGGCGCGGAACTGGCCGAGCTGGTCGGCGATCCCTGGGTTCTGCGGACGGTGCGGGTCGAGAACCATTTTGCCCGCCACGATGACGATCATGTGCTTGTGGGCACCACCCGAAGCGGCACGGTCGTTCGACTCGACCGTCGCTTCGTCGATGCCGATCTGCGCATCGTCACCGGGCTGGTGGAACCGCACTTCATGGCAGGGTATTCCGGAGGGCGCAAGGTGATCGCACCGGGCATCGCGCATGCGCAGACGATCACCACATTCCACAACGCACGCTTCATGTCGCATCCCCAGGCGGAAAACTGCGTGCTCGAGGGCAACCCGCTGCATCGCGAACAACTCGAGATCGTCGCGATGCTCGGCGAGGTGCTGGCGGTCAATGTCGTGATCGACGAGCACCGGAGCCTGTCCTTCGTCAACTACGGCGAGGTGGTGACGAGCCATGCCCAGGCGGTGGAGTTCATCCGCGACTACGCGCGCGTGGCGGTTCCCCGACGCTTCAAGACGGTTGTCACCGGCGCGGCCGGCTACCCTCTGGACAAGACTTACTACCAGACCGTGAAGGGCATGGTCGCACCGGTCGACATCCTCGAACCGGGCGGCAATCTCATCGTCCTCTCCGAGTGCTCGGAAGGAATGGGGTCGGCCGAGTACTTGGACGCGCAGCGGCGTCTGATCGCAAGGGGACCGGAGGGCTTTTTCCAGGACATCTCCGCCAAGTCACACGCCGACATCGACGAGTGGCAGACACAGATGCAGCTCAAGCCCATGCGGGCAGGCAACGTCCACCTCTATGCCGGCGGCCTGTCTCCAGCCGCGCGCTCATTGACTGGCGTCAATGTGATCGACGACGTCCAGGAGACCATCGAGCGCTGTGTCCGGGAGTCCGGCGACCCGGCCCTGGCGATCATTCCGGAAGGTCCCTACGTCGTCCCGGTGTACGGCCCCGGCGCCTGACCCAGCCCGCACTGCATGCCGCTTGCATAATTCTTCTCGGCGTGCCACACTCATCTACATGCTTATGTCATTGCCGCCGGGCTGCCACGCTCAGCCTACCGCAAGTCGCCGACTCGACCGTCACGCCCGAATCGACGTGACGGTCGATTGCGTTTGATAGACTGCGCGCATCGCTACCATCCCGCGAGGGCAGACAGATGATCCCGGACCATATCGACGTAAACATCGCCGGCGGGCTCGATTTCCCGCTCCCGCGGATGGTCAACGTGCGCCAGAAATTCCAGGCCCAGCGCCTGCACGACATCGCCGGCGCCATCGCACGCGAGTTCCAGCGGCCGGAGATTCGCGCACGGGTCAAGCCCGGCCAGACCGTCGCAGTCGGCTGCGGCAGCCGGGGCATCGCCAACATCGCCGAGATCGCGAAGTCGGTAATCAAGGAGTTGACGGCGCTGGGCGCGCGACCGTTCGTCTTCCCCTGCATGGGCAGCCATGGCGCCGCCACAGCCGAAGGTCAGCGCAAGGTCCTGGAGAGCTATGGCATCACCGAAGCCTCCACCGGCGTCCCGGTTAAGGCGACCATGGACACGGTGGTCGTCGGCCATCTGGAGGACGGCACTCCCGTGCACATGGACCGGCACGCGGCAGAGGCGGATGCAGTGGTGGTGATCAATCGGATCAAGCCGCACACCGGCTTTCGGGGCGCCACGGAAAGCGGGCTCACCAAGATGCTTGCCATCGGCATCGGAAAGATCGTCGGCGCTTCGACCTATCACCTGCATGGCATGGATCGGTTCCCCGAGTTGCTGCCCAACGTTCGCGACGTCAACATCCGCGCGCGCAACGTGCTCTTCGGCGTAGGGATCGTGGAGAACGCGTACGACGAAACCGCGCACATCGAGATCGTGCCCGCGGACCGTCTTGCCGCGCGCGAGCCCGAGTTGCAGGCGATGGCCAAGCAGCATATGCCACGCATCGGCTTCGACGAGATCGACGTGCTCGTCATCGACGAAATGGGCAAGAACATCAGCGGCGCAGGCTTCGATCCGAACATCACGGGGCGCAACCGGCGGGCCGTGCAGTGGAGCGCCAAACCCGCAGTGAAGAAGATCGTCGTGCTCGGTCTCACGCGAGAGACCATGGGCAACGCGACGGGAATCGGTTCCGCGGACGTCATCACCATGCGCCTGTACCGCGAACTCGACGTCCCATCGACCTACGCAAACATCATTACGTCCTGCAATCTGGATGGTGCCGCCATTCCGATGATCATGAACACGGATCGCGAGGCGATTGCGCTGGCCATCAAGACAGTGGTCCGCGTGAAACCGCAAGACTGCCGCATCGTGCGCATTCGCAACACGCTGCAGCTCGCCGAGATCCAGGTGTCCGAGTCGCTCCTTGCCGAGGTTGGTTCGCGGCCGGATCGATTCGAGATCGTGTCGGAACCGGCGGCGATGCCGTTCGATGCGAATGGCCTCCTTCCGGCGCTGACACTCACTCCGCATGCGGCGGCGGCCTGATCCGGCGACTGGACTCCTCCAGGCACTGCCGGGCGAACCCGCGGCCGCAGCGGTTCGACGCAGTGCCAACTGTTGGGGGAATCCATGTTTCGTCGCTTCGCAGTCGTACTCGCACTGACGGCCCTGGCCGCTCCGGCCATCGCTCAGGAGGCCAGTGAGCCGGTCAGGGAGAAGCCGGTCACGGCGCAGCAGCAGAAGATGAAGGAATGCAACGCCGAGGCAAAGAGCAAGAGCCTCAAGGGCGAGGAGCGCAAGAAGTTCATGAGCACCTGCCTGTCGAAGTCCTGAGCTCCGCCCGGAGCCTGAAATGCGAAGGGGGCGCACTCGCGCCCCCTTCGTCGTTGTCGATCTCAGCCAGGCTGGCCGAGTGACGTCAACCTATGTTCACCGGCACGTAAATGCGGTTTTCTCCGCGCTGGATGAGCAGGGCCACCGGCTTGCCCGGCTGTGCATTGTCCACCAGCCCCTTGAACTGCGAAGCCGACTCGATCTCTTGTCCGTTGACTGCGATCACCACATCGCCGCGCTGGATGCCCGCGCGTGCAGCCGGACCCTGAGCGGACCCGACGACCACACCGCCCTTGACATCCAGCTTCTCGCGCTGCTGATCCGTCAGATCCTGCACCGCCAGCCCGAGCTTGCCGGCCGGCGCGGCCCCGTTGGTCGCGGCAACCACCGCCTTCTCCGGCTCCAGTTCGCCCACCGTGATCGAAATCTCGCGCTGCTCACCCTTGCGCCAGATCTTCAGCTTTGCCTCGGTGCCAGGCTTGGTCTTGGCGACGACGACCGGCAGATCGCTGGAATCGACGATCTGCTTGTCGTTGTACTGCAAGATCACGTCACCCGATTCCAGGCCCGCCTTCTGTGCCGGGCTGTTCTTCTCGACGTTCGCCACGAGCGCACCGTTGGGATGATCGAGGCCGAACGACTTCGCGAGATCCGGATTCAGGCCCTGGATCTGCACACCGAGGCGCCCACGCGTGACCTTGCCAGTGGTGCGAAGCTGCTGCGCGACATCCATCGCGATGTCGATGGGGATCGCGAACGACAACCCCATGTAGCCGCCGGTGCGGCTGTAGATCTGCGAGTTGATGCCGATGACCTCACCGTTCAGATTGAACAGCGGGCCACCGGAGTTTCCGGGGTTCACCGCGACATCGGTCTGCAGGTAGGGCACATAGGTCTCTGCGGGCAGCGAACGACCCTTGGCGCCCACGATCCCTGCGGAGATCGTGTTCTCGAAGCCGAACGGCGATCCGATCGCCGCCACCCACTCGCCGACCTGCACGTTCTCGGGATTGCCGATCTTGACGGTGGGCAGATCGCTCGCGTCGATCTTTAGCACCGCCACGTCGGTGCGGCGGTCGGCTCCGATCAGCTTTGCCTTGAATTCGCGCTTGTCCGTCAGCTGCACGGTGATGTCGTCTCCATTGCTCACGACGTGCGCATTGGTGAGCAAGTAGCCGTCGGGGCTGATGATGAAGCCCGAGCCCTGTGCCTGCTGCGGCATGGCGTTCGGAGCGCCAGGCATCGGCGGCTGGAACGGGAATGGGAACGGGAATGGCGTGGCACCTTCAGGTGCGGGCTGCGGCGACAACGCGGTCTCCTGGCTGCGCTCGACCTGGATGTTCACCACTGCCGGGCCGTGCTGCTTGACCAGCGAAGTGAAGTCGGGGATGGCTACGGCGGCACGATCGGCACCGGTCGCAGGCGTGGTATGCACCGGCGCCTGCTGGGCGTGTGCGGGACCTGGGAATACGTCCAGGTGGGATACGCCCCAACCCGCCCCGAAGAATGCAGCGGCGAGGGCGAGCGGAAGCAGCTTGCGCTTCAAGTTCATCAGCATCTCCTAGAATGATTTCCGGGGCGAGCGACGAAGGTCGCCGCCTGAGGTCTGGGGCAAGGACGCCGCAACCTGATGGACCGGACGCAGGTCCGACAACCTCCCGCCCGCGCAAGTCGACGGACTTGCTCGCCCTTACGGCCTAACAGACACCAAGCAATGCGCTAGGTTCCAACCGGACCGCCATCACCCCGGAAAACGGCCAGTGTCGCCGAGCGCGGGCGGCCGCCGTCGGGCCAGCTGCTGAATGCGGCCGGACGCTGCGGATCGCTACGCTCTCCGGGGGTCTCGCCCGGATGCTGCACGTTGACGAACAGCGTCCGCCCGTCCGGCGTTCCGGTCGCGCCCGTCATCTCGCAGCCGCGCGGTCCCGTCAGGAAGCGTCGCACGACCCCCGTGGCAGGATCCGCGCACAACATCTGGTTGTTCCCAAGATTGGCGTAGTCGCCGCGATTCAGCGCCCTTTGCGATACATCCGTCTGGATCCACAGTCGGCCGTGGGGATCGATCCACAGTCCATCCGGGCTGCCGAACGCGTCGCCTTGCACATTGCCGCGCCTGGCCGCGTCCGGATGGGCCGGGTCGCCGCACAGGACGAACACCTCCCACTCGAAACTGCTGCTGCCCGCATCGCCGCCGGCTTCGCGCCAGCGCACAATGTGTCCGAATACGTTGTCAGCTCGAGGATTGGCCGGGTCGACGGCAGGACTGGCGCTTGCGAGCCGCGTACTGCCATCCGTGCGGTTCGACGAGGCAGGTTGACCGCCGCGGCGATTGTTGTTCGTGAGCGCGCAGTACACCTCTCCCCGCTCGGCGGGCACGGCGAGCCACTCCGGCCGATCCATCATCGTGGCTCCGACGCGGTCTGCCGCCATTCGGGCGTGGATCAGCACCTCGGCTTGCGAGGCGAATCCGTTCTCGCGGGTCAGTCCGTTGATCCCGTGCGTCAGCTCCAGCCACTGCCCGCGGCCGCCCGCCTGAAAACGCGCCACGTACAGCGTTCCATGGTCAAGCAGATCCCGGGCCGCCGCAGGCCGCGCCGGATCCCACCGGTCCCGTGAAACGAACTTGTAGATGTACTCGTTACGCTGGTCGTCGCCGCTATAGACGACGACGCGGCCGTCCGGCGCGAGCGTATGCGCCGCAACCTCGTGACTGAAGCGGCCCAGCGCAGTCCGCTTGACCGGCACCGCCGTACGGTCGTACGGATCGATCTCCACCACCCATCCGAAGCGGTTCGGCTCGTTGGGATGGCGGTCCGCGTCGAACCGCTCGTCGAACTCCTCCCAGCGGTAGCCGCCGCGCGCGCCCAGACCGTAGCGGCGCTGCGCAGAACCCGGCTCCCCCGCCTGCCGAAAATAGAAGTGGAAGTTCTCCTCGCAGGTCAGGTAGGTGCCCCAAGGCGTGAATCCGCAGCCGCAGTTGTTGAGGGTTCCGAGAACTGTCGTGCCGTGGGGGTCCGCGGCCGTCCGCAGCCAGGGGTGGCCGGCGGCAGGCCCGGACAGCCGCATCGGTGTGCGCGCGGTGATTCGCCGAGCATAGGGCGACGGCCTGACCACCTCCCATGAACCGCCTGGGCCGCGCCGTACTTCGATCACCGATACGCCGTGCGCTGCCTGGCTCTTTCGCACTTTCTCGGCAGTCCAGTCGCCCATCCCGTCCGGATGGAGCAGGCCGTCGTCGGCATATTCGTGATTGAGCGCGAGCAGACCGTGGGCGTTCGGGTCGCGGCCGGGCAGTGGAAAGTAGTGCATGCCGTCGTGATGCATGCCGGCCTGCAGTTCCTGCTCGGCAGCCGAGTTGGACGCATCGGGGTGAAAGGCCGGCCCGTCCGAGACCGGGTCACCCCACGCAAACAACACCTGCGCAACATACCCCTCGGGCACGTGCACGGCGTCGTCGCGTGAGACGGGCACGCCGCGAAATCCGATCGCCGGGGGCGCCGCCCCCGCGACGCGGGACCAGGCTGTGACGGACCAGGGCAGGAACGACGTCACGGCCGCGCCGACGCCGCCGTACAGCATGCGACGGCGCGTGCCGTCGACCCGCGCGACATCGGTGAAACTGCCGCTTTGCCGGGGATTGCTGGTCTCGTCCTGGTCGTGCATCACCCCTCCTTGCGCCGTAAGGCGCCCAATTATCGCGCCGATTCCTCGTGTCCCCCTTGCTGCCGCGGGAGGTGCTGTGCAACAGTGCCGGCCCAGGAGGAACCATTGCCGCTCGACCAGTTCATCGACCTGTACTGCGAACGAACGCAACCCGGCTTCTGGGGCGAACCGGCGAACGCTGTCACGAACCTCGCGTTTCTGATCGGCGCGTGGGTTGCGTGGAGCACCATGCGCAAGGCGCAGCGCCCGCTTCCCGCCGCGATCAGGGTGCTGCCGCTGTCGATGGCACTCGTCGGGGTGTTCAGCTTCCTGTTCCACACGCTCGCCGTGCTATGGTCGGCGATGGCCGACCAGCTCTTCATCCTCCTGTTCGGCTGCCTGTTCCTGTATGCCTTCCTGCGTCACTGCGCCTCGACGCCGGTGCTCCTGGCCGTGGTGGCGGCGGTGGTGTTCGGCGTCGCAAGCTATTTCACGCCCCGGCTGCTGCCGCCCGGCTGGCTGAACCGCTCTGGCGGCTACCTGCCTTATTTGGTCGGTCTGGCTTGCATGACAGCATGGCTGGCCCGTCACAAGCGTCCGGCGACGCGTGCATTCGTGGGCGCGAGCGCGTTGTTCGGCGTCGCACTGGTCCTGCGCACCGCAGACCAGGCGTGGTGCCAGCAGTTTCCGCTCGGGACGCACTTCCTCTGGCACTTACTCAACGGTGGGGTGCTCGCACTCCTCACACTTGCCCTGCTATCCGACGTCGAGCGGATGCGTTGACGCGCACGCGGCACGACACTACAGTCGCTCGCGATCTTGCCGCCGGATCGGATTCGGTGAACCTTTCGTGACAGAACCGACCGAACGAGTCATTACATGGGCAAACGAGACGAACGCCGAGCCGACATGGACGTGAAGGTCCGCAAGCGCAGCAAGCGCGAAAAGGAGGCGACGCCGAAGCGCGGCATCGTCGACGTACTCGCCTGCGCGCCGGTCTCACGCTTCCACTACGAACTGGTGGTCGGCAACGGGATCGGAGCAGATGCGGTGGGGGACGCCCAGGAGGCATTCCAGCGCGCCTGGGAGATGCGCCGGCAGAAGGCGTTCGAGGCGGCAAGCGCACACCCGGACCGATTGGGCAAGGACTGCGAAATCGCAGAGCACCGGGTGGTGGGGCCGTTCAGCAGCACGCCGGACTGGCGTATCGACCTGGATGCCGACCCGCCTGCAGCCATGACGTGGTGCTGGGTGGGCTACGAGTCGATCACGTTCTGCCGGCCTGCCTGAAGTCGCTACCGCGGCGCCTGCAGCCGCTCCAGCATGTTCGCCACCGCCTGAATCTGCGCCCCGGTGCGGGTGTGATAGCCGGCGCCAGTGTAGCCCCACCAATCCCAGCAGCCCTTGGGGTTGTAGACGAAAGTCGTGGGCAGCGGCCAGGGCCCCCAGCCGCAGCGGGCAATCGCTTGGGGATAGAGGACGACGAGCCGGTTGGCATCGGCCCAGCGGTTGTAGCCGGCGTGGACGACGAAGGCGTCGCCGATCTCGTGCGCACCCTGCCTGCACCCATGGAAGGCCACATGCACGCCGCAGCCCCCGGCCCGACACGCATCGGGCACATACACGTAGCCCCAGTCGTCCATGCTGATTCCATAGGGTGATGGGGTGAATTCACGCTGTTCGAAGCGTACCAGTCGACCGGAAGGTGCCGCCGTGGGCGGCTCCAGCGGTCCATGGAGATGGCTCAACAGTGCACCCGCCGCGTCGAAGTCGCAGTCATTGAGGTAGGGAGCGGCAGTCATGTCACATGGCTGGCCATAGTCCGCCGTCACCATCGCGTGCCCCGCGTCGACGCCGTCCACCATCCGGATCTGCTCAGCGGGAACGAAACCCAGGTACCACGCGCGCAGGCTCTCGACCACTTCACGGGTAACGGTTTCGTCTGCCCGGCCCGAGAACAGCCAGACGCGATCGTCACGGAGGTAGTTGGTCGAATCGATTCGTTGCGCCTGAGCGAGGGAGCGAGCGACGGCCTGCAGCGTGCGCACGTCGGGCAATGGCCAGACCAGGGAGGGGTTCATGCAGGCATGGCGCGCGCGCAGCGCATTCCCGCGGGCGCAGTAGTAAGGACCGGCGGCGAGCACGCCCGCTCCACGCACGGTGCGTGAGTGCGCCACCTGGAACTGAACCGCCATGTAGCCGCCGGAGGAGATCCCGGAGACGGTGGTCCGGTCGGCTGCTGCGGCCAATCGCGGCAACACCTCCTGCGCTGCCACGGGGGCAGGAACGATGGCGTAAACGACCGTAAAGAGCGCGCTGCAGAGGCGGACCCGCATGCTGCGATTCGATCCGGTATGCTGAAACGCACCCCGATATGCCGATTTGCGCATGACCGACGACGCCCCTTTCCCCTGCAGCTTCGTGATCTTCGGTGCCACCGGCCACCTGTCCGCCACCAAGCTGCTGCCGGCGCTGTACGACCTCGAAGCAGCCGGACGCCTGCCCGAGGTGACCAACTTCATCGCCTTTGCGCGACGTCCGCATGACGATGCCACGTGGTGTGCGCAGGTTGAGCAGTGGCTGCGTGCGCGGCGTCCGGACACCTTCGCTCAGGGGCTGTTCGACCGCTTCGCGGCGCGCTTCAGCTATGTGCGCGGAGACCTGCGCGAGGCCGAAGGCTACCACAGGCTGCTCGCCGAACTGGCCAAGCCCAAGACCGGCGTGTGCTCCAACATCGTCTTCTACCTGGCGATCAGTCCGGCCGACTTCGGAGCGGTGACGTCACGTCTGGCCGAAGTCGGCCTGAACCGTCCGCGCGGGCTGCACCGCATCGTCGTGGAGAAACCCTTCGGCGAGGACCTGGAGAGCGCCCAGGCGCTCAACCGCCTGCTGCACGAGCACTTCGACGAACAGCAGATCTTCCGCATCGACCATTACCTCGGCAAGGAGACGGTACAGAACCTGGTCGTGTTCCGCTTCGCCAATCTGCTGGTCGAGCCCCTCTGGAATCGCAATTTCATCGACCACGTGCAGATCACCGTGGCGGAAGGCGCGGGAATCGAGACGCGTGCGGGCTACTACGATCGTACCGGCGCCACGCGCGACATGCTGCAGAACCATCTCATGCAGTTGCTCACGCTGGTCGCGATGGAACCACCCGCCGCACTCGAACCCGACGCACTACGCGACGAGAAGGTCAAGGTGCTGCGCTCGATCCGGCCGATCCAGCGCCGCGCCCTGTCGGCGCACGCGTTTCGTGCTCAGTACGCCGCGGGATCGGTGGCGAACGCCCCTGCGGTAGCTTATCGGGACGAGGACGGTGTCGAGAGGGGTTCCCTCACCGAGACCTTCGTGGCCGCCCGGTTCCTGATCGACAACTGGCGCTGGCGCGGGGTCCCGTTCTACCTGCGCACCGGCAAGCGTCTGCGCAGCACGCTCTCCCAGATCGCCATCCGCTTCAAGCACACGCCCCAGCAGCTGTTTCGCGAGACGCCTCTGGAGGACACGCCGCCGAACTGGATCATCCTCGGACTGCAGCCCCGTGAGGGCATGGCCATGGAGATCCACGCGCGCCAGCCCGGCCTGGGACTGCACACCCGTACCATCCGCATGGACGCCGGATATCGCAGCGACGGAGTGCGCCCGATCGATGCCTACGAGGCGCTGCTGCTCGACGTCGTGCGGGGCGATCAGACCAACTTCATCCGTTTCGACGAAGTCGAGTGGGCGTGGCGCGTCGTCGATCCGATCCTGCGCGCCTGGACCCAGGAACGTGACCACATCCACACCTACCCCGCTGGAAGCTGGGGGCCCACCGAAGCGAACCGGCTGTTCGAGTGGGACTATCAGGACTGGCGCAACGAGAACTGACCGCAGTTTAGCCCTCGACGACGGGCTCGACATAGATCTCCACGCGCCGGTTGGCCTGTCGCCCGGCCTCGGTCGCGTTGTTGGCGATCGGCTCGCTCTCTCCCTTGCCGGAGGTTGCAAGACGCAGTGGATTGACGTTCTTCTCCTCCAGATAGCGGGCCACGGACAGCGCGCGGTCCTCGGACAGGCGCTGGTTGTAAGCCGCGCTTCCGGTGTTGTCGGTGTGTCCGACGACCGTCAGCGTCGTCTTGCCGTAGCGGATCACGACATCGGCAAGCTTGTCCATGGTGCTGTTGAACCCGGGCTTGATCGCGGCTGAATTCACGTCGAACGCGGTCTGGCTGGTCATGGTGATGCGCACCACGTTCCCGTTGAGCTTGTCCACCTGCGCACTGCCCGCCTGGATCTCCTTCGCCAGGTTCTTTTCCAGATCCTTCTTCTGGCTGTCCATGTACGCGCCCACTGCGCCCCCTGCGACGCCACCGCCCACAGCGCCGACGATCGCACCCTTGGTGCGATTCTTCTTGTACGCCACTGCCCCCACCACTGCGCCGCCGATGGCGCCCACCACTGCGCCCGTCTCCATGCGGGTCATCGGACGCTTGCCCGTGGCGCTGCCGTCACTGGTACATCCGGACAGCACGACACTACCCGCCACCATCGCCATCAGCCATCGCTTCATTCCAACACTCCCTCTTTCAGGTCACATGAATCAGGACAAACGGGCGCCACATCCGGGCCAATCCGGCGGCCAGACAAGCACAAACGGTACCGAAACGGGCTAGCGACCCTGTGACGACGCGGCGCGCCCGCTGGACGAGGACATCCGGAATGCAAAGC
>JAEZCG010000099.1 GCA_023430065.1 Pseudomonadota bacterium | reverse complement strand
GCTCCATCTTGTGCTGCTCGCCATCACTGCGCTGCGCATCCTGCGCAGCAGCGGCGAGTGGACGCATCACTGGTTCATCTTCCTTGCACTGGATTTCCCCGTGAGCCTGGGCGTGATCCCCGTAACCTGGCTGGTTCCCCAGTCACCCGCGGGCCCCTTGTCCGACCTGTCGAACTTCTGGTGGCCGCTCGCCTATCATGGAACCGTGGGCAGCGGCTGGTGGTACATCGTGGGCTGGGCCATCGCCCGCAAGCTCGGCCGCCGCAGCCAGGACCGCTGACCGACCAACCAATCAATCAGGGAGAATTTCGATGCGAAGGAAACCGCTTGCGCTGCTCGCCGTACTGGGTGCCTTGCTGTCCGGGCCGGCTCCGGCGCAGCAGGACGCCGCCAACGACGCCGCAAGCGAGATCGCGCCGCAGGTGATCGCGTGGCGGCGCGACATCCATCAGCACCCGGAACTGTCCAACCGCGAGACGCGGACCGCGCGCCTCGTCGCCGACCATCTCCGCGCGCTGGGGATGACGGTGCAGACCGGCGTGGCGCACACCGGGGTGGTCGGTGTTCTGAAGGGCGGCAAACCGGGTCCGGTGGTGGCACTGCGTGCGGACATGGACGCCCTCCCGGTCACCGAGGAAGTCGACCTCCCATTCCGTTCCAGGGCGAAGGGCCAGTACAACGGGCAGGAGGTCGGCGTGATGCACGCGTGCGGTCACGATGCGCACGTCGCCATCCTCATGGGCGTGGCGCAAGTCCTGGCCGACATGCGCGCGGAACTGCCGGGGACGGTCAAGTTCATCTTCCAGCCCGCCGAGGAGGGTCCGCCCGCCGGGGAACAGGGCGGCGCGATCTACATGATCGAGCAGGGCGTGCTCGACGACCCGCGCCCGGACGCCATCTTCGGCCTGCACGTCATCGCGGGCATCCCCGCCGGGCAGATCACCTGGCGCGCCGGTCCCTTGATGGCCAGCGCCGACTGGGTCACGATCCGCGTGGACGGGCGCCAGACGCACGGTGCCTGGCCCTGGCGCGGCATCGACCCGGTCGTGACCGCGTCGCAGATCGTGGTGAGCCTGCAGAACATCGTCAGCCGCCAGATCGACGTGAGCAAGGAACCTGCGGTCGTCACCATCGCCACCATCCACGGCGGCGCGCGCAAGAACATCATTCCCGACAGCGTGGAGATGTCGGGGACCATCCGCAGCTTCGACGAGGACATGCGCGCGGACATCCACGCGCGCATCCGCCACGTGGCAGAGAACATCGCGCGGGCCAACCACGCCCATGCCGAGGTCGCGATCGAGAAGGCGGTCGCGGTCACCACCAACGACGAGGCCCTGACCGAGCGCATGTTGCCGACGCTGCGCCGGGTCGGCGCGCAAGCCGGCCTGAAGATGCAGCCGCGAGTGATGGTGGCCGAGGATTTCTCTTACTTCCAGCAGAAGGTTCCCGGCCTGTTCTTCTTCCTCGGCATCACGCCGCGCGATCAGGACATGGACAAGGCAGCCCCGAACCACTCGCCGCTGTTCTTCGTGGACGAGTCCGCTCTCGTGCACGGCGTGCGGGCACTGAGCGCGCTGGCGGTCGACTTCTTGAACGGCAAGCCCTAGCGGCATGCCCGTCTTCCTGCCGGCGCCAGGTGCACACGGCGACGCCAAGGGCGGCCCATCGACCGCACTCCACTAATGCGCCGCGGGCAGAGCGAGGCCGACGATCACCAGGTCGCGGTCCGTCCCGTCGAGCCGCGCGACACCGGGCAGCAACGCCCAGCGCTGGAAGCCGAACCGCTCGAACAGCGTGAGGCTGGGCAGGTTGTGCCCGAAAATGAAGCCCAGCAGCCGGTCGACCCCGATGGCGGGCGCATGCGCAATGGCCTCGCGCAGGAGGGTGCTGGCCAGGCCGAGGCGCCGGTGTCCCGGGTCGACGTACACGCTCAGTTCCGCCGTGCGTTCATAGGCCGGGCGCCCGTAGAAGGACGAAAAGCTGAGCCAGGCGGCGACACCGCCGTCGCGGTCGGCCACCCAGAGCGGGCGGCGCCCGGTATGTGCCTCGAACCACGGCAGGCGCTGCGCGACCGAGACCGGCTCGAGGTCGGCCGTCACCATGCGGGTGGCGATGGTGGCGTTGTAAATCGCGACGATGGCCGGCAGATCGTCCAGGCGTGCGACGCGAAGGCTCGGGGATATCATGGATCGATGCTAACCCTCCTCGCCGGATTTTCGCCTGTCCTCTGCTGCCACACCACGTTCCGCTCGCCTGTCTGCAGGTCCATTCCGTCGGCATCCGCAACCGGATCCGCATCGCACCGAATCGACGAGCCATGAACACCGACACCCCGGGCATCCCCTCCGCCATCCGCGGCATGACGGCATTTCCGGCACGCCTCGTGCGTTGCGTCGTGCGAAGCCTTGCGCTTCCCGCATTCGCCTGCACCGCGACGGCGTCCGCGCAGCCGGCTCCGGTGCCCGCGCCGCTGCCGTCCGTCGGTGGAGAGGCCGCCGTCTTGCGCAGCAACAGCCGCTGGTACTTCCAGACCAGCGCCTTCACCCGGCACTTCGATCCCAAGCCGCACCACAACAACGCCCAGCGCCTGCTCAACGTAGAATGGCAGGGCGAGAACGACTGGATCCTGGGCGGCGCATACTTCTACAACAGTTTCGACCAGCCCTCCCAATACGTCTACGGCGGTTACATGTGGCGGCCGTTCGACGATCTGCGCGGCGCCTACTTCAAGCTGACCGGCGGCCTGGTGCACGGCTACAAGGGCGAACACAAGGACAACATCCCGTTCAACGGCCTGGGCGTCGCCCCCGCGTTGCTGCCCTCGATCGGCATCTCCGGCAAGCGCTTCGCCACGGAACTGGTGGTGTTCGGAACCTCCGGCGTGACGTGGAACGTCGGCTTCTACTTCAGGTAGCCGCTCGCCCTCAGCGATGTGCGTGCTTCTTCAGCTCGATGCGCGCGATCTGATTGCGATGCACCTCGTCCGGGCCGTCCGCAAGGCGTAGCAGGCGCGCGTTGGCATAGGCGTGCGCCAGCCGGAAGTCGTCGGTGACGCCTCCGCCCCCGTGCGCCTGGATCGCCCAGTCGATCACCTGGCACGCCATGTTCGGCGCCGCTACTTTGATCATGGCGATCTCCGCCTTGGCGACCTTGTTGCCGGCCCTGTCCATCATCCAGGCGGCCTTGAGCGTCAGCAGGCGCGCCTGCTCGATCAGGATGCGTGACTGCGCGATGCGCTCCTGGGTGACGGTCTGTTCCGACACCGGCTTGCCGAAGGCAACCCGGCTCATCGTGCGCGTGCACATCTTCTCCAGCGCGCGCTCGGCCAGTCCGATCAGGCGCATGCAGTGATGAATGCGGCCCGGGCCGAGGCGGCCCTGCGCGATCTCGAAGCCGCGGCCCTCTCCCAGCAGCATGTTCGACGCCGGCACGCGCACGTTCTCGAAGCGCACTTGCGCGTGACCGTGCGGTGCATCGTCGAAACCGAACACCGGCAGCACCTTCTCGATGGTGACGCCCGGGGCATCGGCAGGCACCAGGATCATCGACTGCTGCTTGTGCCGGTCGGGGTTGTCCGGGTCGGTCTTGCCCATGAAGATGAAGATGCGGCAGCGCGGATCGGGGGCACCCGACGACCACCACTTGCGCCCGTTGATGACGTAGTGATCGCCATCGCGCTCGATGCGCGCGGCGATGTTGGTGGCGTCGGACGACGCCACGGCCGGTTCGGTCATCGCGAAGCACGAGCGGATCTTGCCTTCCAGCAGCGGCTCGAGCCACGCCTTCTGCTGCGCCGGCGTGCCGTAGCGCAGCAGCACTTCCATGTTGCCCGTGTCCGGCGCCGAGCAGTTGAAGGCCTCGGGCGCGAACGGCGAGCGCCCCATGATCTCGCACAGCGGCGCGTACTCGAGGTTGGTCAGCGTGCCGCCGTGATCCTTCGGCTGCCACAGGTTCCACAGGCTGGCCGCGCGCGCCTTGGTCTTCCATTCCCGCATCAGCGCCGGCTCCTCCCAGCGGTTGCCCTCGGCGATCTGGGCGTACATCTTCTCCTCGTTGGGATAGATGTTCTCCTCCATGAAGGCCGTCACGCGCGCCTGGAGTGCCTTGACCTTGTCGGTGTAGTCGAAGTCCATGGGTGTCCTTTTCGTGACTCGTGATTCGTGATTCGTGATTCGTGACTCGTGATTCGTGACTCGTGACTCGGGACTCGGGACTCGTGACTCGGGATTCAGTGCCCGAAGCCGTCGGCCACGCTCACGTCCAGCAGCGACGGGGCGCCGCTGGCGATCGCCGACCGCAACGCCGGGCCGACTTCCTGCGGGTCGACGATGCGCCGCGCCGGCACACCCATCGACTGCGCGAGCGCGACCAAGTCCAGTTCCGGCTCGCGGATGTCCATGCCGATGAAGCGGTCGGTCCCCCGCATCGACTTCAGCCGTTCCTTCAGGATCCGGTAGCCGCGATTGTTGGGAATGACATAGGTGATCGGCAGCTTCATGTGTGCCGCGGTCCACAGCGCCTGCACGCTGTACATCGCGCTGCCGTCGCCGACGATGGCGACCACCGGCCGGTCGCGCAGTGCCATCGAGATGCCGATGGCGCCGCCCATCGCAAAGCCGATCCCGCCGCTGGCCAGGCCGAAGAAGCCCTTGCTGTCGCGCAGCGGCAGGAAGCTCAGCAGCGAAAATCCCGACACCAACGCTTCTTCCAGCACCACCACGTCGCGCGGCATCGCCTCGGTCAGCCGCATCATCAGCACGCGCGGATCCATGGGTCTCGCATCGACAAGCCGCTGCGCATCCTCCACGGCACGCACTCGCCTGGCGCTCCAGTTCGCCTCGCGCAAGCCTGCACTGCGCGCGTGCGCGCCTCGGCGCTGCGCGTCGGTCATCACCCGCTCCAGCATGCCGACCAGCGCACGCGACGTCTCTTTGACGCTCGCCTGCACGGCGATCTCGACCGGGTAGTTCTTGGCCAGTTCCCAGCCGCGCTCGCCGATCTCGATCAGGCGCACGCCGGGCGGCATGGCGTCGACCTCGCTGAACACCGACATGCGCAACTCGTCCGTGCCGAGCAGCAGCAACATGTCGTGAGGAGACAGGCAGTCGCGCACCTGGCGCTGGTTGCGCGTCAGGGCACCCATGAAATGCGGATGCTCGGAGATGAACTGCGCAGCGTACGGTACCGTTTGCTGCCACACCGGCGCACCGAGGATCTCCGCCAGTGCGGCCGCCTCGTGCAGGGCATCGCGGGTGGCCAGTTCGTGGCCGGCAATGATCGCCGGATTGCGCGCCGAGAGCAGCGCGCGCGCCACGCGCTCCACGACCGGGTCGGAGGGACGCGTGTCGATCTCGATGCGCGAGGGCGCGCCCAGGTCCAGCGCGGCCTGGGCATCGAGGATGTCTCCCGGCAGGCTGAGGAATACCGGGCCGGTCGGAGGCGAGAGCGCCACCTTGGCAGCGCGGCGCACGATGCGCGGCAGGTCCTGCACGCGCGTGACCTCGGTGGCCCACTTCACCATCGGCTGCGCAATCGGCAGCAGGGGGTCGTACAGCAGCGGCTCCGTCAGCCCGTGGCCCTGCTCCTGTTGACCGGCCGTGAGCAGCACCGGCGAGCCGTAGAACTTGGCGTTGTAGAGCGCGCCCATGGCATTGCCGAGCCCTGGCGCGACGTGCACATTGCACGCGGCCAGCCGGCCGGAGGCGCGTGCGTAGCCGTCCGCCATCGCCACCACGATGGATTCCTGCAGGCCGAGCACGTACTCGATCCGGGATTGCCGGGACAGCGCCTCCATGATCGCCAGCTCGGTGGTCCCGGGATTGCCGAACATGACGTCCACGCCCTCGGAGGCAAGCAGGGCGAGGAAGGCGTCGCGGCCGGTCGTCGCAGCGCACGCCGCGGTCGATGAATCGCTCATGGATCAGTATGGAAGGTTCGTTCGGGAGGTCCGAGCATACCCGAGCGCCTGCCCGGTTGCGCTCAGGCGCTCGCGGACGGGAGCAGCACGTCGGCGCGCAGACCGCTGCCGCGCTCGGTCTCGGCGAGCTCGATGCGTCCGCGGTGAATCTCGGCGATGCGGCGCGCGATCGACAAACCCAGCCCGCTACCTCCTGGCGGTGCACCCTCCAGACGATGGAAGCGTTCGAAGACCCTGACGCGATCCGCCGGCGCAATGCCGGGCCCCTCGTCCTCGACGCGCAGACGCGCGCTGCCACCCTGCGGCAGCACGGCGATGCGGACACGTCCGCCTGCGGGCGAATGCGCGACAGCGTTGTCCACCAGATTGCCCAGCATCGCCTCGAGAAGTCCCGGCACACCATCGACCCAGACGGCTGCGCCCTCGTCCACCTCCACCTGCACGCTGCGCGCGAGCGCCGCGGGCGCTCGCTGCGCCGCCACGTCGACCGCCAGCGCGCGCAGGTCGACTCGCTCCTGCCGCCCGCCGGACTGCGCTTCCAGTCGCGCGAGGATGAGCAGTTGATCGACGAGCCGGCCGGCGCGATCGGCGCCGGAGACGACCCGATCCAGCGCCTCGTCGCGCACACGGGTGCTGGAGGCCATCCGCGCCACCTGCGCCTGGGCCTTGATCCCTGCCACCGGCGTTCGCAGTTCGTGCGCGGCGTCGGACGTGAACTGCCGCTCGCGTTCCATCGAACCGGCGATGCGGACGAACAGGCGGTTCAGCTGGGCGATCAACGGCCTGACTTCGCGCAACGCACCGGCCTCCGGCAGAGGCGCGAGGTGCTCAGGTTCGCGCTGGCCCACCTCGCGCGCGAGCGTCGACAGCGGCCCTAGCGCGGCACGGATGGCGATCCAGATCGCGAACGCAAGGACCGGCAGCGCCACCAGCAGCGGGTGCAGCAGCGCCGCGATCATGTCGTGCGAGAGTTCCTCGCGCACGTCCACGCGCTCGCCCACCTGCACCATGTACTCGCCGGAGGGATCCCAGGCGGAGAACACGCGCCACCTTCGGCCCTCCACGTTGCGCTCCACGAATCCCGGGACGTCGCCGCCGAACACCACGTTGGGCGCGTTCAACGAGTGCAGCCGCAACCGCCCATGCCGGTCCCACACTTGAAATGCGACCTTGCGCGCATCCTTGTGCAGCAGGGGGGCATGCTCGAGATCGATCTCTTCGACCTCGTCCAGCGCCTGCGCGATCAGGAGTGAAGCGGCCTGCGCCAGATGGCCGTCGAGCAGTTCGTCGATCTCGTGCAGCGCATCGCGCCAGGTCACGATGACCGTCAGCGACCAGACTGCCAGCGTAACGGCCAGCACCAGCACCGCCAACCTGGCCTGCAGGGACCTCACGCAGGCTCCGCGCGAGCCATCAAGTAGCCGACTCCGCGCACGGTCTTGATCCCGGAAGGGTCGAGCTTGCGCCGCAGGTGGTGCACGTGCACTTCGAGAGCGTTGCTCTCCACCTCGTCCCCCCATGCATACAAAGCCTGCTCCAGTTGCGAACGCGTCAGCACCCTGCCGGCATTGCGCATGAGCGCTTCGAGGAGGGCGAACTCGCGCACCGACAGGTCGACGTGCCGATCCGCGTGGCGAACCTCGCGCGCGGCCGGATCGAGGGTGATGTCCCCGACGCGCAGCAGCGGCGCGGGTGCACCCGAAGCGCGGCGCACCAGTGCACGCAGCCGTGCGCCGAGCTCGCCCATGTCGAAGGGCTTGACCAGATAGTCGTCCGCGCCCATGTCCAGCCCACGGATGCGATCCTCGACGGTATCGCGCGCGGTCAGGATGAGGACGGGCGTGTGGTCGTGTCGCCCCCGCACGGCGCTCAGAAGATCGAGCCCCGTCATTCTCGGCAAGCCGAGGTCGAGCACGACCGCGGCGTAGGCCTGGGTGCGCAGGGCGTGCTCGGCCGCCACGCCATCGCTCACCCAGTCCACGGCATAGCCGAACTCGCGCAGCCCGGCGTGCAGGGCATGGCCGAGCAACGGATCGTCTTCCACCACCAGAACGCGCATGCGACGCAGTGTAGCGAATCAGCCACGCCCGTCGCCGTCGTCGTGCTGCACGGCCCGTACTTCGTTCGCCCCGTCACCGCCAGCCGGATACCACACCCACAGCCCCGCGCCGAGCGCCAGCAGCAGCAGTGCCACGCCGGCATGCCGGCGCGAGATGCCCTCTCCCGGTTCTCCGCGCTTGCGGCCGGTGACCATCGAGCGCACCAGGTTCTCGTGATGCAGCAGGCTGCTCACGAGCACGCCGGCCACATGCACACCCACGATCCACAGCATGATCACGGCGGCGGCCTCGTGCACGTCCTCGAGCCACTCTCCGCCCAGCTCCTGGTGGTAGGCGAAACCGGTCAGCGCGGTCACCAGGCCCAGGGCGAGCAGAAGGAAGATCGCGATGCTGCCCGCCGGGTTGTGACCGAGATAGTGGCGCGGGGAGCGGGTCGCCAGGCTGCGAAGATAGGTCAGCAGTTCCGATGGTCGGAACAGGAAGGAACGGAAGCGCGCGTAGCGGGTGCCGACGAGCCCCCAGACGATGCGGAACAGGATCAGGCCGGCGACGGTGTAACCGAGCATCATGTGCACGTCACGCCAGCGTTCGGAGTCGGCGGTCAGCCATGCACCTGCGAAGGAGGCCGCCAGCAGCCAGTGGAACACGCGGGTGGGAAGGTCCCACACCAGAACACGTTGATTCATCGTCGTCTCCATCATTCATCGCCGCTCATTCGGGCACGGGCAGCGAGGCTTCGCTGAAATCCCCCTGCTCCGCCCGCGTGTGGCAGGCCCCGCAGTTGGCCTTGCTCTTGACGGCAGGCAGCATCCAGGTGGTGGTGGGCACCTCGTCGTGCTCCCGCACGAACCAGCGCGCCTGCGTGATCTGGGGCGCGATGCCTTCGCCCTTGCGCGGCGCCCGTGCCGAGCGCTCCAGATACGCGGAGATCTCCTTCATCGCCGCTTGGTCCACGGTGGCGTCGGTGCCGAAGTGCTTGTCCAGTCCGGCAAGCAGGGCCCGCCACGACGCAACCGATAGCAGTTGCCCCGGATATGCCAGGTGGCAGCTGCCGCATTCATTCTGATAGGTGGCGTTCGGGGGTGCGAACTTCGACGGACCCGCCAGAGCGGGCGCAGCCGCCAGCGCGATCGAGGCGAGGCAGGTCGCAAGCGCTTTCATTCGTGCTTCCTCCTATTTCGGCAACCCGGTCAGCCAGGTCAGGACGTCGCCCTTCTCGGCCGGCGTGCAGGGACGGCTCAGCACGTCGTTGCAGTTGCGCTTGAACCACTTCTCCACCTTCGCCGGATCGGTGAAGCGTCGCGGATTCGCGCCCGGTGCGAGCGGTTCGATCGCCTTTCCGGTGCGTGCGTGCCGCCCAGGCCGGACCGGCTGGTCGGTGTGGCAGCTGGCACAGCTCCATTCGCCCCCATGCGGGGTTCGAAAGAACGTTTCCCCACGCGTGGCGGAGAAGGCCTGGAACGCGGAATCGTTCCGTCTGGCCTCGCGCTCGAACTCCTTCAGCATCTGCGCCGGGGTCTGCGCGATCGCCAGGGAACTGCTCAGCGCAGTCGCCAGGCTGAGGACAATGCGTCTCGTGTTGGTCATGTCGCCTCCATGCGAGGTGTCGATGACCGCAGCCTAGTGACCGAAGCTTAAGGAACTCTTACCGGACGGGGGGCATGCCGGCGGCTGAAGTATTCGAGCCGGCGAGAGTCAAGACCAGAAGTCCGTTCTTGATCACGCGATGGATCCTGGCCAGGTTGCCGACATCTGCCAGAGGATCGGCGTCCAGCACGACCAGATCCGCGAGCGCGCCCTCGGCAATGACACCGGCTTCGCCGGCCAGGCCGAGGGCGTGCGCGCCATCGACGGTGGCAGCACGCAGGATCTCGAGCGGCGACATGCCTGCATCCGCCATACTCGCCATCTCGCGAAAGATGCCCGGGCCGTGCAGCGTGCCGATGTTGCCGGCATCGCTTCCGACCACGACTCTGATCCCGGCGTCCAGCACGCGCCTGAGATTGTGTGCAGCGTGCGGCGCCTGGCTCCAGGGCCCGCCCTGCTCGATGGCGCGGCGAACCCAGGCCGGAAGCTGCTCGCGCGGCAGCTCGGACAGGTCGTCCATCCGCGCGAGTGCCTCCGGATCCGCGTAGCGCCGTTCCGCGGCGGTCGGTTGCCAGCGATCCGACAGCGCCAAGCTGTAGCCCTCGTACACGAACAGGGTCGGGCAGTAGAGCACCCGGCGCTCGCGCGCGAGGGCGATGAACTCGTCGTCCACCGGCTCGTCCTCGACCGAGTGCACCAGGAAGTCGGCGCCTGCCCGCAGCGCGGCCTTCGCCACCGCCAGTTCGGTCGCATGGACGGCGAAGCGTGCGCCGCCCGCGTGCGCCTCCTCGCCGGCAGCGCGCACGATTGCTTCCTGGGCGGCGAGGTCGTCGCCGGGACGATGGGTGAACCAGACCTTGATGAAGTCGGGGTCGGACGCCAGGGTCTTGCGCACCAGCGTGCGCGCCTGCTCGGGCGAGTCGACCTTGACGATGATCGGCCCGCCGGAGTCCAGTTGCGGGCGCGCCACCATGGACACCAGCGGCCCCGCGACGGCAATGCGCGGCGCCAGAGGATTGCCGCGCGCCGCCTCGCGCACCGCGAATGTCCATGGCGCGCCCCCGACGTCGACCACGCCGGTGACCCCGCTACGCAGCCAGGCGAGGAAGGTTTGGTCGAGTCGGGCGCGGTGCCGGGACTGCTCCGCCGCGAAGCTCACCCAACGCGACAGGTCCGCGATGTCGGGACGCGCATAGAGCGTCCCGGACAGATCGAAGTGGACGTGGGCATCGATCATTCCGGGAATCAACCAGCGTCCGCGCCCGTCCACGACCGCGGCGCCGGACGGCACGGACACCGTCGCGGAGGCGCCGATGTCGATGATGCGCCCATCCGCGATGACCACGGTCTGGTCCGGCACGGACGCTTCGACTGCGCCACGCTGCGGATGCACGAGCGTCACGCCGACGATCGCGAGCGCTGCATCGGCGGCATGCGCGCCCGGAGGTGCGACGCATAGCAAGGCGAGGACGAGCAGCGTCCGCGAGAAGACGCACCACGGCCGCTCCCTCCTGCCGCGCGCCCCGGCACAGGGGGTGCGACCGGGTCGGGCCCGAGTCACTGCACGCGCATCGAACCGCCGCACGGCACACCGCCCTTCATCACCAGCAGCAGCGCATCGCGATCGCGCAGCACACCGACATTCATCAGCGGATCGCCGTCCACGAGGATCAGGTCGGCAAGGTACCCGGCCCTGACCTGGCCGAGTTCGTGGCCGCGCATCATCGCCTCGCCGCCGAGCTTGGTGGCGGCGTAGATCGCCTCCATCGGCGTGAAGCCCAACAGCTTCACGAAGTGCTCCAAATCGCGCGCGTTCGCGCCGATCGGATTCCAGGCGAAGCCGTAGTCCCCGCCGGGCAGCACGCGTACGCCGCGTCGATGCATCGCCTTCGCGCTGTCGATGCCGCGCGCCAGTTCCTCTTCCAGCCCCAGGCGTCGCCCCGCTTCGGTCGTCAGTCCCCATCGCTCCGCTTCGAACAGCGTTGCGTAGAGATGCCCGAGGGTCGGGGCCACGAACACGTGATCGCGCACGCTCTCCAGCGCGTCCAATGCCTCCTCGTCGAGCAGGGTGGCGTGGTAGATCAGCTGTACCCCGTAATACAGGCAACGCTTGACCGCCTCGGCGCTGCGCGCGTGCGCCGCCACGCGCTTGCCGAAGTCGCGTGCCACCTCGCACACCGCGTCAATCTCGGCTTCCGACATCACCGTGCGCTGCGCCGGGGCGCAAGCCGTGCCGGCGTCGCCGGATACGTTGATCTTCAGCGTGTCGGCCCCCTCGCGGCACATCTCGCGCGAGAAGCGCCGGAACGCATCGCCGCCGTCCAGCACGACCGCGAAATTCTCCCGGTACATGTGCGCCAGTCGTACGTCGCCCAGTCCGCCGGTCACGGTCATTTCCGGGGTTGCCGCGAGCAATCGCGGGCCCGCAACCTCACCGGCGTCGATCGCATTGCGCAGGACGATGTCCAGGCGCTTCTTGGCCGCTGCGCCGCTGACGCAACTGGTGAAGCCCGCTTCGAGCATCGTGCGCGCATTACGCAGCGCAATGAGCAGGTGCTCCTCGACGGGGATGAACCCCATCTCCACCGACCGGGCGCAGTCGGTGAAGCTCAAGTGGGCGTGCGGCTCGATCAGGCCGGGCATGAGCGTCGCGCCCCGCCCATCGATCAGCCGTGCGTCGGGTACGGCCGGGGCCGACTCGGTCGGCCAGACCGCCTCGATGCGTTCCCCGCGCACGAGCACGCTGCCGCCGAACGG
>JAEZCG010000030.1 GCA_023430065.1 Pseudomonadota bacterium | reverse complement strand
TGACCCCGTCGCTACTTCTCCACTTCGCGAACGTACTCGCCCTCGATCACCGTGCTGCCGGGTGCAGGTTCCTGCATCGATCCCGCGCCGGTGCGGCTCATCTGTTCGCGCATCTGCTCCATCTGCGCCCGCATCTGCTTGCGCAAATCGCGCGTCTTCCACCACAGGAATCCCCATAGCGCCATGCCGATCACGGCGAGCGCGGCGAACAGGAACACGGAGAAGACGAAGGCACCGGCGAGGAGCAACGTCCCGGCGATCGCAGCGAAGATACGTCCGACGAGCGATGTGCCCGCTGTCTGCGGTCCACCGAGTGGTTTGAAAGGTCGCTGTTCGTCGTTCACCATTGCTTCTCCATAGACGGGCGATGCCGGGCGGTGGTCTCGGCCGCGCCTGCGTTGGCGCAGATGGTCACCGCTGACAATAGAACGACACCGTGACGAACGTCAGGTTCCGCTGAGGCGGCGGAGTTTCCGGCATCACGCCGCAATGGATCAAATCCTGAACTCGATCAAGAACGGCCCTTTCCTCCCGCACGCGGCGCGGAAGACATCCGCGAAGCCCTCCAGATTCTCCACGCGCACCCCTTCAACCCCGAGGCTGCGTGCGAGTCCGACCCAGTCGATCTCCGGTCGGCTCAGGTCGAACAGCTCGTTCGACGCCGGACCGGGCTGGGCACCGACGTTGAGCAGTTCGCCGTGCAGGATCTTGTACATGCGATTGGCGAATACGACGTTGATCACGTCCAGCTTCTCTCGAGCCTGGGTCCACAATGCCTGCAGCGTGTACATCCCCGCACCGTCCGCCTCCAGGCAGACGACCTTGCGGTCCGGGCAGGCAATGGCTGCGCCGGTCGCCGCGGGAAATGCATGGCCGATGGCACCGCCGGTGATCTGGATCCAGTCGTGGGGCGCTGCACCCATGGTCGGCGCGAACAACGCCCGGCCGGACGTAACGGCGTCCTCGGCCACGATGCAGTTTTCGGGTAACAGCGCGCCCAGCGTCTGCGCAAACGCAGCGGGCTCGAACGCGCCCCGTACCGGCTCGGGCGTGGGGATTTTCGGCAGCGGAGGTTCCTTGGGTGCGCCCAGTTCGTCGGCGAGCCACTCGAGGGCGCCGACCAGGTCCTGCTCGGGTCGGGCGAGCACGTGGGTCGTCGCACCCGGCGGCGTCAGCACGCTCGGCTTGTTCGGATAACCGAAGAATGCAGCCGGCTGCTTCGCGCCCACCAGGATCACGTGGCGTGTGCCGGCCAGCGCCTTGAGTGCGTTCTCCACCACGTAGGGAATGCGATCGACCGGCGGACGATTGCGCCCGCGCGCCAGACGGGGGAGCTGCGTCGGCGCCCGCAGCTGTGCACCCGTGACGTGCGCGATACGGTAGGCCGCGCGGATGCCGCGCTCGGACAGCGCTTCGCCGGACATCACCAGCAAGGCCTGTTCGCCACTGCGCAGTGCCTGCGCGACGCTGCGCAGCGTGTCGGGTGCGACGGCGGTGCGCGCGGGCACCGGCAGCGGAGCGCTGACTTCGCCGCCGTCGCTCCAGGCCGTGTCCGCGGGCAGGATGAGCGTGGCGATCTGGCCGGGCGGGGTGAGAGCAGCCTGGGCCGCGGCGGCACCGTCGGCGCCGACGCGCGCCGAGGACTGCGTGGTCCGCACCCAATGCGAGATTGCGCGCGCGAGCCCCTCCGAGTCGGAGGTGAGCGGTGTGTCGTATTGCCGGTGATAGGTGGCATGGTCGCCCATGATGTTCACCATCGGCGAGAACGCACGGCGCGCGTTGTGGATGTTCGCGATGCTGTTCGCGAAGCCGGGTCCGCAGTGCGTGAGGGTGACCGCAGGGCGCCCCGTCATGCGCGCATAGCCGTCGGCGCATCCGGTGACGACGGTCTCGGCGAGGCCGAGTACGCAGCGCATGCCGGGTACCTTGTCGAGCGCTGCGACGAAGTGCATCTCGGACGTGCCGGGGTTGGCAAAACAAGTGTCGATTCCGCTCGCGAGCAGCGTGCGGACGAGGCTTTCTGCGCCGTTCATGTAGGAGTCAAGAGAGTTGTTGTCGTGGGCGGTAGCCTACACTACTGCGTTGCGATCGTTCGAGGCGGACGCGCACGCTGTCATGCCGAACGCGACGAGGAAGTCGATGCGATGCGCCCCGACGGAGTCATTCCGAGTGCAGCGAGGCATCCTCGACGTGGACGCATCAAGGCGAGGATCCCTCGCCCTCGGCTCGGGATGACACCGGTTGGTAATTGAATTCGGAAGGACTCCGGTGGTGGACAGGCTCGGGATGACGCTGGTTTGGTGATCGCGGCAGGGCGCTGCCCGCCGATCGCCTCGATCCCTCGTCAAGGCTCCAGCGACGCGGCATGGGCGGCGATCGCGATCATGTCCTCCTGCGTCAGCGTCGCGACTATCGGCCGCATCAGATCCATCCAGCGGCCGTTGCGGGTGCCGTGCTGCATGTCGTACAGCTGCCGGAAGAGATAGCTGGGCGAGCGCCCTGCGAGTCCCGGTATCGGACCCAGCCCGCGCAGGTCGTCGCCGTGACAGACGCCGCAGGGCGTGGTGCGGCCTGCGCCGGTGGTCACCAGTTCCTTACCGCGCGCGAGGCTGCCGGTCGGCACATAGGCCAGGAAGGGCGAGCGCGTATCGCGCAGCTCGGTGCGCTCGAGGTCCTCGGGGATCTCGATGATGCGCGCGCCGATCGGCTCCATCTCGCGCGGCTCGTTCGCCGCCAGCATCCAGCCGGTAATGTGCGTCTTCGGTACCTCGTCGGTCTCGATCACCTTGATCCAGGGGGTGAGCTCGAGCGCGGCGAAGTACTCGGCCGCCTCGCGCACCTCGGCATCGGTGGCGGCCTTCGCGGCGACGATCATGATGTTCACCGGCAGGCTGTCCGGCTCGGAACTGCGCCGTGCGCCGCTCCGGAAGTCCGCCACCTGCTGGATGATGTACTCGACCGGCAATCCGGCCAGGCTGGAATTCTCCGGGCGACCCAGCCCGTGCGGCATGTGGCAATAGCCGCAGGCGAACACGCGCGGCTTGCGGCCGAAGGCGACGCTGTCGGGCATCGGCGGATGATCGTCCGCATGCCAGACCGGTGCAGTGAAGAGATCGCGGATCTGCGTGAGGGTCATGCTGACCGGGCTGCCCGGCACGGTGTGCGGCGTCCCGTCGTCGGGCGCGGGCTTCAGATCGGGCGGATTGACCGGGTAGGCCCAGTAGGGCGGGCCGTCGGCCGCGTAGCCTGGAAAGGCGAGCGCACCGGTTATCGCGAGCATGCGGATCAGCCGACGGAACAGGCGGGAGGACACGTGCGCATCTCCTGGTTGTGGCGCGAGGAATCCCTCGTTCGACCGGATGGATACAGTCGAGAATCGGCATGGTAGTGGATAGGGGAGGCAGCGGGCACGGCGGCGTGGTGCGACCCGCTGCCGGCGCATCGGTTTGCGACCAGTCGTCGGTGCCGCCGCCAGCGGCTGGTCCGGCTGTTACACAGGCGTAACGTCCTGCAGGGATCCGGACATCACCCGGTTACGCCTCGCTCGTACAGTGGCGCCATGGATGCGCTCATCACCATCGCCAACGTACTGTTCGTCTCCGCCTACTTCGTGCGCGACGTGCTGTGGCTGCGGGCATTCGCCCTGGCGGGGGCCAGCTGCCTGGCGATGTACTTCTACACCCTGCCGCAGCCGATGATGAACGTGGTGTACTGGAATCTGCTGTACGTGACGATCAACGCGACGTGGCTTGCGCGTCTGGCGATGGGTCGCACGGGGTCCGCCATGGCGCAAGGCGCGACGGACTGAGCGCCTCGCTCAGCCCTTCACGCAGACCAGCGGTTCCAGCCGGGCGACGCGTCTGGCCAGGCCGGCGGACTCGGCCGCCTCGACCACAGCCGCCACGTCCTTGTACGCGCCGGGCGCTTCCTCGGCGACGCCGCGCGACGAAGGGCTGCGCACTAGGATGCCGCGGGCGGCGAGCGAGTCGACCACCTGGCGGCCGTGCCACGTCTTCAATGCCTGATGGCGGCTCATGGCGCGTCCGGCGCCATGGCAGGCGGAGCTGAACGCGCGCGATTCGGCATGTACGCTGCCGGCGAGCACATAGGAGCCGGTACCCATGGAACCGCCGATGAGGACCGGCTGGCCGTGCGGCCGCAAGTCGGCCGGCACGTCGGGATGCCCGGGCCCGAATGCGCGCGTCGCGCCCTTGCGGTGCACGAACAAGTGCCGCCTGCGCCCGTTCACCACGTGCTCTTCCTCCTTGCAGGTGTTGTGCGACACGTCGTAGAGCAGGGGTAGGCGTGCGTGGGGAAACAACTCGAGGAAGGCCGCGCGCACGAGATGGGTGAGGATCTGCCGATTCGCGAGTGCGCAGTTGATCGCTGCGCGCATCGCGCCCAGGTACTCCCGGCCAAGCTCGGAGTCGATCGGCGCACACGCGAGTTCGCGGTCCGGCAGTTCGATGCCGAAGTCGGCCGCCGCGACCGCCATGCGCTGGAGGAACTCGGTACCGATCTGGTGGCCCAGGCCACGCGAGCCGCAATGAATCATCACCACCACGTCGTTCAGGGCCAGGCCGTATGCGTGCGCCGCGGGTGCGTCGTGGATCGCGGTGACCGCCTGTACCTCGAGATAGTGGTTGCCGCTGCCGAGCGTGCCCATCTCGTCGCGCTGACGACGCCTGGCGTGTTCGGACACGGCCTCCGGGCGTGCACCGCGCATCTGACCGTGCTCTTCGATGCGCTCCAGATCCTCCGAGCCGCCCCATCCGCGCTGTACCGCCCAGCGTGCCCCGCCGTGCAGCATCGCGTCCATCTCCGGTGCGTCGAGTCGGATTGCGCCGGTGCTGCCGACGCCGGCCGGAATGCGCCCGAACAGCAGTTCGGCCAGCTCGCGCTGTCGCGGCATCACCTGATCGCGCGTCAGGTGCGTATGCAGGCAGCGCACGCCGCAGGAGATGTCGAATCCCACTCCGCCGGCGGACACGACGCCTCCCTCGGCGGGATCGAAGGCGGCTACGCCGCCGATGGGAAAACCGTAACCCCAGTGTGCATCGGGCATCGCGTAGACGGCCTTGACGATGCCGGGCAGGCAGGCGACGTTGACCGCCTGCTCGTAGACCTTGCTATCCATCGCGCGAATCAGCGGCTCGCTCGCGAACAGCACTGCCGGCACCCGCATGGCGCCGTGCCGCGGAATCTCCCATTCGACATCGGAGCGTTTCAGGAACTGGGCAGGATCCATCGCTATACGTCCACCACCGTCTGCGCCATCCAGCTGCCGTCGTCGTGCACCACACGCAGCGCCGTATAGGTGGCGCCCTTGACCTCGACGGCCGGCTCGTGTCGAGCGACGTCGGTGCGCTCGCCCCACAACCGTCCGACCAGGCGGTCGCCCTCGATGCGCACCGAGAAGCGGGAGAACAGCATGCCACGTACCGCCATCTGGTAGACCACCGCATTCAGCCACGCGGCGAAGAGCAGTTCGTCGTCCGAGGCCTCGCACGCCACGGTGACGGACTCGCGTGCCTCCACCCGCGCCGGATCGGTGATCACTGCCGTCAGCGCGGTGGCTGCCTGCTCGAACGCCTCCTCGCGGGTCGATCCGAATCCGCGCACGCCCACGTCTGCCTGGTGCTCGAACAGTTCCCAACGTGCCGCTTGCATGGGCGAGGACCTCTGGTCGGGCACACGAGTCGCCGACATAGTCGTCACCATAGCGGAGTGAATCTACCGCAGGGTTGATGTCGATCAACTGTGCGGGACCGAGTCGGTTCCATACTGTTGACCTGCAGCGTGTTGGGGAGCACGGCAATGAGTGCATCCGGTGCATCGATCGCGCGCGACGTGCGCGTACCCGCAGGACGGCTGCAGCTGGAGGGCACGCTCGCGCTGCCGGACAGGGCTTGCGGCATCGTCGTGTTCTCGCACGGCAGCGGCTCGGGGCGGCACTCGCCGCGCAACGCCTACGTTGCCGGCGTCCTCAATGAGGCGGGACTGGCGACCCTGCTGCTGGATCTGCTCACGCCCGAGGAGGCGGCGAATGTCGAACTGCGCTTCGACATCCCGCTGCTCACCGAGCGCCTGATCGACGCGGTGCGCTTCGTGCAGCACTATCCCGCCTCCAGCTCACTGCGTGTCGGCCTGTTCGGCGCGAGCACCGGGGCGGCCTCGGCGCTGCGCGCGGGGGCTGAAATGCCGGAGACGATCCGCGCGATCGTCTCGCGCGGTGGCCGGCCGGATCTGACGGGCAATCAGATGCTGCCGCTGGTCCGTGCACCGACCCTGCTGCTGGTCGGAGGCGAGGACGGCGAGGTGATCGCCCTCAATCGCTCGGCGGAGCGGCACCTGCAGTGCGAGAAGGCGTTGCACCTCGTGCCCGGCGCCACTCACCTGTTCGA
>JAEZCG010000232.1 GCA_023430065.1 Pseudomonadota bacterium | reverse complement strand
CACGAGCACGCTGCCGCCGAACGGAGCGCCCCCCGTGCCATCCACGATGCGACAGTTCTGGAACAGGATCGTCTGCATGAGCAGAGCATAGCGACTGGAGGGCTGGCGGGCGAGGGGCGACAGGACGACCTTGTTCGGGCATGCGATTTCGTATACCGTATACAGAAATCACCCTCGTCACGACATGTCCACCCTCCCCCGTATCGAGACCGCCCCGGACCTCACCGAGCAGGTGCGCCGGCGTCTGCTCGATGCGATCTGCGCAGGGGATCTGCCCCCCGGCGCGCGCATCACCCAGGAGGAGTTGGCCGCGTCACTGGCCGTATCACGCCAGCCGGTCCTGCAGGCGCTGCGCCTGCTCAAGCAGGACGGCTTCCTGATGGATGCGGGCCGGCGCGGCCTGATGGTCGCCCCGCTGGACGCGCACACGATCGGGCAGGTGTACGAGGTGCGTGGCGTGCTCGACGGGTTGGCCGCGCGCCAGTCAGCCCTGGCGCGCGTAAGCATCGACCGCAGCGTCCTGGCCGATGGGCGCCAGGCCGCCGTGGGCGGGCGCCTGGGTCCGATGATCGACGCCGACATGCGCTTTCATCGACTGCTGTATGCCGCCTCCGGCAACCCCTTCATCGAGCAGACCGCGAGTCTGCATTGGCAACACATCCGGCGCGCGATGGGGGCAGTCCTGCAGACCGAGGGCCTGCGTGCCAGTGTCTGGGACGAGCACGAGGCCATCCTGGACGCCATCGATGCCGGCGAACCCGACCGCGCCGAACGCCTGGCGCGGCAGCATGGCGAGGCCGCCGGGCGCAATCTCGCGACTCGGCTGACCTCGCGTTCGCGCGACCACACCGCTGTGCAGACCACATCCAACGAGGAGACGATCCAATGAAGCTCACCGCCGAACAACTCGCGCAATTCGACCGCGACGGCTACCTGCTCTTCCCCGGGCACTTCACCCCCCAGGAAACGCGCGTGCTGACCGACGAGGTTCCGCGTCTGTACGCCCAGCACCGGCCGGAGAACGTGCGCGAGAAGGGTTCGGACGCGGTGCGCACCAATTTCGCCGCCCACATGTACAGTTACCCGTTCGCCAAGCTCGCGCGTCATCCGCGCATGGTGGAACCGGTCAAGCAGCTGTTCGGTGAAGACGTGTACATGCACCAGTTCAAGATCAACGGCAAGAACGCCTTCGACGGGGACGTGTGGCAGTGGCACCAGGACTACGGCACTTGGCTCAACGACGATGAGATGCCCGAGCCGCGCGCGATGAACATCGCCATCTTCCTGGACGAGGTGAACGAGTTCAACGGGCCGCTGATGTTCATTCCCGGCAGCCACAAGCTCGGCGTGCTGGATGCCGGCCACGACGTCACGACCACCAGCTATCCGCTGTGGACGATCGACCACGACACCATCGCCAAGCTGGTCGCGCGCGGCGGAATCGTGGCGCCGAAGGGACCGGCGGGCACCATGCTGATGTTCCACTCGTGCCTGGTCCACGCTTCCGGTTCCAACCTTTCGCCATGGAACCGCGTCAGCGTCTACCTCAGCCTGTGCGCGGTGTCGAACCACATCCGCCGCTTCAAGCGCCCCGAGTACATCGCCCATCGCGACTTCACGCCCATCCGGACCCTGCCCGACGACTGCCTCCTCAAGCACTACGACGTCGAGCTGCCGTGGAAGAACGGAACGCCGGAAGCGGCGCTGAAGTCGGCGGCTTGAACGTGAACCTCCATTCCAAACTGCGCGAACGTGCGGCCGCCGGCAAACCCCTGCGCGTCGGTCTGATCGGCGCGGGCAAGTTCGGCGCGATGTATCTGTCCCAGGTCCCGAAGACCCCCGGCGTCCATCTCGTCGGCATCGCCGACCTGTCGCCCGAGAATGCCCGGGCGAATCTGGAGCGTGTCGGCTGGGCGCGCGAGCGATTCGGGGCGGGCTCCCTCGACGCCGCGCTGACGAGCGGTGCCACGCATCTGACCGAGGACTGGCGTGCGCTGGTCTCGCATCCGGCCATCGACATCGTCATCGAGGCGACCGGCAATCCGGTGGTCGCGGTGGAGCACGCACTGGGCGCGTTCCAGCACGGCAAGCACGTGGTCAACGTCACGGTGGAGGCCGACGCGTTCTGCGGTCCCCTGCTCGCGCGCCGGGCCCGCGAGGCGGGCGTGATCTACAGCCTCGCCTACGGCGATCAGCCGGCCATGATCTGCGATCTCGTGGACTGGGCGCGCACCGCCGGCTTCCACGTCGTCGCCGCCGGGCGCGGCCACAAGTGGCTGCCGCACTTCGCGCAGTCCACACCCGAGACGGTGTGGGGCTATTACGGCCTCAGTCCGGAGCAGGCGCGCCTCGGCGGTCTCAACCCGAAGATGTTCAATTCCTTCCTCGACGGCTCCAAGCCTGCCATCGAGAGCACTGCCGTGTGCAATGCCGCCGATCTCACGCCGGCCCCGGAAGGACTGTCCTATCCGCCCGCGAGCGTCGAGGATCTCCCCTTCGTCATGCGCCCGCGCGATGAAGGCGGCCAGCTGCACCACAAGGGGCAGGTGGAGGTGGTCTCCTCGCTCGAGCGCGACGGGCGGGTCATTCCGTACGACATCCGCTTCGGCGTGTTCGTGGTATTCGAGGGCGACTCCGAGTACATCCGGCGCTGCTTCAGCGAGTACGGCGTGAAGACCGATCCGAGCGGCCGCTATGCCTGCCTGTACAAGCGCTGGCACATGATCGGTCTCGAGGTCGGGATTTCCGTGGCCTCGGTGGGGCTGCGCAACGAAGCGACCGGATGCGCCACGGACTTCCGCGCAGACTGCGTGGCGGTCGCCAAGCGCGACCTAAAGGCCGGCGAGATCCTCGACGGCGAAGGCGGCTACACCGTGGTCGGCAAGCTCATGCCGGCCGCTGCATCGCTGGCGCAGGACGCGCTGCCGCTCGGGCTCGCCCACAACGTCCAGCTCATCGGTGCCGTTCCCGCCGGTGCAACCGTGCGCTGGAGCGACGTGGCCATCGATGCCACTACGCCCGCCGTCCGCCTGCGGCGCGAGATGGAGCGCGCCTTCGCGCCCCCGGCGCAGCACAAGGCGCAAGCCGCATGATCACGGCCCGGGCAGGCGCTCGCCGCCCGGGCGCGGTGACTGCTCGATGCGTTCGGCCCATTCGACGTCGTGCGGCCCGTCCGGGTCCGTCTCCCAGCTGTAACGCTTCTCGGGCGGTGGCGGATCGACCTTGCGCAGGAGCAATGCGAGCACCACGCCGGTCAATGCTCCTGCCAGGTGAGACTCGAACGATATCTGTGGGTCGCCGGGCAGCACACCCCACACCATGCCTCCGTACAGGAAGAAGACGATCATCGCCAGTGCGATGGCGCGCCGGTCGCGCCGCAGCACGCCGATGGTGAAGACGAAGAACATCGCGCCGAAGGTCAGGCCGCTGGCCCCTACGTGGTAGGAAGGACGGCCGAACAGCCACACGCCCAGCCCCACGGCGAGGAACAGGGCGGGCACCACGATGCGGGCGGCGCGCGGATAGCCGTACAGCAGCGACGTGCCGAGCACCAGGACGGGCAGGGTATTGGCGATCAGATGCGCCCAGCTCCCGTGCACGAATGGCGCGGACAGGATGCCGGCCAGACCGGACCATTCACGCGGAAGGATGCCCAGATCGATCAGGCTGATTCCGGCGAACTGCTCGATCAACTTGACCAGCCACAGGGACAGCGTGAACGCGGCCGACAGCAAGAGTGCCTGCTGCCAGCGCATGCGGTCGTGCACGATGGCCGAGTCGGTGGACGACTCGCCGATCAGCCGGGCACCTCGAAGATCGTCTGGCTGCACCCTTTCCCCGTTTCCGCCGGGACTGCGCGCGCTGCAGCGGATGCAGTGCCGGCGCGGCGTCCGGTTAGAATCGGGTTGTTGAGGTGCAGGCGATGGTTTTCAACGGGGCGCGGCCAATCCGATCGCGACATCGAGGTCGGTCAGCCGATACGATGGCGCAGGTTGGCCGGCATGGGCAGCAGGCGCCCGCGCCACTGCCATCCGGCCTGCGTCACGATCTGCACCAGCGGCCCCTTCATTTCGCGCAGATCGAAGCGGTACCCGTGTGACAACGCGCCGGTTGGACGGCCTCCCTGGTCGAGCTGTATGCCGAACGTCCGGACACGCTCGAGGTGAAAGAACTGGACGCCCACCATGCGCTTGAACGCCACGCGCGCGCCCGATCTGCCGATCGACCCCTCCAGGCTCGCCGCGTAATCGATGGCGTATACCGTGCGGCGCTGCTCGTCCAGCCATAGCGCGACGCGGAAGTCGCGCCGCACCCCGTTCGCTCGCGCCAAATCCAGCCAGCGCGCCTGGGCATAGCGCCAGGTCACCCACCACTCGCCCTCGCCCCGGCCGCGTTCCACCCGCCAGGGAACATCCAGCCCGTTGAGCGCGAGCAGGCGCGACTCGAGTTCGCGGCGGTCGACGAGCGCGGCACCCGGGCGGGGCGGCGCGCTCGCTGCCCAGCTCGCCCCTGCCAGAAACCACGCAACCACCGTGAGCACCCAGACCGCGACCGCCACCGTGACGAGC
The DNA here is from genome assembly GCA_023430065.1 of Pseudomonadota bacterium. Classification (GTDB taxonomy): domain Bacteria; phylum Pseudomonadota; class Gammaproteobacteria; order Burkholderiales; family SHXO01; genus SHXO01. Next base: position 7,175 of record JAEZCG010000232.1, on the reverse strand, counting down.
GCATGGTCGCGCGGCGTCGATGGCGTCAGCCAGGCGAAACGACGCTCCCGTGCCGCCGCCTCGACCGGCCCGTCCTGCGCGGCGGCTCCCTCGAGCGGCGCGCGCGCCGGCACCTGAAATCCGCCCGTTGCCATGCGTCGCCGAATGGTCAGGTCATCGCGACCTGTCCATACCCCGAGCATCGTGCCGCGATGCAGGACGTATGCGCGGTCACCCGCAAGCCGTGAGACGGCGTAACCGCGCTGCGAATCGCCTTCCCCACCGGCCCGTGCGAGGCCGGTGACCTGGAGGTAGGCGACCCAGGCGCGCTCGGCCGACCGAACGCTGTCGAACCGGGCGAGCAGCACGCTCTCGCCTGACGGCAAGACTGCAAATTTCGCGATCGTCGCTTCCGCCACGACATCGCCCAGGACGCCGCTCGCATCCACGACCAGCTTCGGATCGGCATCGAGCCCGAACAGGCGGCGCACGGAGGCGATTCCTTCAGCCGGATGGTCGAGTGCGGCAAGCGAATGCATGAGTGCGGCAGCGCCCGGCGCTGCGTCCACGGCACGCAACACGTGCACCGTCAACTGCGGCACGCCGATCAGCAGGATGAGGCCGGCGAACCACGCGAGCGGACGCAGCGACGCGCCGGCCCGGCGCATGAGCAGCGCGAGCACGCCGCACACTGCCGCGCCGATGATGAAGATCGCGCTCCACGCGATCAGTCCCGGACTGGCGCGCAGCAGGTCCAGCACGGCTCAGTCGGCGAAGGCGGACCAGAGTCCGCCGAGGAAACCCAGACCGAGGGCAACGCCTGCGCCGACCACGAACCCTACCGGGATCGCCGCCATCAACGTCAGCAGCGAACCGAGCAGGCGGCGCCGGCGGAACCAGTCGCGGAATGCGGGCCGCTGCCGCGCCAGGATCACGGCGCCGGAGACGCTCAGCGCAACGGCGACGAACACCACCCCCAGCGTCATCACGACGATGAGCGCCGCGTCCTGGCCGCGCGCCCCGCTGCCGAAGTTCTGGATCGTGCGGAACGCACTCACCATGAGCGCCGCGAGCGAAGCGAGGGTCGGGCGCAGCAGCCAGCGCAACGACTGCGTGCCGTCGAGGACGGTGGCGAACACGGCCGGCACCACGATCGGCGGGAGCAGCCAGATCATGCCCTCGAGAAAGTCGACGTCCTTGCCGTCCACGTTGGGATGCAACGCGCACAGGCCGTACACGACCGCGACGGCGATCGCCGCGATCGTTTCCGGAGCGGACGCGAATTTGCGCAGCATGGCGGTCGGCATCGAACCGGTTCGGAGGGTTCAGTGGCGGGTCATCGACACCAGCGCAACGAAAAACGGCGGGGTCGCCCCCGCCGTGTGCAGTCACCGGCGCTCAGTGATTGTCGCGCGGCACACCCTTGGATTCGGCGATGCGCTGGTACTTGACCGCCGACTTCATCACCATGCCGTTCGAGAGCTCGTCGACATCGTTGCGGTACATCTCCTGCCACGGCGTCTGCGATGCCGGCACCTTGTAGCCGCCCTGCGCCTTCAGTTCGGCGTGGCGCTTCTCCAGTTCCTCGTTCGAGAGGAGCACGTCCAGCGTGCGCTTGTTCAGGTCGATGCGCACGCGGTCCCCGGTTCGCAGCACGGCCAGACCGCTGTTGCTGGCCGCCTCCGGCGAGGCGTTGAGGATGGACGGCGAACCGGAGGTACCGGACTGGCGGCCGTCGCCGATGCAGGGCAGTTCCATCACACCACGCTTGAGCAGCGCGGCCGGCGCGCGCATGTTGACCACTTCCGCCGCGCCGGGATACCCCTTGGGCCCGGTACCCCGCACGAACAGCATGCAGTGCTCGTCGACGGCGAGTGCCGGATCGTCGATCCGATGGTGGTAGTCCTCGGGGCCGTCGAACACGATGGCGCGACCTTCGAAGGCATTCGGGTCCTTCGGGTTCGACAGGTAGCGCTCGCGGAACTCCTTGGAGATCACGCTCGTCTTCATGATGGCGCTGTCGAACAAATTGCCTTTGATGTTCAGGAAGCCGGCCTTGTCCTTCATCGGCTTGTCGTAGGGCCAGATCACCTTGTGGTCCTGCACCGGGCGATCCTTGCAGTTCTCGGCCAGCGTCTTGCCCGTGACGGTGAGCGCGTTGCGGATCTTGCCGGCCTTCATCAGCTCGTTGACCACCGCCGGCACGCCGCCCGCACGGTGATACTCCTCGCCCAGGAACTCGCCGGCCGGCTGCATGTTCACCAGCAGCGGGATGTCGTAGCCGACCTTCTCCCAGTCGTCATTGCCGAGCTCGACGCCCATGTGCCGCGCGACGGCATTGAGGTGAATCGGAGCATTGGTCGAACCGCCGATGGCCGAATTGACCACGATGGCGTTCTCGAACGCCTCGCGGGTCAGAATCTTCGAGGGGCGCAGGTCCTCCCACACCATCTCGACGATACGCTTGCCCGTCTCGTAGGCGATCGCCGCGCGCTCCTTGTGCGGCGCGGGGGGCGCAGCACAGCCGGTGAGCGACATGCCCAGGGCCTCCGCCAGCGAATTCATCGTGGAGGCGGTGCCCATGGTGTTGCAGTGGCCGGCCGAGGGCGCGGACGAGTCCACCAGCTCGATGAACTGCTCGCGGTTGATCTCGCCGGCGGCGAGCATCTCGCGCGCGCGCCACACGATGGTCCCCGACCCGGTGCGTTCGCCCCGGAACCAGCCGTTGAGCATGGGGCCGCCGGACAGCACGATCGCGGGGATGTCCACGGTGGCAGCCGCCATCAGTTGCGCAGGCGTGGTCTTGTCGCAGCCGGTGGTGAGCACGACCCCGTCGATGAAGTAGCCGTACAGCAGCTCCACCAGACCGAGGTAGCACAGGTTGCGATCGAGCGATGCGGTGGGCCGCTTGCCCGTCTCCTGAATCGGGTGCAGGGGGACTTCGAAGGCGATGCCGCCTGCCTCCCGGATGCCTTCGCGGACTCGGTGCGCGAGTTCGAGGTGATGCCGGTTACAGGGGGACAGGTCGGAGCCCGACTGGGCGATCATGATGATCGGCTTGCCCGCCTGCAGCTCTTCGCGCTTCAGGCCCCAGTTCATGTAGCGCTCCAGATAGAGCGCGGTCATGTCGGGATTGTCGGGATTGTCGAACCACTGCCGGGACCGCAGCCTGGACGGATCCCTGTTGGGTGCTGCCATGATTTGCTCCTCCGGTCGGCGCGCGCCTTGCGCGCCCGTTGTGATCAGCCGTTTACTTTAACCGGTTTTCGCGCGAGCGTCGGGCGGGAGGCGTCAGAACATGATGGGAAGGCGCGCGGTGATAGTCACGTCGGGCGCATCGTCGGTGATGCCTGCACCGAGCGTGAGATTGAAGTTGGCCCGGCGCGTCAGCTGATAGGAGTAACCGAACAGGATACGGCCGATGTGGAAGCGCTGTGCCAGAGGCACGTCCTCGCCGTTGAGCCGGTCCTTGAACACCACGTTGTGCTCGTACCCCACGCTGAACGACGAGCGCTCGTTCAGCGCAAGGCCCACCCCGAAGTTGAAATTGAATGCGTCCCCGGGGTCGTATTCCCCGATTCGATTGCCGCTCGCGTCGCGCTCGTCCACGTCGTCCTTGATGTTCCAGGTATAGCTCAGGGTGCCGAAGAACACCGCCGGATCCGACGGCAGCAGCGCAGTGAGCGCAGGCTGCAAGGCGTAGAAGCCGGTGCCGGTGGGCAGCTCGCGCTGCAGCGTCGCTCCCGGCAGGGGGTTGTAGGTGTCGACTTCGAACGGCCCCTTTCCGGTCGTCGTCTTCAGCCGCAATGACGCCACGTAGAACGGTTTCGTCGGACTGCCTACGTTGAGCTGATAGCGCAGGCCGAGTTCGACGTCACCGATCCCGCTGCCGTCGTTGTCGAATATGCTGTCGGTGGCCGAGGGAGTCGCCAGCGGCCGCGCCGTGGTGCTATCCGACCGATACACCCAGGGCACCTTCACCTCCACCTCCATGCGGCGCGTGAGTCCGTAACGCGCAGCCAGCGCGGCCAGGTAGAACTCGCGATTGACTCGCCGCACGTCGATGAGGCCGATCGTCAGCGCAGGCGGGAAGGTGAAGCCGACGAGGGCCACGCGGTCGTTCGACGCGGTGGCGAACTCCAGAGAGGGTTCCAGCACCCACTTGCCTCGTGGGGTGAGGGCCGACTGCACGTCTTCCAGCGGGGCGACCGGCGGCGGTCTGGAGGCGCTCTCGGGTGCCTGCCCGGCAGTCGTGGCAGGCGCCTGCGCCGGTGCCGGTGCCGGTGCCTGTTCTGCCTGGGCCACCGCCGGGGCGGAGACGGCATCAGGACTCGATTGCACCGGCGCGGCGCCTGCACCGGCGCCTGCACCGGCCGCCCCGCCGCCGCGCATCTGCAGCATCTCGAGTTCGGCGCGCTGGGCGGCGAGCGCCCGCTCCAGGTCCTCCTTGGTCCGCTGCAGTTCACGCGCCTGCTCGTCGAGGCGCAACTCCTGTTCGCGCAGCAGACGCTCCTGTCGTTCCACCAGCTTCGCGAGATCGTCCAGGGTCGGTGCCGGGGCAGTTTCCTGCGCCCTCGGCGCCCCCCCATGCGCGAGCGCCGCCACCATCATGAGCACCGGTACGCGCAACCGGGTCTTGCCGCGGCCCCGAGTCTGCGGGGCATTGTTCTTGATCATGTCCAAACTCCGAGTCGCGGCTGTTTCAGCGAAGAGAACTGGCAATCGATTGCCGTACCGACTCCTGGATGCGCGCTGCGGACAAGGCGTCCTTCACGGATACGGCCACATTGATCATGGTCAACGCACGGATCGTCTGGTTGTTCAGCGTGTTCTGAATGACGATTCCCGGCAGAGCGTTCTTCAGGTCTGCCGCGCTGGGCACGACGATGTTTCCCAGGCCGTTCTGCACGATGAGTCCCTGCAGTTCGTCCGCGCTGGGCACCTGAATGACGGGCGTTCCCGGCAGCAGTGCCTTCCCGTTCACCAGCACCTGGGAGCCGGGAGCTCCTTGCGATGGCGTCTGGCCTTGCGGTGCGGATACCGGCGGGGATTCCTGCCGTGCAGCAGCCGTCCCGGCCGCCTGCGCTCCGGAGGATGTGGTGCCCGTCGCGCCGAGTGCAGAGGTGGTGGCGGCGGCGCTGGCGGCGGCCGCCTCTCCCGCGCGCGTGCCCTGGTCCGCAAGGGTCGCGCTGGCGGCGGCTCCAGCAGTCGCCTGCACGTTCATGCTCTTCAGTGCGTTCGCCAGGGCACTGAGGTCCACGGTACCGGCCGAGAAGCTCGCCAGCAGCGTACCCACATCAGGAAGCCGCAACTGGGTCACCGCCACGAGTTCGTCGTTGACGACGACGGCCTGAGCGATGCCGAACGAGACGTGCAGCGGTGTGCGCCCGTTGGTGAAGGTGAAGCCCCCGCGCAGATGATCGAGTTCGGCGACGCTGACCCGCCGGCAATCGATGTCGGTCCGGCAATCGTCGAAGATGCCGGCCCTCGCGGCCGGCGAGGCGAACGCGCATGCGCACGCGCTCAGCATCAGGGCGCAGGCTCGAGTGACGGGTGTCCTCATGCTCCCTCCTCAGAAATCGTATGGACCGCGTTGGAAGATCATCATGTTGGCGAGACTCTCCCGGCTGATCGCCGCGCCCAGCGGTGCCTTGCCGGCACGCCAGTCGGCACTGGCGTTGAATGTCTTGGTGTCGCGCACGCTGGTGATCACAAAGACGATGCTGTTGACCCACATCTGCTCGAAGCGCGTGCGCTGGATGATGCGCGAGCCCATCGACGGATCGCCGATCAGCACCTCGGCATCGCGCAGTCCCTTGATGACGACGAAGTGCTGATAGCCGTTTTCATTGATCAGGACGATGGCCGGGACCGCCACCTCGGCCAACTTGTCGAGGGTGGTCTCGAAGCCGTCGGCCTCGTAGCCGTGCCCCTCCAGGTATCCCTTGATGTCCAGCAGCGAGAATCCCTCGCGCTGGATCTTCCCCTGGTCGCCCCGGACGTACATGTACTGGAACACCTCGGTCTCGGTGACCGGATGCTCGTAGTGATGGGTGAGCAGCGTGGCCAGCGCCGCCGAGCCGCAGCTGAAGTCGTACTGCTGTCGCACCGTGGTGCGAAACTTCGCCTCCTTGAGACTGCGCACCTGCACTGTATACGCGCCAGCATTGCCGCCGGCAAGACCGAACAGCGTCACCTCTCCCGCCAGCGCGGGTGATGCGACGGCCAGAACCGTCAGCAGCATCGGCGCGAAGCGCGCACGCATCCTCACTGCAGATCCACATTCAGGATGAACGAGTTCTGGATGATCACGTTGTTGCCGGAGTTCTGGATGGCAGTGGGCAGGCCGCTGGACGACGAGAACGCGCTGTCGCTGATGTAGTTGCTGCCGCTCACGGTATCCACCGCCCGGTTGTCGTGCAGCTTGGCATCGGTTTCCATCGCATTGATCACCACCTGCTGGCCTCCCCGCTTGGCATCGAGGACCGCGCGGTCCACCGGTTCGCCCAGTTCACCGAACCCTGCCCGCATGCCGACGTCCTGTGCGTGGAGGGGACCAGCGATGGCCAGTGCGACGAGCAGCGCGCAGAATCCGCGCGTCGTTCTGTATCCGCCTCGCATGTCTGTTTCCTTACGAAGGATGAGAACCGAACCTGCGGCCGGGACAGAGTCCCGGCCGCATGCACACCTCAGCCGATCACATCAGCGCACGTTGACCGTGGACATGATGTTCACGCTGTTCTGCACCAGGCTCGCGTGTCCGGTGCTCATGGTCGCCTGCGTGATCCCCGCGGCATTGCTGAAGGCTGCACCGCTGATCGCGTTGTAGGCGTTGAACTGACCGGCGTCAGCCACGGACGCACCGCCCGCACCGCCGACCGCACCGACGCCGCCGGTACCGCCTTCGCCCGTGCCACCCGCACCGCCGGCTCCACCGTTGCCGATTCCGCCCACGCCGCCATCGGCCGCGTCAGCCGCCGCCGAGGACGCCGCCGCGCCGCTGGTGTTGCCGCCGTTGCCTGCGGTCGCGCTGCCGTTGGTCGCACTGCCATTGCTGGCCGAACTGCTGGCGCTGCCGTTGGTCGCACTGCCGCCCGCACCGCCGTTGGCCGACGCAGCACCACCGGTTCCGCCTGCGGCATTCGACGTTTGCGTCGCACTGGAGGTCGAGGTGCCGCCGCTCGCGGTGTTGGTAC
>JAEZCG010000187.1 GCA_023430065.1 Pseudomonadota bacterium | reverse complement strand
CGAAGCAGCGTATCGATGGCAACGCCCCCGACCTGCAGTTCTATCAGGGCAAGCTGATCACCGCGCGCTTCTACGCGGAACACATCCTGCCGCAAGCGTTCGCCTACAAGCAGGCGATCGTCAACGGATCGGTCAGCGTACTGGCCTTGGAGGAAGCGCAGTTCTGATACGCCGCGGCACGCGCGAGCGGTGCCGCGTTCCTTTCCACCCACAGCGCGCCGGTCGCACCGGCGGGCCGCAGGCGGCGAATGGCGTCGCGGCCGGAGGCGAGTCCGACCTGCTCACGCACATCGGACCGTGCACCTCGAACGGCAGGTGGCGGCCGACATGCGGCGCCGGGACGCTACCCGGCCGGCGGCATGGCGGTTCCTCGAGAAGATCGGGGTCCGGCGCAGGGGCCGGCATCGACCGGGCGAGCACGGCCTGCCGAGGCGTCGAGGCAGGTTCAGGTGGCGGCCGATGGACAGCTTGTGCGGGGCTGGGCACGGACGATGCCGGGACGCATCGGACATGATGGCAACATGCCGGTGAACGTTGGAGAGCGACGATGACGAGTCTTCTGTGGAGCCTGGCACTGGCTGTCCTGTTGGGCGCGCTCGCGTACCGTCGCGCGCCCGCCTCGCTGTGGGCCGGCGCGGTCGCAGCGTTGCTGCTCGCGGCGACGCTGACTGGCGGCTTCGGCCCGGTCGGGCGTACGATCCTGTGGACCGCCTACGCAGCTGCGGCTGCGATCGCCCTCATTCCGGCGTTGCGCCGCAGCTTGGTGAGCGACCCGTTGTTCGCGTGGTTTCGCAGAGTGCTGCCGCCGGTCTCGCAGACCGAGCAGGAGGCGCTCGATGCCGGCACCGTCTGGTGGGACGGCGAACTGTTCGGCGGCGCTCCCGACTGGAACAGGCTGCTGTCCTATCCGCGGCCTGCCTTGACACAGGAGGAGCGCGCGTTCCTCGATGGACCGGTCGAGGCGCTGTGCGCGATGGTGGACGAGTGGCAGGTCGAGCACGAGCTGAAGGACCTGCCTGCGCCCGTGTGGCAGTTCATCAAGGACAACGGCTTTCTCGGCATGATCATTCCGAAGCGCTACGGCGGACTGGGATTCTCGGCGCTGGCGCACTCGGAAGTGGTGATGAAGCTGGCCAGCCGCACGCCCACGGCATGCATCTCGGTCATGGTGCCCAATTCGCTCGGGCCGGCGGAATTGCTCGTGCACTACGGGACCGAAGAGCAGAAGGCGTACTACCTGCCGCGGCTGGCGCGCGGCGTGGAGATGCCCTGCTTTGCCCTCACGGGACCGGAGGCGGGATCGGATGCGGGCTCGATTCCCGATTTCGGCATCGTCTGCCATGGCGAGCACGATGGGCGGCGCGTGCTGGGGATGCGCGTGACCTGGGACAAGCGCTACATCACCCTTGGTCCTGTGGCGACGCTACTGGGCCTGGCATTCAAACTCTACGATCCGGACCGTCTCATCGGTGAGCGCGAGGACGTCGGTATCACGCTTGCGCTGATCCCGACCAGCCATCCGGGTGTCCACATCGGCCGGCGCCACCTGCCCATGGACGCCTCGTTCATGAACGGGCCCAACTGGGGCAAGGACGTGTTCATTCCGATGGAATGGGTGGTCGGCGGCCAGGCATACGTCGGCCAGGGATGGCGCATGCTCATGGAATGCCTGGCCGCGGGACGTTCCATCTCGCTTCCCGCGTCCGCCGCCGGCGGGTCCAAGCTCGCGGCACGTACGACCGGCGCCTACGCGCGCATCCGTACCCAGTTCCGCGTGCCCGTGGGCAGATTCGAAGGCGTCGAGGAGGCGCTCGCCCGCATCGGCGGCAATACCTACGCGATCGAGGCGGCACGTGTCATGACGGCCGGGGCCGTAGACCTGGGCGAGAAGCCGTCCGTGATCTCCGCGATCGTCAAGTATCACAGCACCGAGCGCGCGCGCCACGTGATCAACGACGCCATGGACGTGCACGGCGGCAAGGGGATCTGCCTGGGGCCGAACAATTACCTGGGACGCGGCTACATGCAGGTGCCGATCGGCATCACCGTGGAAGGCGCCAACATCCTCACGCGCAGCATGATCATCTTCGGTCAGGGTGCGATCCGTTGCCACCCGTTCGTGCTGCGCGAGATCGCCGCAACGGCGAACCCGGACCGCACGGCCGGCGCGGCGGAGTTCGACCGGGCGCTGTGTGGCCACGTCGGTTTTCTCGCCTCCAACGCCATGCGGGCCCTGTGGCTCGGCCTGACGGGAGCGCGCCTGACGCCGGTTCCCGGTCCCTCCGCGCTACAGCCGCGCCTGCGCCAGCTCACGCGCCTATCCGCCGCTTTCGCCTTCGCGGCAGACCTGGCCATGCTGTTCCTGGGCGGTGCCCTCAAGCGACGCGAGAAGATTTCGGCACGTCTGGGCGATGTGCTCAGCCAACTCTACCTCGCCTCCTGCGTAGTCAAGCGCTACGCGGACGATGGCGCGCAGCAGACGGACCTGCCGTTCGCGCTGTGGGCCCTGGACGATAGCATTCACCGCGCGCAGGAGGCGATGTTCGGACTGTTCGAGAACTTCCCGGTTCGTTGGGCTGCCGGGCTGATGCGCCTGGTCATGTTTCCCCTCGGGCGCGCCTACTCGCCGCCGTCCGACCGCATTGGCCATCGTGTGGCCGCCCTGATGCTGGAGAAGTCGCCGGCACGGGATCGCCTGACCGGCGGCATCTACCTGCGCGCCGCGGACAGCGATGCCGTCGGACGCCTCGAACTGGCACTCGATCTGGTGAACGAGGCCGAAGCGATCGATGCCAAAGTGCGCGCGGCGTCGAAAGCGGGTGTGGTGCACGGGCGAAGCGCGCAGGAGCGGTTGCAGTCGACCCGAGCGCTGGGACTGGTCGATGCGAACGAGGTTGACATCTGGACGCGCTACGACGCATTGCGGCGTGCCTGCATCATGGTGGATGATTTCGCCCATGACGTCGGCCGGCACACGGCGAGGCGAGGGGATGGCGCGGCAGTTCAGGAACCGGGGCCGCTTCAAAGCCCCGCACCGGGCGCCGTATCGGCGGACGGAAACTCGCAGCAGGTGCGCGCGCGCGATCTGCAGCAGGAGCGGGCATGAATCCAACGGTAGTAACGAGCGTCGAGAACGGAATCGGGACGATCGCCTTCAATCGACCCGATGTGCTCAACGCGCTCGACGAGCGCATGATGGTCGCGTTCCGCACAGCCGCGGAGTCCTTCGAGCACGATGCGACGGTCCGCTGCGTCGTCCTCGAGGGTCGTGGCAAGGCATTCGCCAGCGGCGGTGACGTGGCACTGTTCGCAGATCGGGTGGCCGAACTGCCCGAGATCATCGTGCGCTGGGGCCGGGAGATGCATTTCGCCATCCAGGCATTGCGACGCATGGCCAAGCCGGTCCTGGCCAGCGTGCACGGCGCCGTGGCCGGGGCAGGCTTCAGCATCCTTTGCGCGGCGGATCTGGCCCTGGCCGCGCAACGCACCCGCTTCTCGCTTGCGTACGCCAACATCGGGGCGAGCCCGGACGGAGGTGGCACGTTCTTCCTGCCTCGCCTGGTCGGGATGAAACGCGCGATGGAACTCACCATGCTGCCCGACCTGTTCGATGCGTCCACCGCACAGCAGCTGGGCCTGGTGAACTGGGTCGTTCCAGACGCCGATCGCGAGGCGCGCACCCAGGCCATCGCACAGCGGCTTGCCAGCGGACCCACGCTCGCCCATGGCGAAGCCAAGCGCCTGCTCAATGCCTCGTTGTCCCACTCGATGGAGACGCAGATGGAAGAGGAGTTGTTCGCCTTCGCCCGCTGTGCGAAGACGGCGGACCTCGCGGAGGGCCTCAGGGCCTTCGTGGAGAAGCGCACGCCGGCGTTCATCGGCAGGTGACTATGGATCAGACGTCGCATAGCGAGGAACACCATGGGGAGTTGCCTGCCGGTCGGGAACCGGTCCTGCGTGTGGTGCCGATGCCGGCCGACGCCAATCCCTCCGGGGATATCTTCGGCGGATGGATCATGTCCCAGGTCGACATCGCGGGCAGCATTCCGGCGCTGCGACTGGCCAAGGGCAGGGTTGCGACGATCGCGGTCAATTCGTTCGTGTTCAAGCAGCCGGTCCTGATCGGTGACCTGGTGAGCTTCTTCGCGGAGGTCGCGCGCGTTGGCAGGACCTCCATCACCGTCAACGTGGAGGTCTATGCGCAGCGAAGATTCGAACAGGAGATCACGGTAAAGGTGACGGAAGCAACGCTGACCTATGTGGCGGTGGATGGAGAGCGTCGTCCGCGCCCGGTCGCCGGCGCGGATGGCTAGCGGGAACGAAGCGTGCCGAGGCGGCGCGCAGCGATGTTCAGAGGAGGAGACGACTGATGAAGCGCAGCGGGGAACGTGTTGAATGGCTGTTGGCGGTCGGCGGACTGACCGGGGCCTTATGCGGCGACGTGCACGCCGCGGGATTCGCCCTGATCGAGCAGAACGCCAGCGGCCTGGGCAACGCGTACGCGGGCGCGGCGGCTGCCGCCGAGGATGCGAGCACCATCTTCTTCAATCCTGCGGGCCTGACCTTCGTTCCTGGACGGCAGATCGTGGTAGCGGGTCATGCGATCAGGTCCTCGGCAAAGTTTGACAACGACGGATCGATTGCCGGTGCCGGAAAGGCGCTGGGCGGCGAGGGCGGTGATGCGGGTGATCTGTCCATCGTTCCCAATGCGTATTTCTCATGGATGCTGACCGAGCGCCTCGCAGTCGGCGTGGGCGTGAACGCCCCGTTCGGGCTCAAGACCGAGTACGACGACGACTGGATGGGTCGTTTCCAGGCAATCAAGTCCGACCTGAAGACCATCAATCTCAATCCCGCCTTGGCATTCAAGGTCAGTGAGCGCCTCTCCCTGGGGGCCGGGATCAACTACCAGTATGCGGAAGCGACCCTCACGCGGGCCGTCAACTTCGGGCTAGGCGGCGAAGGGCAGGTGAAGGTCGAAGGCGAGGACGACGGCAGCTGGGGCTGGAACGTCGGTGCGATCTTTTCCGCGACACCCGATCTGCGCGTCGGCCTTGCCTACCGCTCGGCGATCGCGCACAAACTGGAAGGGGATGTGACCTTCGATCGGCCGGCGCTGGTGCCGCCCGCCGCGGCACCGGACGGTCCGATCTACGCCAGGGCGACGCTTCCCGAAAGTGCTTCGCTAAGCGTGTTCCAGCGCTTCGACGATCGCTGGGATTTTATGGGTGACGTGACCTGGACGAACTGGAGCCGGTTCAAGACGCTGGACGTATATCGCAGCGACGGCACTCTGCTGCAGTCGACACCGGAGAACTGGGACGACAGCTGGCGAATCTCCTTCGGCCTGAGCTATCGCGTAAACGATGCCTGGAAGCTGCGCGGCGGTGTGGCCTACGACGAGACGCCGGTCTCGGACCGGTTCCGGACCGCGCGAATCCCCGACAACAGTCGTACCTGGGTCGCGCTCGGCGCCCAGTGGAGACCGCGCGCAAACCTGTCCGTCGACTTCGGCTACGCGCATCTGTTCCTCGCCGATGCATCGATCGACGACAACCAGCTTCCTGCCAGCGGTCGACTGACCGGCGAGTACGAAGGCAGCGTGGACATCCTCAGCGCGCAGGTCGCGTTCTCGTTCTGACGGGGGCGGCGTGGCTGTTTCCCGTCCGCTGCCCGTGCGCAGGGCAGCCGTGCTCGGTGCCGGCGTCATGGGGGCGCAGATCGCCGCGCAGTTTGTCAATGCGGGTGTGCCCGTCGTCCTGTTCGAATTGGCCGCTGCACAGGGCGATCCCTACGGCAACGTCCGGCGGGCGCTGGACCAGCTGCGCACGATGGACCCGCAGCCCCTGGCCGCGCCCGATCTCGCTGCGAGCATTCATCCCGCCAACTACGACGACGACCTCGCGCTGCTGCGCGATTGCGACCTGGTGATCGAAGCCGTGGCCGAGCGCATGGACATCAAGAATGCGCTCTACGCACGCGTGGCGCCGCATCTGGGCGAGACGACGGTGTTCGCGAGCAACACCTCGGGCCTGTCCATCCAGGCGCTGGCGCAGTCGCTTCCGCCGGCGTTGCGCGCCCGCTTTGCCGGGGTGCACTTCTTCAATCCGCCGCGCTACATGTATCTGGTCGAGCTGATTCCCGCCGGCGAGAGCGACCCGGCAACGCTCGACGCGCTCGAAGCGTTTCTGACCACGACACTGGGCAAGGGTGTGGTGCGCGCGCAGGACACGCCGAACTTCATCGCCAACCGCATCGGCGTGTTCTCGATCCTGGCCGCCATGCACCACACCCAGGCCTTCGAGTTGGGTTTCGATGTCGTGGATGCACTCACCGGACCGCTGATCGGCCGTCCCAAGAGCGCGACGTATCGCACCGCCGACCTGGTCGGCCTCGACACGCTGGCGCATGTCGTGGACACCATGGTGAACGGATTGCCGGAGGATCCCTGGCACGCACACTTCAAGCTGCCGGACTGGTGTCGGGCGCTGATCGACCAGGGCGCGCTCGGTCATAAGAGCCAGCGAGGCATCTATCGCAAGGCCGGTCAGGAGATTCAGGTGCTGGACCGGGTGAGCATGGACTATCGGCCTTCCCGGGGCGAGGCGGACGCCGAAGTCGTCGACATCCTCAAGACTCGAGACGTCTCCGAGCGCTTCGACCGGTTGCGTGCGAGTGCGCATCCGCAGGCGCGGTTCCTGTGGTCCTGCCTGCGCGACATGCTGCACTACTGCGCAGTGCATCTCGCCGACATCGCCGACAACGCACGCGATGTCGATCTTGCCATGCGCTGGGGATTCGGCTGGAGTCAGGGGCCGTTCGAGCTGTGGCAGATGATCGGCTGGTCGCACGTGGCCGGGTGGATCGACGAGGACATCCGGGCGGGCAGGACGATGAGCGCAGCGCCATTGCCTGCCTGGGTGCGCGAGCCCGGGCGCACGGGGGTGCATGAGGCGCGCGGCTCGTACAGTCCGAAACGCGGAGCCGTGCCGCGCTCGTCGCTCGCGGTGTATCGCCGGCAGGCCTTCCCGGAGCGGTTGGCCGGAGAACGCGTCGAAGCAGGCACGACGGTGTTCGAGACGCCTGCACTGCGGATGTGGACGACCGGCGACGACATCGGCGTGATCAGCTTCCGCACGAAGATGAACACCATCTCGCCGGAGGTGATCGACGGCGTGATGCTGGCGCTCGAGGAAGCCGAGCGCGCGTTCAAGGGCCTGATCCTGTGGCAGCCGCAACCGCCGTTCTCGGCCGGTGCGAACGTTTCCGGCCAGTCGTCTCGCCCGGCGGATGCCCCCAAGCCCGCGGGCATCGCAAAGATGATGCGGCAGTTGCGCAAGCAGGCCGAGTCGGCGGTGCTCAAGGCGGCGCGCAAGCTCAACGTCGCCGATGCGCTGATGGCCGGGAGGCTGGCGCGGGTGGAAGAGATCGTCGAGCAGTTCCAGGCGATGACTCAGGCGGTGAAGTACAGTCCGGTGCCGACCGTATGCGCGGTGGAAGGGCTGGCCCTGGGCGGTGGGTGCGAATTGATCCTGCACTCGGCGCGCTCGGTGGCGGCGCTGGAGAGCTACGTCGGCCTGGTCGAGGCCGGCATCGGACTGCTGCCAGCCGGCGGAGGCTGCAAGGAACTGGCGCTGCGCGCTGCACAGGAGGCGCGCGGAGGCGACGTGCTTCCCCACTTGCGCCGCTATTTCCAGAACGTGGCGATGGCCGAGGTGGGCAAGTCGGCCGCACAGGCCCGCGCGATGGGCTATCTCGGCCCGTGCGACCGCATCGTCATGAACCGCGCCGAAGTGCTGCACGTCGCGAAGAGCGAACTGAACGCCCTGGCGGAAGCCGGCTACCGGGCGCCGTTGCCGCCCGCGGGCATTCCGGTCGCGGGTCGGAGCGCGATCGCGACCATCAAGGCGTACATGACCAACATGCGCGAGGGTCAGTACATCTCCGAGCACGACTACCTGGTGGGCAGCACCGTCGCCACCGTCATGTGCGGCGGCGACGTCGAGGCCGGCACCTCGGTGGACGAAGCCTGGCTGCTGGCGCTGGAGCGGCGCGGCTTCATGGAACTGCTCGCCACCGAGAAGACCCAGGCGCGGATCGAGCACACGCTGAAGACCGGGAAGCCGCTGAGGAACTGAATGCGTTTTCACGACTAAGGACATGCACGAACGCGGAGAACTGCCAACGGCGTTCAACACGGAGGACACCGAGGAACACCGCAGATAGCTTGACTTTCAACGCAGTTGCTCTGTGTTCGATGCAGCTGTACTTGGTGACCTGCGCGGAAATTGAGGTGTAAACGAAAAGATGGCCAAGCAGATCCAGGATGCCTACATCGTCGCCGCGAAGCGCACGCCGGTGGGCAAGGCGCCGCGCGGGATGTTTCGCTACGTCCGGCCCGACGACCTTCTTGCGCACACGCTCAGGGCGACGCTCGCCGAGGTTCCTTCGCTCGACGTCAACGCCATCGACGACGTCGTGGTCGGCTGTGCGATGCCGGAGGCGGAGCAGGGCATGAACGTGGCCCGCGTCGGACTGCTGCTGGCGGGACTGCCCAGTTCGGTGGCCGGGATGACGGTCAACCGATTCTGTTCCTCAGGCTTGCAGGCGGTGGCGATTGCGGCCGATCGTGTCCGGCTGGGCGAGTCCGACGTCATGATCGCGGCGGGTACCGAGAGCATGAGCATGATCCCGATGGGCGGCAACAAGATCTCGTTCAGCGAGCACATCTTCGATCGTGACGAGAGCATCGGCATCGGATACGGCATGGGGATCACTGCTGAGAAGGTGGCGCAGCAGTGGAAGGTGGATCGTGCCGCGCAGGACGCCTTTGCCACCGAGAGCCACCGGCGTGCACTCGCGGCGATCCAGACGGGCGAGTTCCACGACGAGATCGCACCCGTGACCATCGACGAGAAGGTTGCGGATCTGCGCGCACAGGAGGTGAAGCCTGTCACGCGTACTGTCAGCGTGGACGAGGGCCCGCGCGCGGGCACCACGCCGGAGGGGCTGGCCAGACTCAAGCCGGCCTTCGCCGCGGGCGGAACGGTCACGGCGGGCAACAGCTCGCAGACCTCCGACGGGGCGGGTGCGGTGGTCGTCGTGTCCGGGGCTGCGCTGGCGCGCTTCAATCTCACCCCGCTGGCGCGGTTTCTCGGGTTCGCGGTGGCCGGAGTGCCGCCCGCGATCATGGGCATCGGACCCAAGATGGCGATACCGAAGGTGCTGAAGCAGGTCGGTCTGCGGCAGGAAGACATGGACTGGATCGAGCTGAACGAGGCCTTCGCGGCGCAAAGCCTCGCGGTGATCGACGACCTCGGGCTCGACCGGGCGAAGGTCAATCCCCTTGGCGGCGCCATCGCGCTCGGTCATCCGCTCGGCGCCACCGGCGCGATCCGCACTGCGACGCTGGTGCATGGCCTGCGGCGACGCAACCTGAGATACGGTATGGTTACCATGTGCATCGGAACCGGGATGGGCGCTGCGGGCGTGTTCGAGGCGCTGCATTCGTAGGGCTGGTTCACGGCTGGCTCCGCGCGAATGCCGAAACGACGCGAGCGTCGTCGTCGAACCGGTGCCGGCCGGTGTGCAACCAGGACAGACGAGGCATCACGCGCACCACGAGGCGGGACATTCACCCATGGCACTGACGATCTACCCGGTCACCGACCACTTTGTCGCCGAGGTCGGCGATGTCGATCTCTCGGCACCGATATCGGCCGAGGTGCTGTCCGAAATCCGGATGGCGTTCGATCGGTATGCAGTGCTGATCTTTCCCGACCAGCAGCTGTCCGTCGACCAGCACCTCGACTTCGCCCGCCATTTCGGCCCGCTGGAAACCACCATTCACGCAACCCGACCCGGCCATGCGCTGCGCGTGCGTGCCGAGATCGCCGACGTCTCCAACCTCGGACCGGGAGACGAGATCTGGGGCGCGACCGAGCGCAAGCGCATCTTCGAGATGGCGAACCGCCTGTGGCACACGGACAGTTCGTTCAAGCGGCTGCCCGCGCGTGCCTCGCTGCTCTATGCGCGTGCCATCCCGCCCGTGGGTGGCCAGACCGAGTACGCGGACATGCGCGCCGCCTACGATGCGCTGCCGGAAAACACGAAGCGGCGATTGCAGGGACTGGTGGCCGAGCACGCCATCATGTACTCGCGCAGGAAACTGGGCTTCACCGATTTCTCAAGAGAAGAGTCCGAGGCTTTGCCGCCGGTGCCGCAGGTGCTGGTGCGGCGGCATCCGGGATCAGGACGGATGGGGCTCTATCTCGCTTCCCACGCCGGACGCATCTTCGGCATGCCGGACGCCGAGGCGGAGACCCTGCTCGCACAGCTGATCGAGCATGCCACGCAGCGCCAGTTCGTCTACACCCACCGTTGGCGCGTGCGCGACCTGGTGATGTGGGACAACCGCTGCACCATGCATCGCGGGCGGCCGTTCGACGACCTGCGCTGGCCGCGCGACATGCAGCGGGCGACCACGTCGGACGTCGCACCGAGCTGCGAGCAGGAAGGCGTGGTGGTGCCGCAGGCGGCCTGAGATGCGCTGAGGCGCCCGCATTTGGACGCCGGACCTCGTGTCCGGCGTTGTCGTTGTGACCCTGCGTCGCGCGGTGCGCGCGATCGAAACGAAATCAGGAGACATTGCAGTGGCCAAGATCACCCGTGTCGAGATATTCCAGGTCGACCTCGAACCGCCTGTTCCGCGCAGCGACGCGATCCAGACGTTCTCGATGCAGGAGACGCCGATGCTGCGCGTCTTCTGCGACGACGGTTCGGAGGGCACCGGATACTCGTACACCATCGGCACCGGCGGTTCATCGGTGGTCGCGATGCTGCGCGACCACATGGCGCCCAGGCTGATCGGGCGCGACCCGGCAATGATCGAGGAGATCTGGAAGGACTTGTTCATGCTCACCCACGCCACGTCGGTGGGTGCGATCACCAGCATCGCGCTGTGCTGCGTGGATACCGCGCTGTGGGACCTGCGCTGCAGGCGCGCAGATCTACCCTTGCACGTGATGGCGGGTGGCGCGCAGACGAAGATCCCGGTGTACGACACCGAGGGCGGCTGGCTGCACCTGTCCCCCGGCGAAGTCGTGGAGAACGCGCAGGCGGCACGAGCCAAGGGCTTCAAGGCGGTGAAGATCAAGATCGGACGGCCGCACGTGGCCGAGGACGTTGCCCGCCTCTCGGCAGTGCGCAAGGCGCTGGGCGACGGCTACGACATCATGACCGACGCCAACCAGGGCTTCACCGTGTCGGAGGCGATCCGTCGCGCGCGTCATTACGAGGCCCTGGACATTTTCTGGTTCGAGGAGCCGCTACCCGCCGAGGACTTGAACGGCCACGTGCTGCTGTCGCAGTCCACCTCGATTCCGATCGCCATCGGCGAGTCGCTCTATCATCCCGCGCATTTCCGCGAGTACCTGCAGCGCGGCGCATGCAGCATCGTGCAGGTGGACGTCGGACGCGTCGGCGGTATCACGCCCTGGCTCAAGGTCGCGCACCTGTGCGAGACCTTCAACGTCCAGGTCTGCCCGCATTTCCTGATGGAGATACACCTGCCGCTGGTGCTCGCCGTGCCCAATGCGACCTGGCTCGAGCACATTCCGCAACTCGACCGCATCACCCACTCGCGCGTGGTGATGCAAGACGGCCATGCGCTGCCGCCGGCGACGCCGGGGCTGGGCATCGAATGGGACTGGGAGGCCATCGCCCGGATGCGCACGGCTCCGCCCGCCGTCGTGACCTAGCGGGGCGCGAGTCGAGGCCGTATCAATCTGCGACCTGCGCCTTCTCCACCACGACCTGGTACTGCCGCAGCTGATTCGCATCCTCGATCGGCACGTTGCGGGCGACGACCACCTGCGCCTGCTTGCCTGGCGGCAGGGACGGGATATCGATCGGCGACGATCGGTCCAGCACGCGCTGGCCATCGGTGCGCACCAGGCGCACGCGCACGCCGGCGAGTGCGACCGGCCCGGCATTCTGGACCACGGCGTAGAGCGTCCGGTCCTCGCTCAGCCGCGGCGCCGTGCGGATGTAGCGGGCGGGATTGCGCGGCAGATCGAGTCGCACGAAGCGCTGGGCGGCCTGCTTGCCGAGCTCCGAATTCGACCCGGCCGCGACCTGGTAGTTGTTCATCGCGCCCTGCAGATCGCCGCGGTCTTCCGCAATCACCCCGAGGAGATAGTGGGCCGGCGCGGTGGGAAGCAGACGGATGCTGCGCTGCAGATAATCGGCCGCCTGGCTGCGGCGGCCAAGATTGAACAGCGCGATACCGGTCTGCGCAAGCGGTTTGAAGTAGTTCGGATTCAGGTCCAGCGCCTTGGCGTAGTAGTCGAGCGCCCGCTCGGGTTGCTTCTGCGACATGGCAACGTCGCCCAGCAGTTCGTGGAACAAGGCTTCGCGCGGCTCGATCGCGATCGCCTGTCGTGCCAGTTCGGCCGCCTTCGCTGCATCGCCCTTGTCCAGCGCCTTCACGCCCTCGTCGTAGGCCTGGTAGGCGGGCCGCGTGGCGCGCAGTTGCTCGGTGCGCGCCGCATAGCGCTCGCGGCCCCATTCGCCGCCCGCCCCAATCTCCTCGAGCGTCCTCTTGTTCGCTTCCACGCGGGCAGGCGATGGCGGATGGCTCGCGAACAGCCCTTCCAGCCAGTTGGTGCGACGCCCTTCGCTCAGGCGGACGAAGGTTTCCTGAAGCGCGACGGCGGCAGTCGGATCGTAGCCCGCCTTCTTCATGTAGCGCATGCCGTAGAGATCGGACTCGGACTCGGCATCGCGGCCGTACTTCTGGTTCGTGAGTTGCGCGGCGATCTGCGCGCCGCCGACGAAGAGCTGGGAGTATCGACTGTCTGCCGTCCCGATCCCGACCGCCATGATCGCGCCCTGGAGCAGCAGCCCGCGCTCCATGCCCTTTGCGCCGTGGCGCGCGGCAGCGTGCACGATCTCGTGGGCGAGCACGGCGGCAAGCTCCGCCTCACTCTCCAGCTCGTAGAGCAGGCCGCGATTGAATGCGATCTTGCCGCCGGGCATGGCCCAGGCATTGGGGGTGGAATCATTGAGGACGACGAACTCGTAGGGCAGGTCTGAACGGTCCGACACCGCCACCAGCTTCTTGCCCACCTCCTGGACGTATGCGGTCAAATCCGGGTCGATGACGTAGTCCCCGCCCTGCGACTGGCGCGCCGGTGCGTAGTTCTGCTGCCCGATCTGGATCTCCTGGGCCTCGGAGACGATCTGGAATTCCCTCTTTCCGGTGACCGGATTCGTGCCGCATCCGGCGCTCAACAATGCCGCCAGACAGACGAGCAGGATGGTGAGATACCGGCGCTGCATGTCGATGGCTCCGTCGGATGGCGTGACGCGATTGTAAGCGCAGATGTTCATGGAATAGTCCGCCGCACGGTGCAGGCAATCGCCGCGCCCGGCGGGCCGGCATGCAAGTCGCTATAGTCGATCTTTCCCGCCCGTGCACGCCGCTTGCAACATGTCCCGCTTCGTCGTCCTGCTTCTGGCGCTGTTCTGCTTCGCCGTACCTGCCGCGGTCGATCAGCGGCCGGTCGTGCTGCTCACCATCGACGGCGCGATCGGACCGTCCACCGCGGACTACCTCAGCCGCGGTCTGAAGAAGGCGCATGACCAGGCCGCAGAACTGGTCGTCGTGCAGATGGACACGCCGGGCGGCCTGGATCTGTCCATGCGCGCCATGATCAAGGACATCCTCGCCTCGCCGGTGCCCGTGGCGATGTTCGTTCATCCCAGTGGCGCACGCGCCGCGAGTGCCGGGACGTACCTGCTGTATGCCGCCCACATCGCAGCGATGTCCCCCGCCACCAATCTGGGTGCAGCCACGCCGGTGCAGATCGGTGGGGGTGGCGGCGGCAGGCCAGAGTCCTCGCCTGGTCCGCGCGGGCGCGGCGAGCGCGACAGGCCGGACGCGGACGGCACCGGACAGTCCGAGGGCGATGCCATGGGCCGCAAGGCCGTTTCCGACGCGGTGGCCTACATCAAGGGCCTCGCGCAGCTGCGCGGGCGCAATGCCGAATGGGCCGAGAAGGCCGTGCGGGAAGCGGTCAGCCTCCCGGCGGAAGAAGCGCTGGAGATCGATGTGATCGATCTGCTGGCGACCGACGTGACGCAGCTGCTCGACCAGGCGCATGGGCGCAGCATCGACCTGCCCGCCGGCAAGCGTACGCTGGACACGCGGGGCGCCGAGGTCGTGCGGATCGACCCGGACTGGCGCAGCCGCCTGCTGGGCGTGATCGCGAATCCCAGCTTTGCCTACATCCTGCTGCTGATCGGCTTCTACGGGCTGCTGCTCGAGTTCTACAGCCCCGGCATGATCTTCCCGGGTGTCATCGGCGCGGTCAGTCTGCTGGTGGCCTTGTATGCGTTCCAGATGCTGCCCATCAACTACGCCGGCCTTGCGCTGATCGTTCTCGGCCTCGGCTTCATGGCAGCTGAGCTCTTCGTCACCTCCTATGGGGCACTGGGCATCGGAGGTACCATAGCGTTCGTCATGGGATCCATTCTGCTGATCGACACCGACGTGCCGGGCTACGACATCCCTTGGTTCCTGATCGGCATCGTTGCCGCCCTCAGCCTGGCATTCTTCCTGTTCGTCATCGGCATGGCGCTGCGCGCGCGCAAGCAGTCGGTGGTCAGCGGCCGCGAGGAGTTGCTGGGAGCGACGGGCGAGGTGCTCGAGCAGCGCCAGGGCGAGTGGTGGGCACGCGTGCACAGCGAATTGTGGCGCGTCAAGGGAACGGTGCCGCTGATTGCGAATCAGAAGGTGCGCGTGGTCGGCATGGAAGGGCTCGTGCTCACGGTCGAGCCGATTGCCGCCGACGATCAGGTCAACCGCATGACGCAGACAGGAGCTTGACGCAATGGACGGTTTCTCCGGACTGGTATTCGTCGTACTCATCGCCGCGGCGCTGTTCTACGCCGTGCGCATCCTGCGCGAGTACGAGCGCGGCGTGGTGTTCCAGCTGGGCCGCTTCTGGAAGGTAAAAGGGCCGGGTCTGGTGATCGTCATTCCGGGCCTGCAGCAGATGGTCAAGGTGGACCTGCGCACGGTGACGATGGACGTGCCGTCTCAGGACGTGATCTCGAAGGACAACGTGTCGGTCAAGGTGAACGCCATCGTGTTCTTCCGTGTCGTCGAGCCGGACAAGGCGATCATCCAGGTGGAGAACTTCCTCGTCGCCACCAGCCAGCTGGCGCAGACGACACTGCGCGCGGTGCTGGGCAAGCACGAACTGGACGAGATGCTGTCGGAGCGCGAGAAGCTCAACGTGGACATCCAGAGCGTGCTCGATCAGCAGACCGACGCCTGGGGCATCAAGGTCTCCAACGTCGAGATCAAGCACATCGACCTCAACGAGAACATGGCGCGGGCGATGGCGCGACAGGCCGAGGCCGAGCGTGAGCGGCGCTCGAAGGTGATCCTGGCCGAGGGCGAACTGCAGGCGTCGCAGAAGCTGTTGGAGGCGGCGCAGACCCTCGCGGCGCAGCCCGAGGCCATGCAGTTGCGCTATCTGCAGACGCTCACCGTGATTGCGGGCGATCGCAGCAACACCATCGTGTTCCCGGTGGACGTGGTGAGCGCGTTGAAGGATGCGTTGGGCGGGAATCGGGCGAGCGGGTGAGGCGAAGGCCGGGGGAGCGGAGCCCGCGTCGCTGGCGCGATGCGCGGGTCGCTGCCAGCCCTCGGCCGCGCCCGTGGGATGTCACTTCCCGGCGGTTTGTGTCCGCGGGACGATGACGAGCGGCAATGCGCGCTTGGGATCGAGGTAGTTGCGCGCGACCGAATCGATGTCCTCCACCGTCAGCGACGACAGCTCCTGTACGCTCGTCAGCGCACGTTCCAGTCGCTCCGGCCGCTCCTGTGAACCGCTGACGATGGCCGTCAGGAGATAGCTATTGGTCTCCAAGCGTTTCTTCAGTTCCGCGACGATCGGATTGCGGGCGCGGTCCAGCTCGTCCTGGGTGATCCCTTCCCGCCTGATCCGGTCGCCGATGTCGCGGATCTCGCGCGCAAGCTCCTCTGCCTTCTGCGGCGGCGCATCCACCACGCCGTACAGCACGCCGTAACCGGGGAAGGTCTGGCTCGGCGCGTGGTCGCCCTGCGCGGTGTAGGTGAGCCCCTGGTCGTTGCGCGCGCGCTCGAGCACGCGGTTGCCCAGCACCTTACCGAGCACGAACAGGCGGCGCACGTCGCGCAGATTGGAAAAGTCGGTGGTCGGCCAGTACGTCGCCGCGATGGCCTTGGGATCGCTCGTCACGTAGTCGAAGCGAATGACCGTCGGACTGCCCGCAGGAAAGCGGACGTCGCGTTGCGCATCGAACGATGGCTTGCTGGCATCGCGTGTGCGCAGGTTGCCGAACGTCGAGGCGACCGCGTCGACCGCCTGCTGCAGGTCGAAGTCCCCCACCAGCGTCAGTTCGAGGTAGCCGCTGGCGAGCGGCCGATCGAGCACAGCTCGCAGATCCTCGAAGCCGAGCGCAGCGAGCGTCGCCTGATCGGGCAGGCCGAATCGCGGATCGCCTCCGCGCAGGAAGCGCACGACATCCTTTTGCAGCACGCCGACCGGCGTATGCTCGAGCATCTGATAGCGCTGCGGAAGCGTCTGGCGGAACTTGCTCAGGGCTTCCGCACGATAGCCTGGATCCTCGACATAGGCCGCGAGCAGCTGCAACTGCAGTCGAAGATCGGCGGGCGTCGTTCGCCCGCCGAGTACGAATGCGTCGTCCTCGACCTCGAATCTCATATCGACGCTGCGCCCGGCGATGATCCGGTTCAATTCGTCCAGGCTGTGCTTGCCGAGGCCCCCGGCGATGAACGCCCCTTCCGCCAATGTTTCCAGTCCCGCCTTGTCCTTGGGCAGTTCCAGACGACCGCCGCCGATGCGTGCGGCGATCAGAACGTTGTTGGCCTCGAAGCGAGTCGGCTTGAGGTTGACCCGCACGTTGTTGGCAAAGCGCAGCTGCGTCACGTCGAGGGCATCGCTGACGCGACGCTCCACCACCTGTCCGCTGCCGGACGTTTCGTAGCCGAATGCCGCGAGCCGTGTGCGCAGGGGCGCATCCACCGGCACTGCCGCGCTGTCTAGATAGGCCTGGCGAATGGACGCTTCCGGATCATCCATTCTGACCGGCCCGGAGACGAACACCAGCGGCCCCGCGTCGGCCCACACTGCCCGCATGGCCCGCAGGACCGTTTCCGGCGTGGTCGCCTCCAGCACCTTGTGTAATTCCTCGAGATCCTGCGCCGGATGGGTGAAGACTAGTTCCTCGCTGACGCTACGCACGATCTCGTTCGCCAGGTCCGAGGATTCACGGGTGTTGGCCGAGCGCGCCGCTTCCTCGAAGTGTCTGGTCAGCGTGCGCACCTGTTCATCCAGCTCCTCGGGCGTGAAGCCGTGCTGCAAGGCGCGGCGCAGTTCCTGCTCGGCGATGCGCACGCCGTCCTTCCAGCGCGCCGGTTCGGTGTTGATGGTGACGTTCGCGACTTGCGCGAAGCCGAGGAAATCGTCCGATTGCGCGTAGCCGCCGACGAAAGGCGCATCGGGGGCCACCGCCAGCGTGGCCAGGCGACGGCTCAACGCAGCATGCGCCAGGTAGCGTTGGATGTCCTCATAGCGCCGGGCATAGGTATCCGGCCCCGGTGGCACCGGTTTCGCGGTCTCCAATGTCACGTGCGTGCGCCCTTCGGCCTCGTAGTGCAGACGCGTCTCGAGCTGGCGTGGCCGGAGTTCGCCGAGGCGGGGATCGGGGCGCTCCGGCGCACGCGCCTGGAAATCGGCGAACTGCTCCTGCACCGCGCGAGCGATCTCGCGGGAATCGACCGCGCCGACGACGACCACCGTCATGCGCGAGGGCCGGTACCACGCGTCGTAGAAATCGGCCAGGCGCTCGCGCGGTGCAGAGGCGATCACTTCGTCGAGTCCGATGGGCATGCGCGAGGCGATCAGCGAGTCGGGAAACAGGAAGCGCAGGTTGGCGTCCATCGCGCGGAACTGGGCCGTATCGCGCAGGCGCTTCTCGCTCAGGATGACGCCGCGTTCGCGCTCCAGGTCGGCTTCCGGGATCAGCAGGCGTCCCGCCTTCTCGCGCAGCACGAACAAGCTCTTGTGGACCAGTGCCGGATCGTTCGAGGGCAGCTCGAGTTGGTAGACCGTGGAGTCGAATCCGGTGCGCGCGTTGGTGTCGGCGCCGAACGCCATTCCCAGGCGCTCGAGGTACTGCACGAGATCCCCGGCGCGCATGTTCTCCGAACCCTTGAACGCCATGTGTTCGAGGAAGTGGGCGAGCCCGCGCTGATCCTCGCGCTCCATGAATGATCCGGCATCGACCAGCAGGCGCAGGCTCACCCGTCCCTTGGGCGTGTCGTTGGGCAGGATAACGTAGCGCAAGCCGCTGTCGAGCCGGCCCCAGACAGCGGCGGGATCGGGTGCAGTGTCGCCCGTCTCGTGTGCCCACGCCGTGCGCGGATCTGCGTGCTGCGCCTGGGCAAGGGGCACGAGCAGAAGGGCGAGGAGGACGAGCAGGCGTGTCAGGAGTCGGTCAGGGTTCATGAGAGCGCATCGGCGGATGTGAATCACGCGACGTGGACTGGCTGTCGCGGGAACGGCATTGAGGTAGCGCCGGTTGGAAGCGGCGCTGCCAGTGGACAGACTCTGCGGCCGGGTGCCGAGTTCCCGCCGCAGATCACCCCGCTACATGTTCGGGTAGTTCGGTCCGCCGCCGCCTTCGGGTACCACCCAGTTGATGTTCTGGGTCGGATCCTTGATGTCACAGGTCTTGCAGTGCACGCAGTTCTGCGCGTTGATCTGCAGGCGGGGATTGTGTCCCTGCGCATCGCGCACGATCTCGTACACGCCGGCGGGGCAGTAGCGCTGCTCGGGGGCGTCGTACAACGGCAAGTTCACCCCGACCGGCACGGACGGATCCTTGAGCTGCAGGTGGCTCGGCTGGTCCTCCTCGTGGTTGGTGTTCGACAAGAAGACGGAGGACAACTTGTCGAAGCTCACCACGCCGTCGGGTTTCGGGTAGGCGATGGGTTGAAACGCGGCAGCCTGCTTCAACTGGCTGTGGTCGGCGTGGTGTCGCATGGTCCAGGGCGCCTTGCCTCTGAATAGATAGGTGTCGAGCGCCGAATAGGCGATGCCGCCGAACAGGCCCCAGCGGAAGGACGGGCGGATATTGCGCACGCCGTGCAGTTCCTCCCACACCCAGCTGTTGCGCAGCCGCTCCGGATAGCCGACCACTTCAGCGCCGCCGTTTGCCGCCAGATGCTCGAACAGCGCCTCCGCCGCGCTCATGCCGGACTTCATCGCCGTATGCGTGCCCTTGATCTTCGGCACGTTGAGGAAACCGGCGGTGTCGCCCACCAGCAGTCCGCCCGGAAAGGTGAGCTTCGGGATGGACTGGAAACCGCCTTCCGATATGGCGCGGGCGCCGTAGGAAATGCGGCGTCCTCCCTCGAACAGCGGACGGATCGAGGGATGGGTCTTGAAGCGCTGGAACTCGTCGAAGGGGCTGAGGTATGGGTTCTGGTAGTCGAGTCCGATGACATAGCCAACCGCGACCTGGTGGTTCGACAGGTGATACAGGAACGAGCCGCCGTAGGTGGACTTGTCCAGGGGCCAGCCGACCGTGTGCAGGATGAGTCCAGGCTCGGATTTCGACGGTTCGACCTCCCACAACTCCTTGATGCCGATGCCATACGTTTGTGGATCGACGCCGTCGCGCAGTCGAAAGCGTTCGAACAGTGTCTTAGTGAGCGAGCCGCGACAGCCTTCTGCGAACACGGTCTGCTTCGCATGCAGTTCCATTCCTGGCTGGTAGCGCTCGGTCGGTTCCCCCTGCCTGCCGATGCCCAGATCGCCGGTCGCCACACCCTTGACGCGTCCGTCCTCGTGATAGAGCACCTCGGCCGCCGCGAACCCGGGGTAGATCTCCACGCCCAGTGCCTCGGCCTGCTGCCCCAGCCAGCGGCACAGATTGCCCAGGCTGACGATGTAGTTGCCGCGGTTGTGCATCTGGGGCGGCGTCGGCAGCTGCCACGATCTGGTTTGCGACAGGTAGAGAAAGCGGTCTTCCCGCGCCGGCGTGTCGAGAGGCGCCCCCTGGTTCTTCCAGTCCGGCAGCAGTTCGTTCAGGGCGCGCGGCTCCAGCACGGCGCCAGAGAGGATGTGCGCTCCCACCTCGGAGCCCTTCTCGATCACGCACACCGACAGGTCGGATTCGCGCTCCGCGGCCAGTTGCTTGAGGCGGATGGCAGTGGCAAGGCCGGAAGGCCCGGCGCCAACGATCACCACGTCGTACTCCATCGATTCGCGTTCGGACACGTTCTGCTCCATGATGCGCGTGCGGGCACCCGTGCGTGCCTGCTTTACAATCGGTCGATGATAAACGGTTTCCAGGGAGCCACGAATTGCCGGTAGAGCCACCGCACCCCGGCCGGATGGTCCACGTCGAGCGCATGCGCATGCGCTGGGGCGACATGGATGCGCTCGGTCACATGAACAACACGATCTACTTCCGCTACTTCGAGCAGGCGCGCATCTCCTGGTTCGACGCGATCGGTGCGGACTACAAGACGCTGCCGGAAGGGCCGATCCTGGGCAGCATCAACTGTCGTTTCGTGCTGCCTGCGGTGTACCCGTGCGAGCTCGAGGTCACCCTGGTCGCCGGTCAGCCCCGACGCAGCGCCTTTCCCTTGTACAGCGAACTGCGCGACGGCGCGGTGCCGGAAAAGGTCTACGCCCGCTGTGAGGCGATGATGGTGTGGATCGACCTGGCCGACGGCAAGTCGCGGCCGCTGCCCGAGTGGATGCGCGCACAGCTGGCATGAGGAAGGACTGCGTTTCGACACCGAGCACTCGGCGAACGGCGAAAGGCCATCGGGAAGCGGCAAGACCTCTGCTGGACCTGCCTCGATCGAGGCTCGAGATGGTTCCAGTCCTTGTCTCTTTCCGTCTTCTGCGTGCGTCTGTGTCAAGGTTTTTCGAGCGTGTCGCTGCGACCCAGCAGCGCCTGTGCCTCGAACACTTTGCCGCTGACACCGCGGCTGTCCGGGCCCATCAGATACAGCCATAGCGGCACGAGCGCCTGCGGCGGTGTACGTGCAGTGCGCGCCTCGCCCGGATGGGTGCGGGCGCGCAGCGGGGAGTCCACCGGCCCCGGCACCAGCAGGTTCACGCGCAGGTTCGGTCGTGACGACCATTCCTGAGACTGGATAATCGTCCAGCTGTACACCGCGCCCTGTGAGACGGCGAACGCACCCCAGAATGCCGCGGGTCGCAGTCCGTGCATCTCGGCCGTCGCGATGACGGACGCGTCCGGCGCGGCGGCGAGCAGCGGCAGGCAGGCGCGCGTGAGCGACTGCACAGCGACGACATTCACGCGCAGGGTGGTCGTCCAGTGATCGAGTTGCTCGTGCGCGAGTTCGGTCAGGTGGGTGAAGTGGGCCGCCGAATGCAGGATGCCGTCCAGGCGACCGGTCTGTGCGCGGATGGACTGCTCGACGTTGGCGAATTCCTGCTGCCCCGCGTGGGCCAGATCCAGCGGAAGGATGATGGGTTCAGGCGCGCCCAGGCGCTCGATCTCGTCGTAGAGCGCTTCCAGTCGCGCCGCGTTGCGTCCGTGCAGGATCACGGTCGCCCCATGGCGCGCGAACGCAATCGCCGCCTCGCGTCCCAGTCCGGCACTCGCTCCCGTGACGAGGACGACGCGCTGAGCGAGCAGATCGGGCGCGGGGCGATAGTCAGGCGAGAACATGGCTTCCTTGAGCAAGGAGACGCGCGCAGCGCACACCGCTGCGCACTGCCGCTTCCAGGGTACCGGGATAGGGGCTGGCGGTGTAGTCGCCGGCAAGCACCAGCCCAGGCAGACAGGTGCGCTGGTCGGGACGTGCCAGGCCGGGGCGGCACGAGAAGGTCGCGCGCTTCTCCGCGATGACCTTGGTCCAGTGCGGCGCATGCAACTGCGGGAAACGTGCAGCCAGCTCCTCGGCGAGTCGGCCCGCGAGTTGCTGCTGCGACAGCGCCTCGTGCGCGCCGCGCGCGCTGATCAGCGCGCACACCAGCCCGAGTTGTCCGGCCAGGGCACCGCGGTCGAATAGCCACTGGGCGAGGCCCCGATCCAGGCCGAGCATGGCCTGCGGCAGGCGAACGTGGGTGTCGTACTGCAGATAGACGCAATAAATCGGCTCGTACTCGAGTGCCTCGATGTCGCGCAGCGTAGCCGACAGTCCGGGGAGCGTGGCGAGCGCCTCGGCAGCGCCGAAGGGCGGCAGCGCGCACACGATGGCGTCGCACGTCTCTCGTCCCAGGCTATGCTCGATTCCGAACCCCGCGCCGTCGATGCGCACCGAGTGCACGCGGCGGCCCGTGAACACCTGGCCGCCGCGCCTGTGTACGTACTCGGCGGCTGGCAGCGGAAACAGGTGCGAAAGCTCGCGCCGCGGAAGCAGCAGGTCGCTGTCGCGTGAGGCGCCGTTCAGGCTGTCGCGCAGCACGTTGAGGAACACCTGCGCCGAGGCCTCATTCACCGGGGTGTTGAGCGCGGCGATGCACAGCGGCTCCCACAGGTAACGGCGTGCGCACGGTCCCTGGGCATGTTGGACGAGCAGGCGGTCCACGGTGGTGTCCTGCGACAGTTCGAAATGCATCGCCTGCGCTGCGCGCATGAAGCGCACCGCTGCCAGCCGCTCCTTCCAGGGCAATCCGTGGGCGCATAGCAGGGCAGCCAGCAAGTGCAGGGGGCGCGACAGGCGTGGGGCGCGCAGGCGAAACCTGCCGGGATAGTGCAGGTCGAGCGCACTGCGCTGGAGCTGCCCATGCGCCTCGTCGACGCCGACCTTGCGCATCGAGTCGAGCGTCTGTCGATAGGCGCCGATCAGGATGTGCGCGCCGTTGTCCAACGCGAGGCCCCGGTATTCGACCGTGCGTGCGCGCCCGCCGAGCGTCGGGGCGGCCTCCAGCACGGTTACCCGCGCCCCGGCATCGGCCAGTTCCACGGCAGCCGCCATGCCGGCCCATCCGCCTCCCAGCACCGCTACACGCCGGTCGCGCACCTGGGTCATCCGCGCACCCAGGTCTTCCAGGCGAGCCAGAGCTTGCGCACGGGCGTGAGGGAGATGCGTTGCGACAGCACGTGCGCGTGGCTGCGGTCGATCTCGCCGAGCAGTGCACGGTAGATCGCCGCCATCATCAGTCCGGGACGCTGCGCCCTGCGATCGACCTCGGGCAGCAGTTCGAATGCGCGGTCGTAGGTCGCCTGCGCCCGCGCAATCTGCACGTGCATCAGGTGCTCGAAGCGCTCGTTCTCGCGCAGCGCGATCAGGTCCTCGACCGCCAGACCGCACTGCGCGAGCTCGTCGAGTGGAAGGTAGATGCGGTTGCGGCGCACGTCTTCACCCACGTCGCGAATGATGTTGGTGAGCTGGAAGGCGATGCCCAGGGTGTGCGCATAATCCAGCGTGCGCGTATCGGTGTAGCCGAAGATGCGCGCAGAGAGCAGCCCGACAACGCCCGCCACGCGGTGGCAGTAGACCTCCAGCGTCGGATAGTCCGGATAGCGGTTGTAGTCGAGGTCCATGCGCATGCCTTCGAGCACCTCCAGCAGGAGATCCTCGGCCAGGCCGAACTCGCGCACCGGCCCGGCAAGGGCATGCCCCACCGGATGCTGCGGGGTGCCGCGGAAGATGCGGGCGGTCTCGTCCCGCCACCAGGACAGCTTGGTGCGAGCGACACCCGGATCGGACACTTCGTCCACCACGTCGTCCACTTCACGGCAGAACGCGTACAGCGCGGTGATGGCGCGGCGCCGTGGAGGCGGCAGGAACAGGAAGCTGTAGTAGAAGCTCGAGCCGCTGGCCGCCGCGCGCTGCTGGCAGTATTGCTCGGGCGTCATCGGGCGAGCAGAGCGCGCCAGATCACGACCACCCAGTCCTTCCGGCGCAGCACCGGCCGATGCCGCCAGATGTCCCCGCGTACCTCGTGCAGCTGGCGCAGGATGGATTCGCCGCCCAGGACGATCATGCGCAGTTCCAGTCCGAGCCTTCCGGGCAGCACACGGCCCAACGGCGCGCCCGCCTGCAGCATCCGGCGCGCGCGATCGCACTGCGCCCGCATGAACTCGGCCCACATGCCCCCGGCGTCGCCCGACGCGATCTGCCGTTCGTCCACACCATAACGCAGCATCTCGTCCTGGGGTAGATAGATGCGGTCCTTGCGGTAGTCGACTTCCACGTCCTGCAAGAAGTTGATCAGCTGCAGACTTGCACAGATGCCGTCGGACATGGCCAGGCTGCGGGGCGCGGTTTCTCCGAACAGGTGCAGCAGCAGCCGCCCGACCGGGTTGGCCGATCGCCGGCAGTAGTCCATCACTTCGCCGAAATGCGCATAGCGTCGCTTGGTGACGTCCTGGCGAAAGGCCGAGAGGAGGTCGCGAAACGGCTGCAGCGGCAGTCCGTGCCTGTGGATCGTTTTGCCAAGGTCCCGGAAGAATGGGGATTGTGCCGCCTCGTGCGCCTCGATCCGGTCCAGTTCGTCTTCGAATCCCTGCAGCAGGTGCAGTCGTTCGGCCGGCGCGAGGTCGCCCTCGTCGGCGAAATCGTCCGCCCGCCGGGCAAATGCGTAGATCTGCCGCACGGCGGGACGAAAGCGGGCCGGCATGGCCAGCGATGCCACCGGGAAGTTCTCGTAGTGGTTCGAGAGGGACGTGATGGCGAGGGTCGTGGCGGACAGGTGGACGTTCGGGACGCTGCGGCCGACGCAGGGGGCGGGACCGGCGCCGGGTGGAGCGGAAGGGGGCGATTATATTAAAATGAGGACTTTGCGAAAGTGGCGGAATTGGTAGACGCACCAGATTTAGGTTCTGGCGCCGAAAGGCGTGAGAGTTCGAGTCTCTCCTTTCGCACCAGGGCCGCGGCGGTGTCCGCCTGCTGATTGCGACGTAGCGGGCCGCCGCTGACCGCTCGACTTCCGGCCCTTCGGAGCCCACGCATCGTTCGCGGGAATTCGCCCGATCCCGCGCTTTCTCATGATCAGTTGCCAGGAATCGCACCAATGCAAGCCACGATAGAAAAAGTGAGCAACCTCGAGCGCAGACTGAACGTTGCGCTGCCGATCCAGGAGATCGAGGCCGAGGTCGAAAACCGCCTCAAGCGCATGGCTCGCCAGGCGAAACTGCCGGGCTTCCGCCCCGGCAAGGTGCCGCTGCGGCTGGTGCAGGCGCAGTACGGCGGGAAGGTGCGACAAGAGGTACTGGGGGACGTGCTGCAGAAGAGCTTCGGCGAGGCGGTGCGCCAGCAGAATCTGCGCGTGGCCGGATTCCCGCGCTTCGAACCGAAGCCGGCCGCGGAAGGTGCCGAGGTGCAGCAGGTGGAGTTCAGCGCCACGTTCGAGGTCTACCCGGAGATCACGCTCGGGGACCTGTCCGGCGTGGAGATCGACCGGCCGGTGGTGACGGTCGGGGAGGCAGAAATCGACAAGACCATGGAGATCCTGCGCAAGCAGCGCGTGCATTTCCACGACGTCACGCGCCCTGCACAGGCGGGCGACAGCGTCCTGATCGACTACGCAGGCAGCATCGATGGCGTGCCGTTCGCGGGCGGGAGCGCCACCGGTCACTCCACCGTCCTGGGAGAGGGCCGGCTGCTGGCCGACTTCGAGAAGAACGTGATCGGGGCCGCGCCCGGGGAGCAGCGCGCGTTTGAATTGACATTCCCGGAGGACTATCATGGCAAGGACGTCGCCGGAAAGACGGCGCGTTTCGAGGTCACGGTAAATCAGGTCGCGGAGCCGCATCTGCCCGAGGTCGATCCCGAGTTCGCCAAGGCGCTCGGTGTCGAAAGCGGCGATGTCTCACAGATGCGCAGCGACATCAAGGCCAACCTCGAGCGCGAAGTTCGAAGGCGCACGGAGGCGCGGGTCAAGGATCTGGTGATGAAGGCGCTGCTGGAGAATGCCAGCATCGAGTTGCCCAAGTCCTTGGTGCAGATGGAAATGGAGCGCCTGATGGAAGGCATGCGCCGGGATCTCGCGCAACGGGGACTGAAGGCCGAGGACATGCAGATGCCGACCGAAATGTTCGAGCCGGAGGCGCGCAAGCGCGTCGCGCTCGGCCTGATCGTCTCCGACATCGTCCGGCGCGAGAACCTGGTCGCCGAGCCCGACAAGATCAAGGCGCTGGTGCACGACTACGCGGAGAGCTACGAGCGGCCCGAGGAAGTGGTGCGCTGGTACTACTCGTCTCCCGAGCGTCTGCGTGAGGTCGAATCCCTGGTCCTGGAGAACAATGTCGTCGAGTGGGTGCTCGCGCGCGTTAAAGTCCAGGACAAGGCGACCGATTTCGATGACCTGATGGGCAGCCGCCAACAATGATCTGGGACCGGGACAGCAAGCACATGGAACGTCGAGGCATGGAACCGCAGGCGCTGGGGCTCGTCCCCATGGTCATCGAGCAGAGCGGGCGGGGCGAGCGCGCGTACGACATCTACTCGCGCCTGCTGAAGGAACGGGTGATCTTCCTGGTCGGGCCGGTCAACGAAATGACCGCCAATCTGGTGGTTGCGCAACTGCTCTTCCTGGAATCCGAGAACCCCGAGAAGGACATCTCGATCTATATCAATTCGCCCGGCGGTTCAGTCTCGGCGGGACTGGCGATCTACGACACGATGCAGTTCATCAAGCCCGACGTGAGCACGCTGTGCATCGGACAGGCCGCGAGCATGGGCGCGCTGCTGCTGTCGGCCGGCGCCAAGGGCAAGCGTTTCGCGCTTCCCAACTCGCGGGTCATGATCCACCAGCCGATGGGTGGATTCCAGGGGCAGGCGACGGACATCGAGATCCACGCCAAGGAGATCCTGTATCTGCGTCAGCGTCTCAACGAGATCCTCGCGCGCCATACCGGACAGGATATCAA
Source organism: Pseudomonadota bacterium (assembly GCA_023430065.1). Lineage (GTDB taxonomy): Bacteria > Pseudomonadota > Gammaproteobacteria > Burkholderiales > SHXO01 > SHXO01. The sequence continues at coordinate 24,030 of JAEZCG010000187.1, read as the reverse complement.
GACGATCGAGCGCGATACGGAGCGGGACAACTTCTTCGGCGCGGACGATGCCGTCAAGTACGGGTTGGTGGACAACGTCCTGACCAGCCGGACCGACGCTGCGGCCTGAGTGCCGTCGGCGGGGAACTGCGGAGACCTGTAGTCGTATGTCTGAGAAACCGGGCTCGGAGAAGCTGCTCTACTGCTCTTTTTGCGGGAAGAGCCAGCACGAGGTTCGCAAGCTGATTGCAGGTCCGTCGGTGTTCATTTGCGACGAGTGCATCGAGCTCTGCAACGACATCATTCGCGAAGAGAGTCAGGGCGATCAGACTGGCAAGGGCGCACGCACCGACCTGCCAGTCCCGCACGAGATCCGCGAAATCCTCGATCAGTACGTGATCGGCCAGGAGCAGGCCAAGAAGATCCTGTCGGTGGCCGTGTACAACCACTACAAGCGGCTCAAGAACATCGGCAAGAAGGACGATATCGAGCTTGCCAAGAGCAACATCCTGCTGATCGGGCCGACCGGGTCGGGCAAGACGCTCCTGGCGCAGACCCTGGCGCGCCTGCTCAATGTCCCCTTCGTGATGGCGGACGCCACCACACTGACGGAAGCCGGCTACGTCGGCGAAGACGTCGAGAACATCATCCAGAAGCTGCTGCAGAAGTGCGACTACGACGTCGACAAGGCGCAGCGCGGGATCGTCTACATCGACGAGATCGACAAGATCTCGCGCAAGTCGGACAACCCGTCCATCACCCGCGACGTCTCGGGCGAGGGTGTGCAGCAGGCTCTGCTCAAGCTGGTGGAGGGAACCATCGCGTCGGTGCCGCCGCAGGGCGGGCGCAAGCACCCCAACCAGGAGTTCGTGCAGGTAGATACGACGAACATCCTGTTCATTTGCGGTGGAGCCTTCGACGGACTGGACAAGGTGATTCGGGCGCGTTCGGAGAAGGGCGGCATCGGCTTCGGTGCCGAGGTGCGCAGCAAGGACAACCGCAAGCACATCGGCGCGGTGCTCAAGGAGGTCGAGCCCGAGGATCTCATCAAGTACGGCCTGATTCCGGAGTTCGTCGGGCGGTTGCCGGTGGTGGCCACGCTGGACGAACTCGACGAGGTGGCACTCATCCAGATTCTCACCGAGCCGAAGAACGCTCTGCTCAAGCAGTACCAGCGCATGTTCTCGATGGAAGGCGTGGAACTGGAAGTGCGCCCCGAGGGTCTGCACGCGGTCGCTGCGCGCGCGCTGGCGCGCCGAACGGGAGCGCGCGGCCTGCGTTCGATCCTGGAGCAGGCACTGCTGGAAACCATGTTCGACCTGCCGTCCATGAGCAACGTACGCAAGGTGGTGGTCGACGAGGGGACGATCACGGGCGATCAGAAGCCGCTCCTGATCTACTCGGACCAGCCCAAAGTGGCCGGCTCGGCTTGAACGACGACGACCCTTTCCCAGCGGCGGGCATTGCCCGACGTCATCGCGCCGCGCAAGGGTGCGCGGCCTCGTTTCCTCCGGTGCGAGCCGGATCGTCAGCATCTCTCGTCACGTCGCGCGCGGTCGACAGCGCCGTGCGTGCGTGTCCGACGCGTCGGCCCGGTACCGTTCCGGCGCGTTTGCTTGAAACGGCGGGTATCCGCCCCACCTGATTCTATCGAGTGACCAGAGGTGAGAACATGACCAACTTAGCTACCGGGGTCGAGCCCACCGTGTTGCCGCTGTTGCCGCTGCGCGATGTCGTGGTGTTCCCGCACATGGTGATCCCGCTGTTCGTCGGACGGCCGAAGTCGATCAAGGCCCTCGAGACGGCGATGGAGGCGGGCAAGAGCATCCTGCTCGTGGCGCAGAAATCCGCCGCCAAGGACGAGCCCGGCCCGGAGGACATGTACGAGACCGGGACGGTGGCCAACATCCTGCAGATGCTCAAGCTGCCCGACGGCACGGTGAAGGTGCTGGTCGAGGGCACGCATCGCGCCCGCATTCCGTCCGTCACCGATCTGAAGACGCACTACGTGGCCGAGGCCGTGCCGGTGTCGGCCGAGCAGCAGGAGGGCACGGAGCTGGAAGCCATGCGCCGCGCCATGATTTCCCAGTTCGACCAGTACGTGAAGCTCAACAAGAAGATCCCGCCGGAGATCCTCACCTCGCTGGCCGGAATCGACGAGCCGGGTCGCCTGGCCGACACCATCGCCGCACACCTGCCGCTCAAGCTGGAGCAGAAGCAGGAAGTGCTGGAGATGTTCGACGTGCAGCGCCGCCTGGAGCATCTGCTCGCGCTGATGGAGACCGAACTGGACATCCTCCAGGTCGAGAAGCGCATTCGCGGGCGCGTGAAGAAGCAGATGGAGAAGAGCCAGCGCGAGTACTACCTCAACGAGCAGGTCAAGGCGATCCAGAAGGAGCTGGGCGATCTCGAGGAGGGTGCCGACCTCGACGAGATGGAAAAGCGCATCAAGTCTTCCCACATGCCCAAGGAGGCGCGCGTCAAGGCCGAGGCGGAACTGCGCAAGCTGCGCCTGATGTCGCCGATGTCGGCCGAGGCCACCGTGGTGCGCAACTACATCGAGACGCTCACCAACCTGCCCTGGAAGAAAAAGAGCAAGATCAGCGGGGATCTCGCCAAGGCCGAAGAGGTCCTGGAAGAGGATCACTACGGGCTCGACAAGGTCAAGGAGCGCATCGTCGAGTACCTTGCCGTGCAACAGCGCGTCGAGAAGGTCAAGGCACCCATCCTGTGCCTGGTCGGCCCTCCCGGCGTCGGCAAGACCTCGCTCGGGCAGTCGATCGCGCGCGCCACCAACCGCAAGTTCGTGCGCATGTCCCTGGGCGGCGTGCGCGACGAGGCCGAGATCCGCGGCCACCGTCGCACCTACATCGGCTCCATGCCCGGGAAGATCCTGCAGAACATGACCAAGGTCGGCGTGCGCAATCCGCTGTTCCTGCTCGACGAGGTCGACAAGATGGGACAGGACTTCCGCGGGGATCCGTCGTCTGCGCTGCTGGAGGTGCTCGATCCCGAGCAGAACCACACCTTCGTCGACCACTACGTCGAGGTCGATTACGACCTGTCCGACGTGATGTTCGTGGCCACGGCGAACACGATGAACATCCCGGCTCCGCTCCTCGATCGCATGGAGGTGATCCGTCTCTCCGGCTATACCGAGGACGAGAAGGTCAACATCGCCGTGCGCTATCTGCTGCCCAAGCAGATGAAGAACCACGGGCTGAAGGCCGAGGAGTTGTCGGTCTCGGAGAGCGCAATTCGCGACGTGATCCGCTACTACACGCGCGAGGCAGGCGTTCGTTCGCTCGAGCGCGAGATCTCCAAGATCTGCCGCAAGGTGGTGAAGTCCCTCGTGCTCAAGCGGCGCTCGGCGAAGACCGTCGTCAATTCGAAGAATCTCGGCAACTACCTGGGTGTGCGTCGCTACACCTTCGGCATGGCCGAGAAACACAATCAGATCGGTCAGGTGACCGGTCTGGCGTGGACCGAGGTCGGTGGCGAGCTGCTGACCATCGAGAGCGCGGTGGTGCCGGGCAAGGGCAAGGTGGTGTCGACCGGCAAGCTCGGCGAGGTCATGCAGGAGTCGATCCAGGCGGCGCTCACCGTGGTGCGCAGCCGTTCGCAGAAGCTTGGCATCTCGGAGGAGTTCCACCAGAAGAACGACATCCACATCCACCTCCCCGAAGGCGCCACGCCCAAGGACGGCCCGAGCGCGGGCATCGGCATCTGCACCGCGATGGTCTCGGTCCTGACCAACATCCCGGTGCGGGCCGATGTGGCGATGACCGGTGAGATCACGTTGCGCGGCGAAGTGCTGCCGATCGGCGGACTGAAGGAGAAGCTGCTGGCGGCGCACCGCGGCGGGATCAAGATCGTGCTGATCCCGGAGGAGAACGTGAAGGACCTTACCGAGATCCCGGACAACATCAAGAACCGCCTCGACATCCACCCGGTGAAGTGGATCGATCAGGTGCTCGACATGGCGCTCGAGCGCAAGCCGACGCCGCTGCCCGAGAAGTCGGAGTCGGTGGCGATCCCGCCGGTAGAGTCTCCTGAAACACTGGTGGCGGTGAAGCACTGAGGCCACGCCCATGCCCCGACCGACGCCCCCGTAAGGGGGCGTTTTCATTTCCGGGAGGGCACGGTGCGTGCGGGCGCTGTCAGGCCGCCTCGGGCCGCTTTCACTCGCTTGACATTGGCTTTTCCCGCTTGCTATAAACAACGGCGGTTCGCATTCCGGCAGTTCTCGATTCCGCCCTCGTGCGGACATCACCAACGCGCGCTCGGTATTCAGGGAGGCCCGGCGCGTCTTCGATCGAGGCCGGGCCATGCCCGGCCCTTGCAGCACAATAAGAAGGGGGGCGTCTCGTGAACAAGCAAGAACTCATCGATGCGGTAGCCGTGTCGGCCGACATCTCCAAGGCGGCCGCCGGCCGCGCACTGGATGGCGCGATTGCCGCCATCAAGTCGTCGTTGAAGAAGGGGCAAACCGTCACGCTGGTGGGATTCGGAACCTTCTACGTGGGCAAGCGCGCCGCCCGCAGCGGCCGTAATCCGCGCACCGGGGCGAGCATCAAGATCCGCGCGGCAAGAGTCCCGAAGTTTCGCCCTGGCAAAGCACTCAAGGATTCGGTAAACTAGCGGTCTTTCTGCAATCGGCAGTCGGCACGCACGCGATGCCTCGCGGCGAACGGAACGCAGGATCGGTTCCGGTGACGTGAGGCGGGCAGTTGGAGTTGGCGCGGCGTGGGTGCTTAGCTCAGTTGGTAGAGCGTCGCCCTTACAAGGCGAATGTCGGGAGTTCGAGCCTCTCAGCACCCACCAACGAGCATGCGGCGCCTGCCGGGCGTGGAGCGTAGGATCAGGAGTGGTAGTTCAGTCGGTTAGAATACCGGCCTGTCACGCCGGGGGTCGCGGGTTCGAGTCCCGTCCACTCCGCCAGTATCCCGAAGAGGCGAACGCACGTTCGCCTCTTTTGTTTTGCGTCGTCGACTCGCCGCGTCCGGTGGAACCGGAGGCGGCGCATGCGGTCACGGCGGTATTGCAGCGTGCGAGCGCGTCGTCCCGAGCGAGAGGCAGACCCAATGTTCGAGTACGTCAAGAGCCACAAGATCATCACGGGCATCATCGTGTTCCTCCTGGCGATCCCGTTCGCCTTCTTCGGCTTGGAGTATTACGTTCGAAGCGGAGCGGCGGGCGGCAGCATCGCGGAAGTGGATGGAACGCCGATCAGCCAGCAGGAGTTCGCGCAGGCGCTGCAATCCCGACAGGAGCAGCTGCGTCAGGCGATGGGCGGGCGGGTCGACCAGGCCATGCTCGACAGTGCGGAAGTGCGCAAAGCGGTACTCGACGCACTGGTCGACCAGCAGGTGTCCTACCGCGCGGCGATCGACGCGGGCATCCGGGTGTCCGATGCCGAGCTGCGGCAGGTGATCGCCGAGCTGCCTGCGTTCCGCGAGAACGAGGGAAGCGGGGCATTCTCGCGCGCGTTGTACGAGGCGGCCCTGCGCAATCGAGGCATGAGCGAACAGTCGTTCGAGGCGCTGCTGCGGCGTGATCTCATGGTCGGCCGACTGCGCACCAACCTGGCGGCCAGCGCATTCGTGCCCGGTGAGGTGCTGGACCGCATCTACCGGATCCGCTCGCAGCAGCGCGAAGTCAGCCAGGCCGCGTTCGATCCGGCGCAGCTGCAGTCCAACGTGAAGCTCGAAGAACGCGACATCGAGGCCTACTTCGACGCGCACAAGGAGGAGTTCCGGGTCCCGGAGAAGATCAAGGCGGAGTACGTGGTCCTGTCCTTCGACCACATTCAGCGTCAGGTTCAGGTGATGCCCGAGGCCCTCACTGCGGCGTACGCGGAGCGCAAGGCGGCCATGCAGGGCGCCGAGGAGCGCAGAGCGAGGCACATCCTCGTCAGCGTGGACGAGGGCGCGAGCGCGGAACAGAAGGCCGAGGCCCGAAAGCGCGCCGAGGCACTCCTCGCTCAAGCGCGCCAAGCGCCGGCCAGCTTTGCCGACCTGGCTATGGAGCACTCGGAGGATCCCGGGTCGGCGTCGGAAGGCGGGGATCTCGGCTTCGTGCCGCGCAAGCAGATGGTGCAGCCGTTCGACGATGCATTGTTCTCGATGCAGCAAGGGGAGATCGCAGGCCCGGTGGAGACCCGGTACGGATTCCACGTGATCAAGCTGGAATCGATTCGTTCCACGCCCGTGCCGACCTTCGAGGAGATGCGCGGGGAGTTGGAAGCCGATCTGCGCAAGCAGGAGGCGAACAAGCGCTTCGCCGAAGCGGCCGAGGAGTTCAGCAACCTGGTCTACGAACAGCCGGATACGTTGGAGCCGGTGGCCGACCACTTCGGGATCGAGGTGCAGACGAGCGACTGGCTCTCGCCGATGGGGTCGGAAGATGCGCCGCTGCTCAACCACGAGAAGGTGCTGAGCGCACTGTTCCAGCAAGATGCGATCGAGGAGCGCCGCAACATCGAGGCGACCGAGATTGCCCCTACGCTGCTGCTGTCGGCGCGCGTGATCGATCACCAGCCTTCCCAACAGCGCACGCTCGACGCGGTGCGCGGCGAGGTGGTGCAGCGCCTGACGCAGGAGAAGGCCGCGCAGATGGCACGCACGCAGGGCGAGGCAGCCCTGGCCGCGCTGAGAAAGGGCGACGGCGCCGGCCTTTCGTGGACAGCGCCGACGATGATCAATCGCGATCAGCGTCAGGGAGGGCTTCCGCCCGAGGCCGCGCAGGTGGTGTTTTCGGCCGACACGGCCAAGCTGCCTGCCTACGTCGGACAGACGCTCCCGGACGGCCGCTTCGTGGTCTATCGCATCAGCCGGGTCGTGGAGGCATCGGCGATCGATGGCGAACAGCGCAAGTCGCTAGGCCGTCAGGTCGAGCAGATGGTCGGCATGGAGTCGGCAGTTTCTGCGGTGGCGAGCCAGCGGCAGAAGGCGGACGTGAAGATCAACGCGCGCGCGCTGGAAGGCAACTCGTGATGCGCGCCGGCACAGCCGGCGCCTGGTGAGCGGCGTCGTCCTGGCTATTCGACGTTGAACGCGGCAATGTTGAAGCCGGCGTCCACGTGGAGCACCTGCCCGGTGATGCCGCTGGCAAGGTCGCTGCACAGAAATGCCGCCGTGTTGCCCACCTCCTCAGTGGTGACGTTGCGGCGAAGCGGCGCAACCTTCTCGTTGTAGGCCAGGATTTTTCCGAAGCCGCTGATGCCGGCCGCTGCCAGGGTCTTGATCGGTCCTGCCGAGATGGCGTTGACGCGGATGCCTTTCGGACCCAGGCTGAATGCCATGTAGCGCATGTTGGCCTCGAGGCTCGCCTTGGCCACCCCCATTACGTTGTAGCTGGGCATCGCCCGCTCGGCGCCCAGGTAGCTGAGCGTCAGGAGAGCGCCATGGCGCCCCGACATCATCGGCAGGGCAGCCTTGGCGAGAGCCGCGAAGCTATAGCTGCTGATGTCGTGGGAGACCTGGAAGGCGCTGCGCGTGACGCTGTCCAGGTAATCGCCCGACAGCGCTTCGCGTGGCGCGAAGGCGATCGAGTGCACGAGTCCGTCCAGTCCGTCCCAGGCCTTGCCAAGGTCCTCGAACAGGCGCCCGATCTCCTCGTCGCTGGTCACGTCGCACGAGTAGACCCGATCGGTCTCGAATTCCTCGGCCAGCTTCCACACACGCTCGCGAACCGCCTCGCCCTGATAGGTGAAAGCGAGTTGCGCGCCTTCCCGCCGCATTGCTTGCGCGATGCCATAGGCGATGGAGCGGTTGCTCAGCATGCCGGTGACGAGGATAGTCTTTTCCTGCAGAAAGCCCATGCACGCCTCCCTGGATGGTCGCGGCGATTATAGCGTCCAAGCCAGTACGCCTCGGCCGGGCCGCGACGGGGTGTACACTGGCTTCCCATGTCGCGCGTGCTGCGGATCCCGGCCGTGCTGTGCGCGCTCCTGCTGGGCGCGTGCGGCTCTCCATGGAACAACCCCTATCCGGCCTCGGAAGCGGGTGCCAACGTCTTCTATACCTCGTTCGTCGAACGCCCCAAGCACCTGGACCCGGTGCAGTCCTACGCCGAGAACGAGTATGCGTTCATCGCCAACATCTACACACCGCCGCTGCAGTATCACTATCTGAAGCGGCCCTACGAACTGATCCCGCTTGCCGCCGAGGCCGTACCGCATCCCGAGTATTTCGATGCGCACGACCGGCCCCTGCCTGACGATGCGCCGGGTGGTGACGTCGCCTACAGCGTGTACGAGGTGCGCATCCGCCCCGGCCTGCGCTACCAGCCGCATCCGGCGTTCGCGCGCGACGAGCGCGGTGCGCTGCGCTACCAAACGCTGACCGAGGCGGATCTCGGCAGGATCGATGCCCCGTCCGATTTTCCGCACCAGGGCACGCGCGAAGTGGAGGCGGCGGATTTCGTCTATCAGATCAAGCGCCTCGCGCATCCGCGCCTGCATTCCCCCATCGCGGGTCTGATGGGCACCTATATCGTGGGACTGACCGAGTACGGCAGGCAGTTGGAGGAGATGGCGCGCGAGGCATCGCCCGATGCCTGGCTCGACCTGAATCGGCACGAGATCGCAGGGGTGCAGGTGGTGGATCGTCTGACCTACCGCATCCGCATCCGCGGCAAGTATCCGCAGTTCGCCTACTGGCTGGCGATGCCGTTCTTCGCGCCGGTTCCGGCCGAAGTGGACCGCTTCTACGCGCAGCCCGGCATGGCCAGGCGCAATCTCACACTGGACTGGTTTCCCGTGGGAAGCGGACCGTACATGCTCACGGTCAACGATCCCAACCGGCAGATGGTCCTCGCGCGCAATCCCAACTGGCCGGGCGAGCCCTATCCGGATGCGGGAGAAGCGCAGGATGACGGCGCCGGCCTGCTGCGCGATGCCGGCCGCAGCATGCCCTTCGTGGACCGCGTGGTATTCAGCCTGGAGAAGGAGCAGATTCCGTACTGGAACAAGTTCATGCAAGGCTACTACGACGCTTCGGGCATCAGTTCCGACAACTTCGACCAGGTGATCCAGATCGGAGGTACCGGCGAACCGCGGCTCAGCGCGACGATGGCCGAACGGGGCATTTCTCTGCAGACCTCGGTGGCGGTGTCCACCATGTACATCGGATTCAACATGCTCGACCCGGTGGTCGGGGGCGACGGCGAGCGAGCGCGCAAGCTGCGCCAGGCGATCTCGATCGCAATCGACCAGGAAGATTTCATCTCGATCTTCATGAACGGGCGCGGCCTGGCAATGCAGGGACCGGTGCCGCCGGGAATCTTCGGCGTGCGCGAAGGCGAAGCGGGCATCAATCGCACTGCCTACGACTGGGTGGACGGAGCGGCCCGCCGCAAGCCGGTGGAGGAGGCCAAGCGATTGCTGGCGGAGGCGGGTTATGCGAATGGGATCGATCGCGAAACCGGCAAGCCGCTGATCGTCTACTTCGACAGCACGCTGACCGGTGTCGGAGCGAAGGCACGGGCGGACTGGCTCATCAAGCAGTTCCAGCGCATCGACCTGCAGCTGGTGATGCGCACCAGCGATTTCAACCGGTTTCAGGAGAAGCTCAGAAAAGGCGCCACGCAATTGTTCTACCTGGGCTGGAACGCCGACTACCCGGACCCGGAGAACTTCCTGTTCCTGCTCTACGGTCCCCAGGGCAAGGCGAAGTTCAACGGCGAGAATGCGGCCAACTACGCCAATGCCGAGTTCGACCGTCTGTTCGAACGCATGCGCGAGATGGACAACGGGCCGGAGCGCCAGGCGCTGATCGACCAGATGCTCGCGATCCTGCACCGCGATGCACCGTGGGCCGGAGGCTTCCACCCGAAGGACTTCGCCCTTGCCCACCAGTGGCTGAGCAACCGCAAGCCGAACAAGCTCGCCAACAATACGCTCAAGTACCAGCGTGTCGATCCCGTACTGCGCCAGCGCCTGCGACGCGAATGGAATGGACCGGTGCTCTGGCCGCTCGGCCTCGGCCTGCTCGCCGTGGCCGCGATGATCGCGCCGGCGGTGCGCACGTGGCGCCGGCGCGAGCGCGCCGCGGCCGTCGCCGGCATGGGAGCGAACTGAGCATGTTCGCGTACATCGTCCGGCGCCTGCTGCACGCCGTCCCGATCCTGATTGGCGTGAATCTCATCACCTTCGCCCTGTTCTTCTTCGTGAATACACCCGACGACGTCGCGCGCATGCAACTGGGGCAGAAGCGCGTGACACCGGAGGCGATCGAGAAGTGGAAGGCCGAGCGCGGCTACGACAAACCGATGCTCTACAACGCTTCGGCGCACGGTGCGCAGCGGCTCACCGACACGATCTTCTTCGACAAGTCGGTGAGCCTGTTCTGGTTCGAGTTCGGCCGTGCCGAAGACGGGCGCAGCATCTCGCGCGAGATCCGGCAGCGCATGGGTCCCAGCCTGGCGATCACACTGCCGATGTTCGCGGTGGGACTGGGCTGCTACATCACCTTTGCGCTCGGGCTTGCCTTCTTCCGCGCCACCTATCTGGACTTTGCCGGCGTCGTCCTGTGCGTCGCCGCCATGTCGATCTCGGGGCTGTTCTACATCATCGGCGGCCAGTACCTGGTGAGCAAACTGTGGAACCTGGTCCCGATTTCCGGTTTCGGCGAAGGCCTGCACGCGTGGCGCTTCGTCATCCTTCCGGCGCTCATCGGCGTGGCAGGTGGCGTCGGTGCCAGCACTCGTCTGTACCGTACCATCTTCCTGGAGGAGATCAACAGGGACTACGTGCGAACCGCCCGCGCCAAGGGACTGTCCGAGCGCCGCGTGCTGTTCGGCCACGTGCTGCGCAATGGCCTCATTCCCATCCTGACGGGTGTGGTCGTCGCGATCCCCTCACTGTTCATCGGCAGTCTGGTTCTCGAGTCCTTCTTCGGCATCCCGGGGCTGGGCAGCTATACGATCGACGCCATCAACGCGCAGGACTTCGCCGTCGTGCGGGCAATGGTCTACCTCGGAGCGGTGTTGTACATCGTCGGTCTGATTCTGACCGACGTCTCGTACACGCTTGCAGATCCCCGCATCAGGCTGGAGTAGCGATGCCGTTTCAGCCCATCATCCTGTGGACCGACGCGCTCGTGTACCTGCTGGCGGCGGCGATCGTCGCACTGGCCTGGTACGTGCGCCGCCACGAGCACCTGCGCGCGCCATGGGCGCGGGTGGCACGCAGCCGCAGCGGCATGTGTGCATTGGTCGTGCTGTGTGCCTTCGCGGCGGTCGGACTGCTCGACAGCGTGCACTACCGGCCGCGCCTGGACACCGACGGCAGCACCCCAGGTGGCCAGGTCAACTATGCTGCCGAGGTGCGCAGTGCATTCGATGCGCTGGCCGACGGGCTGCGCACGCGCACCGAGCGTACCTACTCGGCACCGCTGGCGGCCTACGCATTCGCCCGCGAAAGCCTCACGCGGCCCGATGGTACGCAGGCGCGCGAGTTCCCGCGCCTGCGACACGGCGGGGCGCATCTGCAGGATCCCGCGACCCAGCGATGGCCGGATATCGGACGCAAGACGCTGGCCGGTCTCGCGCTGGGCCTGGCCGCGTGGACGCTGCTCTCGATGACACTCGCCGCGCTCCTGGCGGCACGCCGACGCCGCGGGTTCGCGGACGCACTCTCCGATGTGGTGCGCGCCCGCACCGAGGTGCCCTGGCGTGCGATGCTGGTCACGGCAGGTCTGCTCCTCGCCGTGGCCGGTCCCGTCTACGTCCTCGGCAATGCCTACCACGTGCTGGGCACGGACAAGGTCGGTCAGGACATCCTGTACCAGGCCTTGAAGAGCATCCGCACCGGACTGGTGATCGGCACGCTGACCACACTGGTGATGCTGCCGTTCGCGGTCGTGCTCGGTCTAATGGCCGGCTATTTCAAGGGCTGGATCGACGACCTCGTGCAGTACGTCTACACCACGCTCAGCTCGATTCCCGGTGTACTGCTCATCGCTGCCTCGGTGCTGCTGACGCAGGTGTGGATGGACAACCGCCCCGAGCTGTTCGAGACGGTGAGCGAGCGGGCGGACGTGCGTCTGCTGTTCCTGTGCCTGATCCTCGGCGTGACCGGGTGGACGGGCCTGTGCCGGCTGCTGCGTGGCGAGGCGCTGAAGTTGCGCGAGACGGACTACGTGCAAGCCGCGCGTGCCTTCGGGGTGCGCGATGCACGCATCCTTTCGCGTCATCTGCTGCCCAACGTCATGCACATCGTGCTGATCGCCGCCGTGATGGACTTCAGCGGATTGGTTCTGGCCGAGGCGGTGCTGTCCTACATCGGTGTCGGGGTGGATCCATCGATGATCAGCTTCGGCACCATGATCAACAACGCGCGCCTCGAACTGGCGCGCGAACCGATGGTGTGGTGGTCGCTGGCCGCCGCATTCGGGTTCATGTTCGTGCTCGTCCTGGCTGCGAACCTGTTCTCCGACGCCGTGCGCGACGCCTTCGATCCGCGCATGCGCAGCAGCTGGGCGCTGCCGGCGATGTTCCGGCCCGCGCAGCGCCTGCGCGCGAGAAGCGCATGAGTCGCACGCATCCGCTGCTGGAGGTGCGGGACCTGCATACCCGCATCGAGTCCTCCGGCGGCACGATGCACGCGGTGGATGGCGTGTCCTTCCGGATCGCGGCGGGTGAGACCTTCGCGCTGGTCGGCGAGTCGGGATGCGGCAAGTCGCTCACGGCGCTCTCGCTGATGCGGCTGCTGCCCGATGCTGCGCACGTCGTATCGGGCGAGGTCCTCATGGACGGTGCTGACGTCCTGGCACTGCCGGAGCGGCGCATGCGCGACGTGCGGGGGGCGCGCATGGCGATGATCTTCCAGGAACCGGGAACGAGTCTCAACCCGGTGCTCACTGTTGCAGACCAGCTGGTCGAGGCCCTGCAGCGTCACGGCTCGGCCCGGGGCGACCTGGCTACTCGCGCGCGTGCGCTGCTCGAGCAGGTCGGCATTCCCGATGCCGGTCGACGGCTTCACGAGTATCCCTTCCAACTTTCCGGGGGTATGAAGCAGCGCGTGATGATTGCGATGGCGCTCGCTGCCGACCCCGCGTTGCTGATTGCCGACGAACCGACCACCGCGCTCGATGTCACCATCCAGGCGCAGGTTCTCGAGCTGCTGCAACGCCTGCAGCGCGAGCGCGGCATGGCGATCCTATTGATCACCCACGATCTCGCGGTGGTGTACGAGACCGCGCAACAGGTCGCGGTGATGTATGCCGGGCAGATCGTGGAGATGGCTTCACGCGAGACCTTCTTCTCGGCGCCGGGACATCCCTACTCGCAGCGCCTGTTCGCGGCATTGCCCGGCACAGGGGCCGGACGTGACGGCCGGCTCGCGACCATCCCCGGCGCCGTCCCAGACATCGGGCAGCGCTTCCGCGGCTGCCGGTTCGCGGAGCGCTGCGACCGGGTCATGGAGGTGTGTCGGGCACGCGCACCGCAGATCGTCGATCTCGGCGACGGGCAGCAGGTGCGCTGTCATCTGTATGTCCGCGAGCGGGTGGACCCGCAGCGAACTGCCGGGATCGGCAGCAGCGCCAGGGAGGCCGACGACCCCGACGTTGCCGATCGCGCAGGCCTCACCCGGGGCGCTCCTGCCGGTGCGCCGTCAGCGTCCGCTTCCGGCAATGCGCAGGGATTGCTCGTCGTCGAGGGGCTGCGAGTGCACTTCCCGATCCGCCGTGGGGTCTTCAGGCGGATGGTGGGGCAGGTGAAGGCGGTGGACGGTGTCGACCTGCGCATCGCTTCGCACCGCACACTGGCGCTGGTCGGGGAGTCCGGGTGTGGCAAGACCACCGTCGGCCGAAGCCTTCTGCAACTGCTGAAGCCGAATGCGGGCCGTGTGCTGCTGCAGGGCGAGGATCTGGTTGCGCTGCCTGCCGCCCGATTGCGTGCGCGTCGGCGCGACATCCAGATCATCTTCCAGGATCCGTATGCATCCTTGGATCCGCGCATGCGCGTTCGCGACATCATTGCCGAAGGCATGAGCGCGCTCGGCATCGTCACCGACGATGCGCAGTGCGAGCAACGTATCGATGCCATTCTGGTGCAGGTCGGTCTCCAACCCGAGATGAAGTGGCGCTATCCGCACGAGTTTTCGGGCGGGCAGCGCCAGCGGATCGCGATCGCCCGGGCGCTCGCGGTGGAGCCGAAGCTGATCGTGTGCGACGAACCCACCAGTGCACTCGACGTGTCGGTGCAGGCGCAGATCCTCAACCTGCTCAAGGATCTGCAATCACGATTGGGTCTGGCCTACCTGTTCATCACGCACAACATCGCCGTCGTCGATTTTCTGGCGCACGATGTAGCCGTGATGTACCTGGGGCGAATCGTGGAGCAGGGCCGCGTCGACCACGTGCTGCGCAAGCCTGCGCACCCCTACACGCGCGCACTGCTGTCGGCGGTTCCGTCACTGGAGCGATCGGGCAAACCGGAGAGGATCCGCCTTGGGGGAGAGTTGCCGTCGCCGGCCGATCCTCCGCACGGCTGTCACTTCCACCCGCGTTGTCCGGATGCCATGCAGCGCTGCCGGGTCGAGTACCCGGCGGCACGCAGCCTTGCATCGGGGCAGGTGGTCCACTGCCACCTCTACGCTGATACGCCAGCTTAGTTGCTGGCGGTGCGCGAGGACTTTGCGCTGCTGGCGCGCGTGGATTTCGGTGTCTGTTTCGCGCTCTTGCCGGGCTTCGATTTCGTTGCCGCCTTAGCTTTCTTCTTCTTCGCCGAGGTGGTACTGGTGTGCGCGCTCTTCGACGATGCGGCGCGGTGCTTCACGCTCTTGCCGCCGGCACCCTCGGCCGCTTCCCAGATGCTCAGGCGCTGTCCCACCTGGATGTGGGCGCTGCGCATCCCGTTCCACTCCTTCAGCTGGTTCACCGAGACGCCGTAGCGGCGCGCAATGGCAGTCAGCGTATCGCCGCGCTTGACGCGATAGATCACCCGGTGCGTGCGGTCCTCCAGTGGCGCTTTGAACTCGGCGCTGTCGAAGGTCTCGTCGAGAGCGGTCTCTGCATCGTCGCCACGCGGCACGAGCAGCATCGCCCCGGAGCGCAGCGGGCGCCGGCCGGTGAGACCGTTGACCTCGCGCAGACGCTCGATGCCGATGTCGAACTTCGTGGCGACCGACTGCAGCGTCTCGCCGCGCTTGAGCTGATAGGTCTGCCAGGTCACGAGGGGTTGATCGTTGCTCTGGAGGTTGGCATTGAATTCGTCGACTTTGTCCACCGGCACCAGCAATTCCCGATTCGCGACCGGAGTGATCACGGCCCGGCTGTGGCCGGGATTGAGGGAACGGAACTCTTCCAGCGGAACGTTCGCCAGCCGGGCGGCCAGTGCCATGTCGATGTGTTCCGGTGCCTTGACCACCGCGAAATAGGGGCGGTTGGGGACGGGCTCCAGATCGATGCCGACCACTTTCGGATCCGCCACGATGTTCTTCACCGCCTGCAGCTTCGGGAGGTAGTTGCGCGTCTCCTTCGGCATCTTCAGATTGGCGTAGCGGGCGGACTTGCCCGCCTTGCGGTTCTTCGTGATTGCGCGGCTGACCGCACCTTCGCCCCAATTGTAGGCTGCAAGCGCCAGTTCCCAATCGTTGAAGCGCCGGTGCAGGTATTGCAGGTAATCGAGGGCCGCGTCGGTGGCGGCCAGCACGTCGCGCCGACCGTCGTACCACCAGTTCTGCGTCAGGCCGTACTTCTGGCCGGTCGAGGGAATGAACTGCCAGATGCCGGCGGCGCGCATGTGCGACTGCGCCACCGGGTTGTACGCGCTCTCGATCATCGGCAGCAACGCGATCTCCATCGGCATGCTGCGCTTCTCGAGTTCCTCGACGATGTGGTACAGGTAGCGGCGGCTGCGCGAAACCATGCGCCCGAAATACTCGGGACGATTCAGATACCAGGCTTCGTGCCGCTGCACCAGCGGGCTGTCGATCTCGGCCATCGCGAAACCGGCGCGCACGCGATCCCACAAGTCGCCGTACTGCAGAATGCCGTCGGCGTCGTCCCATTCGATGACCGGCTCGCCCGTGGCGTAAGCTTCCCCGACGTCGGCCAGTTCGAGTTCGTGCCGGTCAGCCGAGGTCGCGACGGGAACGGGGAGACGTGGCGTGCCGTCCGGCGCTACCGGAACGACGACGAGTGCCTCGGAGCCCACCCGCATGTGAGTCTGCGGCGCGGCGGATCCGTCGCCTCGTCCCACGAGGGGGACGCTGATCAGCGCCCCGTCGCCCCAGGCTGCATCGGATCCGGCGAACAGCATCATGAGCGCAAGCAGGCCTGCGGCGACGGCGCTGCCCTGCCTGTATTGCTGGATGGCGAGGTCGGGCGTGCGTGTTCTCGGCTGTCTCAAATGCAAACTCCGGCTGGCGTGACGGTTGCCTGGGACCTCATCGATGCAAGAACCAAGCCCCTTCGAACCCGTCGTGGGCGGCGTACCGACGGTGCGTTTCTCCGGACAATCCCCAGGCTTTCCTCCATAATACGAAGCAGTTGGAGGCGCCGTGGGTGTGCCGCGTCAACCGGACGGGAACTCCGCAGCGTGGCAATGCCGGACGCATGAAATCCAAAATCCAGTACTCGAGCATGTCCCACTGTTTGCCCGATTCCGTGCTGCGACCGGAGGTTCGGGAGCTGTCTGTGCCCAACGACAGCAAAGGCCCGGCGGCAATGTCGCGCACAGGCGCGAAGTGTACCTTCATTGGCCCCTCGTCGAAACCCACCATCGCCTGAATCCGATATCCATGGAGACCGAGTCGAACGGAGATTGGTTCGATTCCCCATTGGGGATGCATCTCGGGGCCTGCGAACAGGCCTACTTCGATGACGAGGTGGCAGACGTGTTCGGCTTCAACGCCTTCCAGGTCGGGCTGAACCGTTTCGATTTCCTGCGCGCCAACCGCATGCCGCTGCGCTGCCGTATCGGCCCCAACGGCCCGGCCCAGGTACGTGCCGAGTGCGAGCAGCTTCCCATCCTCGGCAGCAGTGCCGATCTGATCCTGCTTCCGCACGTGCTCGAGTTCAGCGACAACCCGCACCAGGTGCTGCGCGAAGTGGTGCGCGCACTGATGCCCGAGGGTCACGTGATCGTCTCCGGCTTCAATCCGTGGAGCCTGTGGGGCACGCGTCGCTACTTCGGCAAGGACCGCGGTGAGTACCCATGGCGTGGCCAGTTCATCACTCTGTCGCGCCTGAAGGACTGGATGGCGTTGCTCGGCTTCGAGATCGCCGGTGGGCGCATGTGCGGCTATGTGCCGCCGATTCGCGGGAGAAAGTGGCTCGATCGATGCGCGTTCATGGAACACGCCGGAGACCGCTGGTGGCCCTTCGCGGGAGGCGTGTACTTCCTGCATGGCATCAAGCGCGTGCACGGCACGCGTGTGATCACCCCGCGTTGGAGGACGGACCTGGCGAAACGCAAACGCTTGGCGCCGATGCCGCACCGGGTGCAGGACGAGGAGCGCGCAGTGTCGCGCAGCCGTGTCGAGCGCCGGCATCGATGAGGCAGATCGTCGACATCTATACCGACGGCGCATGCAAGGGTAATCCGGGGCCGGGCGGCTGGGGTGTGTTGATGCGCAGCGCCGGCCACGTGAAGGAGCTGCACGGGGGCGAGCCGGCCACGACCAACAATCGGATGGAGATGACCGCGGTCATCAAGGCGCTGCAGGCACTGAAGCGCCCGAGCAAGGTGCGCCTGCATACCGACTCGAAGTACGTGCAGCAGGGAATCAGTGTGTGGATCCACGACTGGAAGCGGCGCGGATGGAGAACCGCGGACAAAAAGCCGGTCAAGAACGTGGACCTGTGGGCGCAACTGGATGCGCTCGTCGCCCTTCACGAGATCGAATGGGTATGGGTGCGGGGCCACGCCGGCGATGTCGGCAACGAGCGCGCCGACCAGCTGGCGAACATGGGCGTGCGCGAAATCGGGACGAGGCCGGGTTCCTAGCGCAGTAGGCTGCTAGACTGTTGCCCGGGTCGCGCCACGCCGCGATCGAACAAATCAGAACGAACCGTCTGCGGGGGAGCATGCGCCAGATCGTCCTCGATACCGAGACCACCGGATTGGAGGTGACGCTCGGACACCGCATCGTCGAGATCGCTGCTGTGGAGATCGTCAATCGGCGCCTGAGCCGGCGTACGTTTCATTGCTACGTCGATCCCCGGCGCGACATCGACCCGGGCGCGCAGGAGGTGCACGGGCTGACGCGTGAGTTCCTGCAGGACAAGCCTTGCTTCGCGGATGTGGCCGCAGAGTTCATCGAGTTCGTTCGTGGTGCCGAGCTGATCATCCACAACGCCGCGTTCGACGTGGGTTTCCTCGACTACGAGTTGTCGCTGCTGAATCTTGGTTGCATCGCCGGTCACTGCAAACCGATCACCGACACGCTGCGAATGGCCCGCGATCTGCATCCGGGCAAGCGCAACAGCCTGGACGCCCTGTGCGAACGCTACGAGATCGACAACTCCCATCGCACCCTGCACGGTGCACTGCTCGACGCGGAGTTGCTGGCCGAGGTTTACCTGGCCATGACGCGTGGCCAGGATGCCCTGGTCATCGATCTGGCACCGTCTCGAGCGAGTGCCGCAGCCGCCGCGGTCGATCTGGCGCGGCTGGACCTTCCCGTGGTGATGGCCGCGGAACAGGAACTCGCTGCCCATGCCAGGCAGCTCGACGACATCGACAAAGCGAGCAAGGGCAAGTGTGTGTGGAAGCAGCTCGACGCACCCGAGCCGGCGCTGGCGCTGGCGTCCTGACCGGGAGCGCTCCACTCACTCTGCGCGCAGCGCCTCCACCGGATCCAGTCTCGCGGCCCGGCTCGCCGGCAGCACGCCGGCAGCGATACCGATGGCCACGGCGATGCCCTCCGCCAGCAGCGCATAGCTCCACGGGGTGCTGACCGGCAGGGCCGGAAAGAGGGCGTGCAGAAGCTGCGCCAGATCGATTCCCAGTGCCAGTCCCGACACGCCGCCTGCGGCGGCCAGCAGACCCGCCTCCGCCAGGAACAGCGCGAGGATCTGTTGCCTGCGGGCACCCAGCGCACGCAGCAGGCCGATCTCCGCGCGAGGACCGCACCATCCCGCGCAACGATGCACGCATCTTGCGTGGTGTGGACACGCCGAGTGTGCACCGAGATCGAAGCGCGCACGCGCGTTGAGCGCATCGCGCCCGCCTGCCTTATCCTTGCCCCCGTCAATCGATGAATCGAGGAGGACCGATGAAGAAGATCGCCGCCGCCGCGGGTCTCGCCTGTCTCTTCCTGGCGCCGCATGCGGTCCAGGCACATGTGATCTGGAGCAAGTGTGCGGAGGAGTTCGATGGCGGTACGCTGTACAACTTTCGTTTCGCCATCGGCACAGACGAACAGATTGCGAGGAAGAATCAGGAGCGCGTGACGTCTGACAGCGACTGCGAGACCGCGCTGTCGTGCAGACGTGGCTGGTACGCGCAGGTCGTCACGCACATCGAAGAGGATGGGGAGCGGCGCACGGCCGAGGGGGTAGCCTGCGGTGCACGCAGGCAGGAAGAAGCGATCAAGCTCGCGCAGGAGGGATGTCGGGACGCAGCGGGCGGTGCCGAGCACGCACACTGCCGCACCGTGCTGCACCTGGGGAAGGACGACAACACCGTCGGCGATGAACTGCCCGCCGGCGCCGCCGAGATGACCGGTGGGGATTACGATCGCCAGGGCTGCCTCGACCAGGCGGGTCGCATGGGACACGCGGTCGCGCGCGGGCAATTCTTCGAGTGCTTCTGACACGGATCGGATCGCGGATCCGCATCCGTGCTAGCCGCAGGGCGGTTCCGCGTCGGACATCTCGGCGAGCAAGCGCACCAGCGTAGGCGTGTCGATGGGCTTGGTTACGTGCAGGTCTGCAGCACCAGTGGCCGCTGTCCGCCGGCGCCGTCCGATGTCCAGCCGACAAGATAGGCGCGGCCGGCATCGTCGCGCGTCATCGATCCGTACAGCAGGACGTTCTTCAGTCCGCCCAGATCGAGTGCACGCGCGCTCACCGTGCCACTGAGCAGATCGCGCACGACCCAATCGAAGCGAGTGCCCGCTTGGGTGACGCCACCCACACGCGCGTGTGCATCGAGCGGAAACAGCGATGGCGCGTACCGTTCGCCTTCGGGATGGAACCAGCCCAGCGCGGTCAGCGTGGCTGCCCGCTGCGCGCCCGGATCGATCGCGTACAACTGCCCGACGTGCGTGGTGAAGAGCAGGCGCCCGTCGGCGAGCCAGGTCAGGCCGGTGATGCCGTGGTTGGCGGCGGGGGCCTCCTTGCCGAAATAGTGGGCCATCGGGGAGGCACCGAGCTCGTGCAACTGCGTGTCGTACTCGACGAGCTCGGCGACAGGTGATCCGCCAGCCGGGCGCGTGGTGCGCGGGACGAACGCGTGGCCGCGCGCATCCACGATGAAGTTGCGCGAGACGTGCCCGCCGATGGACCCCACGGTCACCGTGCGCAGCGCGTTGCGCGCCGTGTCGTACTGGTAGAGGACGTGGTTCCAGTAGCCGAGCGCGTAGACGTAGCGACCGTAGCCGTTGACGGCGACCAGGCCTTCAGGCGTCGCGGCGAGATGTTCCCAGGCGTATGTGCGTGGATGAATGCGCCACAGATGACCGCCCCAACGTGGTGGGGCGCTGCCGTCTTCCTGCTCGCCCTCTTCGTCGCTGGATGCAAAGTAGAGCCAGCCATCCTGCCCTGTGACGATCTTCGAGTGGATCTTGATCTGTCCCTCGCCGTCCCGTCGACGGCCTGCTCGCTCCAACTGGTCGAGGACGCGCCCGCGATCGTGCCAGCGATCGTTGACCGGGTCGTACTCGAACAGGTGTGCGCTCATCCCCGGCGACCACGCCGATACGCCGAACCAGACGTGGCCGCGCGGATCGCGTCCGGTCGCTCCCCAAATGGCGTTGCCGTCGAGGATGGGAGGCACGCGAAGCTCGCGTACGCACGGTGTCTCGAGCAGATCGAGCGGACCTTCGACGAATGTCGTGCCGGTCACGATGATCGAGGAAGGCAGAGCCGATTGCGTGGCGAGCGCAGACGCCGCAACGAAGGCAGCGGGCACCGCTGACATCAGGACGGCACGAAGGAGCAACCTGGCAGCGTCGCTGCATCGTGCGGGGCAACACCGCGGGGGAAATCCCATGTTCGGTCTCCGGCTTCGCGTGGCTCGGCGGATGTGCCGGCCGCCGCGATCATAGACCACTGCGCGGCCGGCACAAACCGGCACAACGTGGACGTGGTACGAGCCGTCGCGGTTTGCCCAGCATGCGTTCCCGATCACGAGTCGCCATTCCCCGGCTCGAACGTACCGCCAATGCGTCCGGGACAGGTCGGGTACGCAGCTTGCCACGGACGGTTACCACATCCTCATGCAAAGGAGACCGCTATGAACTGGGACATCATCAAGGGTAACTGGAAGCAGTTCCGGGGAAAGGTGAAGGAGACCTGGGGCAATCTCACCGACGACGAGCTGGACACGATTGCGGGACACCGCGACCAGCTCACTGGAAAAATCCAGGAGCGCTACGGCATCGCGAAGGACGAGGCCGAGCGTCAGGTGCGTGATTGGGAAACGCGCAACCAGGATTGGAAGCCGGACACCGATACGTCGGCGCGTCACTGAAGTTCGCAACCGATGGCGCCGGGCGAGGCGTTCAACCGCCACTTCGCCCGGCGCGGTGGCCTTACGACGGCCGCGCGAAATCCGGGAGGCGGAAGCGCTTGCGATACGCGCCGGGCGACATGCCTGTCGTGCGCTTGAACAGCCTTCGGAAGAAGGCCGCATCTTCATAGCCCACGCGCCAACCGATTTCGTCGACAGGCGCATCCGTACGCTCCAGCCGGCGCTTGGCATCTTCCACGCGCAGGCGTTGCACGTACGCGAGCGGGGTCAGTCCGGTGGCGGTCAGGAATCGCCGCTTGAACGTCCGTTCGGCGAGGCGCGATCTCCTGATCATCGCTTCCACCGGACTGGCGATGGAGAAGTGCGTGGCCAGCCAATGCTGGGCAGCCTCAATTTCCGCGTCGCCGTGATCGGTCTTGCCTTCGAAGGTGATGAAGGGGGCGAGCCCCTCCTGGTGCCATTGCAGTGCGAACCGGCGTGCGACCTCTTGCGCGCCGGTCGCACCGACGGTTCGCGCGATCAGATACAGCGCCAGGTCGTGCCAGGTGTTCGAGGCCCCCGAACTGATCAACTCCTCGCGCGGGCCGGAGATCACCAATACCCGCTCCGGATGGGTGCGCACGTTCGGATGCGCCTCTCGGAAGATTCGCACGTAGTCGAAGTGCACCGTCGCGTCCTTGCCGTTCCACAATCCCGTCTCTGCCAGCAGGAAGATGCCCGAGCACGCCGAACACAGCAGGGCCCCTCGTTCGTGCACCTGGCGGAACCACTCGACCAGACGCGGATAGCGTCCTTTCGACCACCCGGCCGTACGCGCCCATAGGGAGGGCACGATCACGATGTCGGTGGTGTCGAGCGTGTCGATCGCCCGCTGGACCTGTATGCCCAGTCCGCCGGTCAGTTCGAGTTGCCCCGTCGCCTCGCCGACGATCTCCACCTGGAAGTGTGCGCCGGCGCCCGATCGCATCACGTCGTAGAGTCCGGCGAGCGTCGACAACGCTGCTTCCGGTAGGGCGACCAGGCTGATGTGGAGCGGGTTTTGGTGGATGTCGGGCATTGGGATGCGGAACATTCGAAGGCGTACGACCGGTTCGCTCGCGCCTGCTTGGCACGAACGAACCGATTTTGGGCGATATCGACTCTGCCGTGAATCGGGGGCTGCCGCCAAGATGCGTGCATGGCGGCGGGGGCCAATCACACTGTCCCGTGGCGCCCGCGCCAGTCGACAAGTTCGCACCCATTTCGGAACAGGAGCACCTTCATGGACACTTCCGTCATCGATCAAGCGAAGGCAGATGCCTTCGCCATGCGCGCCATCGGCGACATCGCCTCCGCCTACAGCGGCATCATGGTCAACCTGGGCAGCAAGCTCGGACTGTACAAGGCGCTCGTCGGTGCCGGCCCGTCGAGCGCCAGGGAAGTCGCCGCGCGTGCAGGCTGCGCGGAGCGCTACGTGCGCGAGTGGCTCAACGCTCAGGCGGCGGCGGGCTATCTCGATTATCACGCGGCGAGCGACACCTACGAGCTCTCCCCCGAGCACGCGACGGTGCTGGCAGACGAGGACAGTCCGGCCTACATCCCGCCCGCGTGGAACTTGCCGGCGGCGTTGTGGGCCGACGAGGACAAGGCGCTGGAAGCATTTCGAACGGGGCGTGGCGTGGCATGGGACGAGCACGACGGCCGCATGGCATGCGGCGTCGCCGCGTTCTATCGCAATGGATATCGCGCGAGCCTCGTCTCGCAATGGTTGCCGGCACTCGATGGGGTGGTGGAGAAACTCGAATCAGGCATTGCGGTGGCCGACGTCGGCTGCGGTCACGGCCACGCGACACTGCTGATGGCCAAGTCGTTTCCGAATTCGCGCTTTCATGGGTTCGACACGCATGCGGTGTCGGTCGAGGAGGCGCGGCGTGGCGCGGAATCCGCTGGCTTGGCCGACCGGGTGCGCTTCGACGTTGCGCGTGCGGTCGACTATGCCGACGAGCGCTACGGGCTGATCTGCTTCTTCGACGTGCTGCACGACCTCGGCGATCCGGTGGCCGCTGCGCGGCACGCGGCGCGGACGCTCGCACCGGGAGGCACCGTGCTGCTGGTGGAGCCGTTCGCCAACGATCGCACCGAGGACAACTTCAATCTGGTAGGGCACCTGTACTACGGCGGATCGACGCTGATCTGCTGCGCGCACGCGATCTCGGAGGGCGGACAGCTCGTGCTGGGTGCGCAGGCCGGCGAAAAACGCCTGGCCGAGGTGTTCCGCAAGGCGGGATTCACGCACTTCCGGCGCGCCGCCGAGACGCCGTTCAATCTCATCTTCGAAGTGCGGCGCTGAGCGCGCAACGGGACGACCGGCGGTGCGGCGCCGGGCGTCCCGTTGGGCGGGGGGAGGTGTTGGGGAAGACGCCG
>JAEZCG010000041.1 GCA_023430065.1 Pseudomonadota bacterium | reverse complement strand
TCGCCGCATCGTGGTCTCGCGCGATTCCGGCGGCATGATCGAGCGCATCGCGGCGTACCGGCCGGGCATGGGTTGCACGCTGCTGCCTCCGGAGTGGAGCGTGAAGGATGTCGTGCGATTGCCCGCCGTCGCTCCTGCGGCGATCCCCGACGTGGGTGCCCTGGAGTTTCCCGCCGGGGAGCGAATCGACCTGCCCGCTGCCGGGGTCGATCCCGCCTACCCGAAGCTGCACCAGGTGCTCGACCATGCCTTCGACGGCGTGTCCTTCGTCGCACCCTCGGGCGGGGTCACGACCGCGGTCATCGTCCTGCACCGCGGGCGCGTCGTCGCGGAGCGCTATCGTCCCGGGTTCGGCCCCGCCAGCGGCTACCGCACATGGTCGACCTCGAAGAGCATCACGGCCGCGCTCGCCGGCATCGCGGCCGGCGAGGGCCTGATCGATCTGGATGCACCGTTGCACCTGGCGGAATGGAGCGAGAAGGCGGATCCGCGGCGCGCCATCACGCCGCGCCATCTGTTGTGGATGTCGAGCGGTCTTCATAGCGGCGGGTCGAACAGCGCCGCCGTCTACTTCGGCGGCCAGGACGTCGAGAGCGCGGCGACCAGCGGCGCGCTCGAGGTGCCGCCCGGCACGCGCTGGAAGTACGCCAACAACGACACGCTGCTGCTCGCCCTCGCCCTGCGTCGGTCCCTGCAAGACGATGCCCGCTATCTGCGCTATCCCTACGAGAGACTCCTGCACCGTATCGGCATGGTCCACACGGTCATGGAAACGGACCATCGCGGCAACTTCATCGCCTCCAGCCAGACCTACACCACCGCGCGCGACCTCGCGCGCTTCGGCCTGCTGCTGCAGCAGGATGGCAGGTGGGCGGGCCAGCGTGTGCTGCCCGCCGGGTGGGTACGGTTCCTGACCACGCCGGCGCCGACCAAACCACCCGTCGATGGCGAGTGGGGATACGGCGCGCAGTTCTGGCTGCTCGACCGCATGCCCGGCGTGCCGCGCGGCACCTTCACCACCGCGGGTCGCAAGGGGCAGTACGTCACGGTGGTGCCGGGCCACGAACTGGTGATCGTTCGCACCGGCGTCGATCCGGAGGGCGTGCAATTCCGCCAGGAACAGTTGACCGCAGCGGTGGTGGACGCGTTCACGCCTTGAGACGGTCCGTCGCAGGTTCGCGAACGAGCCCTGGCAGGAAGCGCAGCAGCGTGGCAATGCGCGCCGCGTAGTGCACGTACAGTGCGGCCCACAGTCCGTGATTGCCGAATCCCCGCAACACCCACCAGCCGGCTAGAAAGATTGCCAGCGAGACGAGCATCGCATTGCGCATCTCTCGAGTGCGCGTGGCGCCGATGAAGATCCCGTCGAGCTGGAATGCCCACACGCCGGCCAGCGGGGCGAGCGCGGCCCACGGTAGATAGGTCCGCGCGCTCGCGCGCGTGAGGGGATCGGTGGTGAACAGGTCGATGAGCCACGGCCCGAACGCCAGCAACGATGCGCTCGCGAGCGTCGCGACCACCGCCGCCCACGCCGTGGTGAGGTGCATGGTGCGCAGCAGGGCCGGTCGATTGCGCGCGCCGATCGCGTGTCCGACCAGTGCTTCCGCGGCGAACGCGAGTCCGTCGAGGAAGTAGGCGGAGATCGTGATGAAGTGCATCAGCACCGCGTTCGCCGCCAGCACCACATCGCCCTGGCGGGCGCCGTTCGAGACGAACCAGGCGAACACGGCGATGAGCGCGGCCGAACGGATCAGGATGTCGCGATTGACCGCGATCGTGCGCCTCAGACCGGCGGGCTCGAGTAGCCGCACGCGCTGCCAGCGACCGCCGAGGCGTTGCAGATGGCGCATGGCAATGGACAGTCCGAGCGCAGCCGCAACGCATTCCGCGATCAGCGTTCCCCATGCGACGCCGGCGACGCCGAGGCCGAATGCGAGGACGAACAGCGCATCCAGTGCGATGTTGGTGAGATTCAGTGCCAGCTGGAGCACGAGCGCGACCTTGGCGCGCCCCAGCCCGATGAACCAGCCGAGCAGGGCATAGTTGACCAGCGTCGCCGGCGCTGCCCAGATGCGCACGTCGTAGTACTGCCGGGCCATGCTCTCGACCTGATCGCTGCCCTCGAGCAGGGCGAACGCCATGAGACCGATCGGCCACTGCAGCGCGACCAGCCCGGCACCGATTCCCACAGCGATGAGCAGGGCGCGCCCGAGAGCCGCACGCATCTCGTCCGCATCGCCCGCGCCCAGTGCCTGCGCGGTGAGGCCGGTCGTGCCCATGCGCAGGAATCCGAACGCCCAGAACACGAAGCTGAACACGAGCGCACCGAGGGCCACGGCGCCGATGTAGGCGGGATCCGGCAGGCGTCCGACGATGGCGGTGTCGACCGCGCCGAGCAGCGGTGTCGAGACGTTGGAAAACATGATGGGCGCGGCGATCGCCAGCACGCGACGATGCGTGACGCGCGTGTCGCCCGACGGATCGGAGGCCGCGGTTGCCACCTGATCGGTCCGCCCTCAGCAGGGCAGGGCGACGCCCAGGTCGGCCAACTGCTCCTGCGCGGCCTGCGCCCAGCCGCGATTCGCGAGCGGGCTGGCCGGGCTGGGATGCAGGATGCATCCGATCTGCAGCCGGCGCGCGAATGTGCCGTCCAGCAGCGCGCCCTGGGCGACGGCGCGGAGGCGTTTCTCGGCGAAAGCGCCGATGCCGATCGCCCACTCGGGCTGGAGGGCCTGCAGCGCAGCGGCGAGGTGCCGGTCGCAGGCTGCGTACAGCCGCTGCAGGATGGCCGCCGGCAGCTTGTCCGGCGTGAAGTTGCGCCCCGACTCCTCGAGCAGCGCCAGCGGGCAGTAGTTGAGCACGAACCAGTGCTCGAAGAAGCGCTGTGCCGGACCGCAGCGCTGGGCGGCCCAGCCCCACAGCCGTCGCCCGCTCACCTCCGAGCGCGCGCAGTCGAAGCCCTCGATGCAGCGCCGTGCGTGCTCGCGAGCGGGCTTGTGCACGGGGGCGCGAATGCCCATCCAGTCACGCACGGCGGCGACCTCACCGAACGGCACGCCGGTCTGCACCATGCCGAAGGGACCCGGGTTCATCCCCAGCAGTACCACCCGCTTGGGCGTTGCCGCGAAGCGCGTGACGTACTGCTCATACGGGCCCCAGGCGTACTGCAGCGGGTCGTACACGTGTGCGACCGGCGCGGGAAAGCGCAGATGCGCGAGCTCGTCGGAAAGGAGGCGGGCAGCATCGAGGAGGGCGACGGCGGGACCCGTTGCGGGAGTGGGGCGGGGCATGGCGGCTCGCGAAGTGTGAGGCGCGAAGGATACCGGCTCCGCGGGCCGACGCGAGAGCGCTATGCTCGCGCTGTGGGTCGAGGGTCGTATGGACGTCACGGTAGAGGTGGATTTTCCGCAGGGCGATGGCGGGCGGCTGCGCCTGGTGGCCGCGAGCGCGGTCGACGGCTGGCAGGCGTATCGGCCGGAGAAGGTGATCGCCGCGATCGACGCGGCGGACGCGGCGGCGCGTGCCGGGCACTGGGTGGTGGGTCTGCTCGCGTACGAGGCTGCGCCCGCGTTCGACGCAGCATTGCTTACGCGACGTGCACTGCCGAGCCTGCCCCTGGCCGCATTCTTCACCTTCCCGGCAAACGGCATCAACGCGCCTGCTCGGACGGACGCGAGCGCATTCGAGTGCGGTCATTGGCGGGCCGACGATCCGCAATCCCGCGTGCGCGAGATGGTCGGTATCGTCCGCGAGGGGATTGCCGCGGGCACGTACTACCAGGTGAACGCGTCGACGCGCCTGCGAGCGGCCTTTTCGGGAGACGCGGGCAGTCTGTTCCGCGCGCTGGCCGCCGCACAGCCCGATGGCTATTGCGCGCGCATCGCCACGCCGGAGTGGGAGGTGCACAGCGTGTCGCCCGAACTGTTCTTCGACTGGCGCGACGACCGGCTCATCACCCGCCCGATGAAGGGTACCGCCCCGCGCTTTGCCGAGCCCGCGCGCGACGAGGCAGCGCGCGCGACCATGCTGAATTCGGCCAAGGAGCGCGCAGAGAACGTGATGATCGTGGATCTGATCCGCAACGATCTTTCGCGCATCGCGCGTACCGGCAGTGTGCGCGTGCCGGCGCTGTTCGAGGCGCATGGCCTGCCCACCGTGTGGCAGATGACATCCACGGTCGAGTGCCGCACGCGCGACGATGTTGGCTTGAGCCAGGTGTTCGGCGCACTCTTTCCCTGCGGCTCGGTCACCGGGGCGCCCAAGGTCAGCGCGATGCAGGCGATCTGCGCACTGGAATCGTCCCCGCGCGGTGTCTACTGCGGCGCGGTGGGGGTGATCCGCCCCGGCGGCCACGCAACGTTCAACGTCGCGATCCGCACCGTCACGCTGGACAAGCGCGCCGGCCGCGCCGAATGCGGCGTGGGCAGCGGCATCACCATCCACTCCAGCGCCGGGGCCGAGTACAGCGAGTGGGTGGCCAAGCGGCGCTTCCTGTTGCGCGCCGCTGCCGACTTCGAACTGCTGGAGACGATGCTGCTACACGAGGGAACCGTGTGGCTGTGGCCCGAGCATCGCACCCGCTTGTGCGCGGCCGCCGAGCACTTCGGTTTCGCCGTCGACGAGGCCGTGCTGGATGCACTGCGGGTGCAATTGGAGCAGGCGCACCCGGACGGCGCATGGCGGGTGCGCCTGCTGTGCCGGCGCGACGGCAGGCTGCGTACGCAGGTATTCGCCCTGGAGCCGTCACCCGGCGAGGCGACGGTGGTGCTCGCAACCTCGCCGGTGCAAAGCGATGAAGAGTTCCTGCGCTGGAAGACGACCGCGCGCGGCGTCTATGCGCCGCACCAACCACCTGCCGGCGCGTTCGACACGCTGCTCTGGAACGAGCGCGGGGAATTGACCGAGTTCACCCGGGGAAACGTAGTGCTCGAAGTCGCAGGCCGCCGGTTGACGCCGCCCACGGAGAGCGGGCTCCTCGCAGGCGCGTACCGCCAGGTGCTGTTGGCGGCCGGCGAGATCGAGGAAGCGGTGCTGCGCGTGGAGGACCTGCGGCGCGCCACACGCGCATGGTTCATCAACTCGGTGCGCGGCTGGGTGAGCGTACGCGTGGTCGAACGCTAGCGCGTCACGGCACCTCGCTCCGACTCCGCGGTGCCCGTCCCATCGCCCGGCTCGATCGCGAGCGCGAAGGCTTCCACATATGTCGCCACCACCTGGTCGCCTTCCTTCAGGCCCGCCACGCGCTTGGCGTCCGGCACCGCCATCAGGATGTCCTCGCCTTTCTCGGTCTGCAGCCGAATGCGGTTGCGCGTGGCGTCGATCTCGGTGACTTCGCCCATCACGCGCGTGTGCGGCGCGTCGCGTATGGCCGACTGATTGCCATCCGGTGTCTGCTGCGGGGCGCGCCTGTCTACCTGCGGTTTGGGCGGCACGTCCGTGTTGCCCAGGGACACCAGGATCGCCTCGGCGTAGCGCACAGTCGCTTTCGAGCCCTTGGCAAGCTGGTCGAAATTGGGAATGTCCCGGTCGACGCGCAGCGAGGACAACCGCCCGTCTTCGTCCTTGATCACGATGGTGCGCGTGTGCCGATCCACGGACTCGACGGTTCCGCGTATGGTCATGGCCCGGCCCGACTGGCGCGAGGCATCCGGTGTGACCGGCTGTGCGCGCGGACTCTCGGCCGTCTGTTGTCCGAGAGCGGGTGCAGCGAGTGCAAGCGAGACGGCGAGAAGTGTTGCGGGGAGCGTCTTCATGGTCGATTCTCCACAGCGTGGTTCCACTCCATCATTTGCATCGGGTAGAGTCGGCAAGCGGCGTTCCGTCCCGACCGGCGAAGGAGAACGACGATGACACGCGACCTGCTGCTAGGCGAGCACCTGTTCGAGCCCGGCGATCGCGTGCGCATCCTGCCCTCGCCCAACCAGGGCGGCGCGATCTCCCCCTCCTATCTGGTGCTGCACTACACCGCCGGGCGCAGTCTCGACGGCACCATCGCCCACTTCATGCGACGCGACGCGCGGGCGTCCGCCCACCTGGTCGTCGGGCGCGACGGCCGCGTCGTCCAGATGGTGCCGTTCAACCGCGCCGCCTGGCATGCGGGGCGTAGTGCATGGAAGGGCCTGCGGGGGCTGAACCAGCACTCGATCGGGATCGAGATGGACAATGCGGGCCGCCTGAATCGCGGCACGGACGGCGCCTACCGGGCGTGCTTCCAGGATGTGTATCCGGCCGCCGACGTGGTGACCGCGCGCCATCGAAACGAGCAGGCGGAGGCGTACTGGCACGCCTACACCGACACGCAGGTCGAGGTCGTGCTCGACATTGCGAGAATCCTGGTGCGTGCATACCGGCTCGCGGGGATCCTCGGCCACGACGACATCGCGCCGGGCCGCAAATCGGATCCCGGACCGGCCTTCCCGATGGCGAACGTGCGCGCGGCGGTGTTCGGTGGAAGTGACGGCGCCCCCGGGCGCTACCGTGTGACGGCCCGCCTGCTCAATCTGCGTCAGGGACCGGGCCGCGAACATCGCATCCTGGCACGGCTCGCGCGGCACGCAACGGTGGATCTGCTGGAACGGCGCGGCGGCTGGATGCGCGTGGTCGTGGCGGGGCGTGACTTGGGCGGCTGGGTGAGTGCCGACTACCTCGAACCGGTCGAGTGAGAACGAGTGCTCAGGGTGCACGCTGCGGCGAGGCGGGCGTGGGCCGCGCTTCGCCGCCGCCACCCGGTGGCGGATCCTGCCGCTCCTGGCGGAAGGGATGGCGGCGCTCGGCCAGTCGCTGCAGCCAGACGTAGAACGCCGGAATGAAGTAGATACCCAGCATCGTCGCGACCAGCATCCCGAACACCACGGCGGTGCCGAGCGATTGGCGCGCGCCTGCGCCCGCACCCGTGGCGAGCGCGAGCGGCATCGCGCCCAGAATGAACGCGAACGCCGTCATCAGGATCGGCCGGATGCGCAAGCGCGCGCCCTGCAGCGCGGCCTCGACGATGGGTGTGCCGCGGTCGCGTGCGAGCTTCGCGAACTCGACGATCAGGATCGCATTGCGTGCAGCGAGCGCAATCAGCATGATCAGCGCGATCTGCGTGTAGACGTTGTTCTCCAGCGAGCGCAGCAGAAGACCGAGGAACGCGCCCAGCACGCCGAACGGGATCACCAGCACGATGGCCACCGGCATCGCCCAGCTCTCGTACAGCGCGGCCAGCACGAGAAACACGAACAGCAGGGAGAGCGCAAAGGCGATGGCGGTCTGCCCCTGGGTCGCTTTCTCCTGATAGCTCGCCTGGCTCCAGGCATACGAGAATCCCGGCGGCAGTTCGGCTGCCACCTGCTCCATCGCTGCCATCGCCTGCCCGGTGCTGAAGCCGGGCGCCGCACTGCCGTTCACCGTGGCCGCGTTGTAGAGGTTGAAGCGCTCGAAGAACTGCGGCCCGTTCGTGGCCTCGATGCGCACGAGCGTCGATAGCGGCACCATGGCGCCGTCCTGCGCGCGCACATAGAAGTTGTTGATGTCCTCGGGCTGCGCCCGCGCCTCCGCCTGAGCTTGTGCCAGCACCCGGAAGGTGCGGCCGAAGCGGTTGAAGTCGTTGATGTAGAAGCCGCCGAGGAACACCTGCAGCGTCTGGAACACCTCGTCCAGGTTCACGCCCAGGGTCTTGACCTGCTCACGGTCCACGTCGAAGCGGATCTGCGGCACGCTCGGGTCGAAGCCTGAATAGACGGACGCGATCTCCGGCCGTTCGCGTGCACGCGCGAGCAATCCCTGCAGCCCCTGTGCCAGCCGCTCGGCGTCGCCGCCGGTGCGGTCCTGCAGGACGAAAGTGAATCCGCCCGCCGTGCTCATGCCGCGGATGGGTGGCGGGTTGAGCACCAGCACGCCGGCCTCGCGCGCTGCCGCGTTGAGCTTGCCCATCAGACGCTGCTGCAGTGCCTGCGCCGACTGGTCCGCGTCGCGTTCCGCGAACGGACGCAGGCGAATGAACATGGTCCCGTTGTACGACACCGATTGCCCGGTGAGCAGGTTGAAGCCGGCGATCGTGACCGCGCCCTCGACACCCGGTTCGCCGCGGGCGGCCTCGACCAGCTGCGTCATGACCGCGCTGGTGCGCTGCAGGGAAGCGCCGGCCGGCAGTTGCGCCACGCTGAACAGGTAGCCCTGATCCTCCTGCGGTACCAGTCCGGTCGGGCGCGTCGACACCAGCCCCCACACCGCGATCACTAGTACGCCGAGCGTCAGCAGAACCAGCCACACGTGGCGGATCAGCAAGCCGGTGGTCGAGACATAATTGCCGCGGAAGCGCTCGAATGCACGGTTGAATGCGCCGAAGAAGCGGCCCGCCCGGCCCGAGTGGAGGCGGTCGTGCGTCACGCGGCGCAGCAGCAGCCCCGACAGGGCTGGCGTGAAGGTCAACGCGCAGATCGCGGAGACGGTCACCGAGACCGTGAGCGTGAGCGCAAACTGGCGATAGAGCTGGCCGGTCAGGCCGCCGAGGAAGGCAACTGGTACGAACACGGCAACCAGCGCGAGGGTGATGGCGATCACCGGGCCGCCGACATCCGCCATGGCCGACTTCGCGGCCTCCACGGGCGTCATGTCCGGATTGCGGTCGAGGCGTTCCTGGATCGCTTCGACCACGACGATCGCATCGTCCACCACGATACCGATGGCGAGCACCAGCGCGAACAGCGTGAGCGTGTTGATCGTGAAGCCCAGCGCGCCGAACGCAGCGAAGGTGCCGATCAGCGAGACCGGCACCACCAGGATCGGCACCAGCGTGGCACGCCAGCTCTGCAAGAACAGGAACACGACGATGCACACCAGCGCGAAGGCCTCGAACAGCGTGATCACCACCTCCTCGAGGGACGCGGTCACGAAAGGCGTCGTGCTGTATGGCAGCGAGTACACCATGCCAGGGGGGAAGCGTTCGGCCTGCTCGTCCATCACGTCGCGCACGCCCTGCGCCGTCTGCAGCGCGTTTGCGCCGGGCTGCAGGAAAATGCCGATCAGCGCGGAAGGGATGTTGTCGGTGGCCGCGTTGATCGAGTAGTCGGCGGCGGCGAGTTCGACGCGAGCGATGTCGCCCAGGCGCACCACGCTGCCGTCCGGCCGCGCACGCAGGATGATGGCGGCGAACTCGGAAGCTTCGGTCAGGCGCCCGCGCACGCGCGCGCTGTACTGCATCTCCTGCTCCGCGGGGGCAGGCGGCAGCCCGATGCCGCCGGCGGGTGCGACGGTGTTCTGTTCGCGCACCACGCGGGTGACGTCGGCCGCGGTGATGCCCAGTCGCGCCATGCGCTGCGGGTCGAGCCAGATGCGGATGCTGTAATCGCGCTGACCGAAGATGCGCACGTTGCCCACCCCGCCTACCCGCCCGAGCGCGTCGTACAGGTTGAGCAGAGCGTAATTGCTGAGGAAGAGCTGGTCGTAGCGGCGCTCGGGCGATGTCAGGGCGATGACCATGAGGAAATCGCTCGATACCTTGCGCACACTCACGCCATTGCGGATCACGTCCGCCGGGAGCTGACTCTGCGCCACCGACACACGGTTCTGAACCTCCACCGCCGCGAGGTCCTGGTCCGTGCCGACGTCGAAAGTGATCGTCAGGTTGTAGGAGCCGTCGTTGCCACTGTAGGAGTCCATGTACAGCATGTCGGTCGCACCATTGACCTGCTGCTCGATGGGCGAGGCAACCGACTGCACCACCACTGTGGCGTCGGCGCCCGGAAAATTGGTGCTGACCGTCACCTGCGGCGGCACGACCTGGGGGTATTGAGAGATCGGCAGGGTGAACATGGCGAGCGCGCCGGCAAGCGCGATCACCAGAGCGATCACCGTCGAAAAGACTGGTCGCTCGATGAAGAAGTCGTACATGCGAGCGCGCAGCCGCTCAGGGTTGCGGCGCGGCCGCGGGTGTCGAGGCAGTCTGCTCCGCTTCCCCCACCGGCACCGGCTTGACCGGTGCGCCGGGCATGAGTTGGATCTTCGGCAGTCCCTCCACTACGACGAGCTCGCCGGGCTTCAGGCCTTCGCTGACCACCCAGCGGTTGCCCACGCGCGTGTCGGCGACGATCTGACGCATCTGCGGCTTGTTGTCCGGTCCGATCACGTAGACGGTCTTCAGACCCTGCAACTCCGTCACCGCCTTCTGCGGGATCGTGATCGCCTGCTGCGCGTCGAGTCCCGGAGCGGCCAGGCGCACGAACATGCCCGGTCGCAGCACGCGGTTCGGATTGGGTACCGAGACGCGCGCGCGTAGCGTGCCGGTGCGATCGTCCACGTTGGTGTCCACGAAGTCGAGTGCACCGCGGTACGGGTACTCCGTGCCGTCGCTGAGCCGGATGCGGAATCGCCGTGCCGACTCGTCCTGGTCGGCTGCCGCGTGCATGGCCTTCTGCAGCGCCGGCATCTTCTCTTCGGACACGGTGAAGTAGACGTACATCGGATCGCTCGAGTACAGCGTGTTGAGCAGGGTTTGCTGCGCGGTGACGAGAGCGCCCGGCCGCACCCGAGACTCGCTGAGGAAGCCGTCGGCGGGCGCACGGATGTCCGTGTAGCCGAGGTTGATGCGTGCCTCGCGCACCAGTGCGCGCTGCGCCTCCACCGCGGCCGCGGCCTGACGCTGCTGCGCGACGGCGTTCTGGAACGCCTGCTTGCTGACGAAGCCCTGATCCACCAGTTCCTCGTAGCGATCGAGCGTCTGTTGTGCGTTCGCGAGGGCTGCACGCGACTGCGCCAGATTGGCATTGGCCTGCTCCAGCGCGACGCGGAAGGGTCGCGGGTCGATCTGATAGAGCAGATCGCCCTTGTTCACGCGAGCACCGTCCGGCACGGCCTGCCGTTCGAGCAGCCCGGCCACTTGCGAGCGCAGTTCGATCGTGTGCGGTGCCTCCGTCTGCGCGACGTACTCCTCGAAAACGGTGACCGGTCCGCTCTCCGCCTCGATCACGCCGACCTGTACGGGGGGAGGCGTTTGCGCAGCGTCCTCATCGCGATTGCAGGCAGCGACGAGGAGGGCGGCAAAGGCAATGAGGAGCGCGCGGCGCGCGGCGAACATGCACGGCTCTCGGGGATGGAAAATCCACCGAGTTCAGCAGGCGGCGTACCCGATTCGACCTCGGTGTCCGCCGAGTTCGATGCAACCCGGCGCACGCCGGGTCCGTTCACGTCCCGGTAAAGAACGCGAGAAACGCAGCGAGCGTCTCGTCCGGACTCTCCTCCGGCAGATAGTGGCCGCAGGGCAGCGAATGACCGCTCACGTCGTCGGCCCACTCGCGCCACACGGCAAGCGTGTCGTACCACGCCGCCAGCCTGGCGTTCGCGCCCCACAGCACGAGCAGCGGACAGGCGATCTTCCGCCCGGCGCGCTTGTCCGCTTCGTCGTGCTGGCAGTCGATGGCGGCGCCGGCACGGTAGTCCTCGCAGACCGCGCGGATCGTCTCGGGGTCGCGGAAGCAGGCGAGGTAGTCCTCCCGGGCTTCCGGCACGAAGATGTCGTCACGCGGACCGCGATCGGTGTGCCAGTGCCACCACCAGTCGGGATCGGCGCCGATCAGGCGTTCGGGAAGCGGTGCCGGCTGGGCCAGGAAGAACCAGTGGTAGTAGCCCATCCCGAAGTCGCGGCCCCCGCGGGTAAATGCTTCGTAGGTGGGCACGATGTCGAGCACGGCCAGCCTGGAGACCGCCTGGGGATGATCGAGGGCCATGCGGTAGCCGACGCGTGCGCCGCGATCGTGCCCGGCTACCGCGAAGCGTTCGAAGCCCAGTGTGCGCATCAACTCGACCTGATCGCGCGCCATGGCGCGCTTGGCATACGGCGCATGATCAGGCGTGGATGGCGGCTTGCTGCTCATGCCATAGCCGGTCAGGTCGCTCGCCACCACCGTGAAGCGCTGCGCCAGTGCGGGTGCCAGCGCGTGCCACATCACGTGCGTCTGCGGGTTGCCGTGAAGCAGCAGCAGCGGTGGACCCTCGCCGCCGACGCGCACCCGCAGAGCGATGTCGCCGACGGGGACGGTGCGCAGGTCGTACCCCTCGAACACGTCGACCTAGGACGGCAGGATGACGCCCTTGCCCGAGGTCTGCCGGTCGAAGAGCTGGTAGGCCTCCTCGGCCTGCTCGAGCGTCCAGCGATGGGTGAAGAGCTTGTCCAGATCGATGCCGCGCTCGGCGATGTAGCGGCCGCACTCGGCCTGGCCGACCGTGGAGAAGGTCCACGATCCGATGATGGTGACCTGACGGCGCAGCATGTCGTTGCTCACGTCCAGCGTCACGCTGTCGCCCTCTCCGACGAAGCAGGCCTTGCCCCAGGTGCGCACGCACTTCACCGCATCGGCGCGAGCCTGTGGTGAAGAAGAGCAGTCCATCGAGGCATGCGCGCCGCGACCTCCGGTCACCTCGCGAATCGCCTGGACCGTGTTGCCCGCAGTCGTGGGATTGATCAGGATGTCTGCGCCGAACTCCTTGGCCCGCTGCAGGCGCTCCTCACTGGTGTCGAGCGCGATGACGCGGGCGCCCATCTGCGAGGCGAGCAGCGTGGCCGACAGCCCCACCGGGCCCTGGCCGAACACCGCGATGGTCTGGTCGCCCAGGAGCGCCAGGCGATGCAACGCGCCCCAGGCGGTGCCAGTGCCGCAGGAAATCGCTGCGCCGGCCTCGAAGCTCAATTCGTCGGGCAGCGGCACCAGCGTGCGTGCCGGGCACTTCATGTAGCGGGCATGCGCGCCATGGCCGGTCGCGCCGTAGACTTCCTTCACGCCTTCGACGCACAGCTGCATCCACCCGGTGTTGCAGTGATCGCACACGCCGCAGCCGCGATAGTGGTGCTGCATCACGCGCATGCCGACCCTGGCCTGGTTCTCCGCCACACCGGGGCCGACCGCGGCCACCACGCCGCACGGTTCATGGCCGGCGATGTTGGGGCCGCTCTTTCCGCCGAGGCCGAGCGAGGACGCGCCGCCCACCGCGCGGTAGAACTTCAGGTCACTGCCGCACATGCCCGAGGCCTTGATCTCGAGCACGACTTCGCCGGGGCCGGGCGTCGGATCGGGAAACTCCATCAGCTCGAGCTTGCGATCGCCCAGGAATACGACGCCTTTCATGCTTCTCCTCCAGAAATCTCGAAGCCTCTCAACGCAAAGGACGCAAAGAGCGCAAAGAACACATAGAAGACATCGAACACAAAGAACAAAGGGTGTTCGCTTTGCATGACTTTGCGCCCTTCGCGGTCTTTGCGTTGAGCGTTTGTCTGATCCTCACTACCGCATCACGAACGGGTTGGCCGTCGCCGCACCGGTGTTGATCCACACGCTCTTCAACTGCAGGTACTCGCGGATCGCGGCAATGCCGTTCTCCTTGCCGAAGCCTGAATCCTTGAATCCGCCGAAGGGCGACATGTAGCTCACCGCGCGATAGGTGTTGACCCAGACGGTTCCGGCCTGGATACGTTCCGACATGCGAAACGCGCGGCCGATGTCGCTGGTCCATACGCCGGCGCCGAGACCGAAGCGGATGTCGTTGGCAATCGTCACCGCCTCGTCCTCGTCCTTGAACTTGATCACCGACAGCACGGGGCCGAACACTTCCTCCTGGGCGATGCGCATGCTGTTCTTGACGCCGGTGAACACGGTCGGCTGGACGAACCAGCCGTCGCCGCACTCGCCGCCCGAAGCCTTTGCGCCGCCCATGGCGAGTGCGGCGCCTTCGCTCTTGGCGATGTCGATGTAGCTCAGGACCTTCTGATACTGCGGCTGCGTCGCGATGGGACCGATCTGCGTCTGCGGACTCATCGGGTCGCCCATCTTCGCGGTATTCGCCATCGCGGTCAGTCGCTCGACGAACCGATCGTGCACGCTCTCCTGCAACAGCAGGCGCGAGCCGGCGATGCAGGTCTGGCCGGCCGCGGCAAAAATGCCGGACACCGCGCCGTTGACGGCATCGTCGAGGTTGGCGTCGTCGAACACGATGTTGGGCGACTTGCCGCCCAGTTCCATCGTCACGCGCTTGAAGCTCTTGGACGCGGCCTCGTTGATCGCGCGACCCGTGGCATCGGAGCCGGTGAAGGACACCTTCGCCACCTTGGGGTGGGTGGTGAGCGCCGGCCCCACTTCCTTGCCGAAGCCCGTCACCACGTTCACGACGCCGGGCGGGAAGCCGGCTTCCTCGACCAGCTTGACGAACTCCAGCGTCGAGGCCGAAGTGAACTCCGAGGGCTTGATCACCACGGTGCAGCCGGCAGCGAGCGCGGGCGCCAGCTTGTAGGCAAGCAGGAGCAGCGGCGAGTTCCATGCGGTGATCGCCACCACGACACCCACCGGCTCGTGGCGCGTGAAATTGAAATAGCCCTTCTTGTCGAGCGGGATGACGCTACCTTCGATCTTGTCCGCCAGGCCGCCGAAGTAGTAGTACCACTGTGGGATGTAGTTCAACTGCCCGCCCATCTCGGCGATGAGCTTGCCGTTGTCCTGCACCTCGATCTCGGCGAGCTGCCTCGCGTCGCGCGCGACCAGGTCGCCCAGCCTGTGGATCAGCAGGCCGCGCTGGCTGGCGGTGAGCTGCGACCAAGGACCCGACAGCGCGCGGTGGGCCGCCTCGACCGCCCGGTCGGCGTCCTGTGCATCGCCCTGTGCGACCTGCGCCCACACCTTGCCGGTGTAGGGGTAGTAGCTGTCGAACCAGCGTCCGCCGGCCGCGTCGACGAACTTGCCGTCGATGTACATCTGGTACTTCTTCATCCGAATCTCCTTGCAGTTCGATGCGTGCTTGGACTTCACATTAGCGCAGTGCCCATCTTCCACCGGCGTCGTGTCGAGCGCAGCGAGACATCCTGACGTCGGATCCCGACGAAGCCTCTTCCCACGCCCTCGCCCGGCACGACACCGCTGCGCGCTGCGTGCGCTTCGCGCGTCACTGTCTCACGCCGAGCTTGCGCTCCTTTGCCCGCACCAGCGCGCTGATCACGGTGTTGTACGGCGCCTTCAGTCCGACGGCTTCGGCCGCCGGCGCGATTGCGCCGTTGATCGAGTCGATCTCCGACATGCGCCCGGCCATATGGTCGAGCAGCATCGACGGGCGCGCGTTCGGGATCTTCGATCCGAAATTGCGCACGTACTCGACCGGGTCCTGGATGTCGAGCTTCACGCCCCGCGCAACGGCCACCTGGTAGGCCTCGCGTGCGCATCCGGAAGCCACGTCCCAGGTGTCCGGGTCGTTCATCACTTCCGCGATCGTGCGTTCGGTCACCGAGCAGGTTCCGGAGAAGCACACGTTGCAGATCAGTTTCTCCCAGATCAGCTGGTCGATGTCGTCGAAGCATTTCACCCGGAACCCGCCCGACTCCCACACCTGCGCCACCTGTTGCAGGCGCGGCGTGATCGGTCCGCCGAACTCGCCCAGACGCACCAGCTCCCAGCCGTTGTGATGGGCGTGGCCGGGTCCGCGCATCGACGCGCCGAAGCCGCCCACCACCCCCACCATCACGCGCTCGCGGCCGAGCACGCGAGCCGCCGTATCCGGGCCGCCCAGTCCGTTCTGAATCGACAGCACTACGGTGTCGTCCTTGAGCAGCGGTCTGGCCGCTTGCGCCGCCTGTTCCACGTGCATCGCCTTGGTGGCGATGATCACCAGGTCGCAAGGACCTGCCTGCATTGCGTCGGTGCTCGCGTGCAGCTTGACCGTGCGGTCACCGGAAGCCCCTTCCAGGCGCAGGCCCTTGGTGCGCATCGCCTCGACATGCTCACGCCAGGCGTCGATGGCCCAGACCTCGTGTCCGGCGGCACCGAGCAGGGCGGCGTACACGCTTCCCATTGCGCCGGTGCCGATGATGGCGATCTTCATGTGCAGTCCTCCTGGCGTGTCGTCCGCGCTCGCCTCACATCGTGCAGCCCTTGGCCCGCAACGCCTGGTCGATCCAGGCCCGCTCCAGAGTGCCCGCGGCGATCTTCTGCATGGTCTCTTCCTCGCGCCTGGCCAGTGCGCGGGTGCGCTCGATCACCTCCTGCGCATCGGCGAGGGGGACGACCACGAGCCCGTCCTGATCGCCCACGACGATGTCGCCGGGATTGACCGGGACGTTGCCGATGGTCACCGGGACGTTGATCTCGCCCGGCCCTTCCTTGCGAGGTCCGCGCGCGCAGATGCCCCGGGCATAGACCGGGAGCGTCCCGGCGCTGATCTCCGCCGTGTCCCGCACCGCGCCGTCGATGACGAAGCCTCCGACGGCGCGGCTGGCCGCATACGCAGTGACGATGCCGCCCACCACGCTGACGTCCAGATCGCCGCCGGCCTCCACGACGATCACCTCGCCGGGGCGCGCCATGTCAACCGACTTGTGCACCATCAGATTGTCATTCGGCGGGACACGCACGGTCAGCGCCGGTCCGCACAGGAGCCCACTCTTGTGCAGGGGACGCAGGGCGCCGGACATCGCCCGCGTGAAGTGCATGCTGTCGCTCAAGTTGGCGACGGCCAGCTGGCGCAAGGCGGCGATCACCTCGGCCGAAGGCGGAGGCGGCGACGGGAGGATGCGGAAACCGATGGTCATGAAGGCAGGAGGCGACGAAGTTGGCGGGTGGTCATGCGGAGGGGGTATACAGCTCGATGCAGTAACCGTCGGGGTCGAAGACCTTGATCGTGGTGAACTCCGGGCCGACCTTCGTCGCCACGCCGAACTTCCGCGCCCACGCTTGCAGCGCCTCCAAAGACGGCACGCGCAGGCCCAGGTGCAACTGGTCGGGCTTGTCGATCGGTTCGCCGCGCTGGAAGGCGATCAGCACGCCGGGTCCGCGCACGAGGTGACGCTCCGCGCGCAGTCCGAAGGTGTCCGCGTACCAGCGGGCCAGCCCCTCGGGGTCGCGCGCTGGCAGATTCAGGTGTTCCAGTCTCAGGGACATGTCAGTCATGGGCAGGCCTGCTCGAACGAGCGCGCACGCTTGCGCGAAGGGCTAGTTTACCGCGGCGACCACACCCCCCGATCACGGCAGGGTCGGCGGGTCCCCGCGCCGGTGCTAGACTCCCGCGCGTCGGGGGCCAGCCGGTGACACGCGAACAGGGAGATCGACGATGCGGACATCGAAACGGGCTGTCTTGATCTGCGCGATGGGCGCTGGATTGACCGCGGCAGCGGCCGGCGTGACGGCGGCGCGCGACGAGGACCAGGCGCTTCTCGCGCGGGCGCAAGGCATCTTCAAGCCGCTGCCGGCCGATGCCGGCACGCCCGAACGCCCGATCACGCCCGAGCGCGTCGAACTGGGACGGGCACTGTTCTTCGAGACACGGGTGTCCACCGACGGGCGCCAGAGCTGTGCCGCCTGCCACAACCCGTTCTTCTACGGCGGCGATGCCCTGCCGCA
Organism: Pseudomonadota bacterium; assembly: GCA_023430065.1. GTDB lineage: Bacteria > Pseudomonadota > Gammaproteobacteria > Burkholderiales > SHXO01 > SHXO01. The sequence goes on along the minus strand of JAEZCG010000041.1, from coordinate 333 downwards.
GTCGGTCGGGAACGGTGGCCGCGAGCTGCCGCGCAACGTGCCCACCGTGTTCAATACGGCGCTCCAGTTCGTGCAGCATTACGGCGGCAACCGGGTGGACGTCGAGGAACAGGCGGTGAAGGCGCTGACCAGCGGACTGGCCTACGGCAACAAGGACTATGCGGAGGCCGAGAGGCGCCTGCGTGCCCTGCCGTACCGGGAGATGTTCGAGAAGGCGTTTCCCGGTCAGGCCGAGCCGGTGAACGTCGAGAACTGGGGCTTGGCGATCGGCGCCTACGAGCGCGTGTTGATCACCCCCGCGCCGTTCGACAAGTACTTGCAGGGCGATACCGG